>NZ_CP026100.1:4690000-5013067 GCF_003722335.1 Caulobacter flavus
GTAGGCCAACACCACGAGCAACGGTCCGGCGGGCGACGCTTCGCCGCGCAGTTGCACCTGCAGGCCGCTGGGCAGGCGGATGTGGCGCCCGTCTTCGCCCTCGACCGGCTCGCGCAAGGACGCCGGTAAAGCACGCGGACGGCCAAAGGACGCGCGCTCCAGCGGCACCACCAGGCCCGGGGCCACGTCGGCGCGCCATACGACGCCGGCCTCGTCGGCGCCCAGCTCCGGGTCAGCCGGGGCCGACAGTCCCCAGCGCCGGTCGAGCCGGTGGCCCACCTCGGCCTTCCGGCGGTAGTCAGCGCGGTAATCGGGATTGCGGCGCAGGAACTCCCAGCAGAAGGACGGGACGGTCAGGCCAAGAGACGCGCGCCAGCCCCCGCCCCCGCGCACGCCGGGCGGCCGACCCTTGCCAGGACTGGCGTTCGGCGCGGCCATGAGGCCATGCGGACAGCACTTAGAGGATCGCGCATCGCAAAGGCGCTAATCGGACCCTTACGATACGGATGACGGCAGCAATCTCGCGCGAGAACGGCAACGATCCGCGATCAGGTCGGCAACCAACTGGTCCGTACCCGGCGCTTTGTGGCGCCGTTCAGCGAAACTAGGCGCGCCGCAGGTCCAGGCCCGCTTCGATCAACGCCTTCACTGCGATGAGCTCGGGCTCGCCCAGCGCGGAGACGATCTGCAGGATTTCCACGAGCGTATCGTTGGCGGATTCACTCACGACGAAGTCGCCGTGCTGGAAGAGTTCGACCGCATTTATGTTGAGCGCGCGCACTAACCGAACGATCGTCTCGAACGTTGGACCGGCTTTCCCATTCTCGATGTTCTGGACCGCGCCGGGTTGGCGGTCGATCAGCTCAGCAAGTTGGGCCTGCGTGAGGCCAGCACGCGTGCGATGGTGGCGAACGATCGCACCAACCTGCTCTTCAAGCCGCGCCATACACCCTGCCCAACTATCGACTTGGGCGAAGCTTCCTTGACCAACCCGGCACCAGACAGCTTTTCAGAATGTGTAATTCGGAAAATACATCTTCTAAAACTCGCTCTCTTGTAGGATTCTGTGGGTGTTCACAGGTGGACCCGCCCCATGGATGGCTTTTCTCCTCCGGTCGCCGCCGCCCCGACCACGCTCGAAGCGTGGTTCCGGCGGTACGGCGCCTGGCTCACCCCGATCCTCCGACGCCGTTATGGCGACTTGGCCGAGGACCTTACGCATGAGGCCCTGTTGCGGGCCGCCGCCCGCGGCAGCGAGACGCCAAACCACAAGGCCTTCCTGCTCACGATCGCCGACAACCTCGCGCGGGATCACATGCGCCGGCAGCGCCGCGAGAGCACGCACGCCACCAAGAGCGAGCCCTTGACGCCACGCACCACGCCCGCGTCGCAGGAACAACTGCTGCAGCTGAAAGAGATCGTGCTAGCCCTGCCGCCAGAGTTGCGCGATGTTTTCGTGCTGACCCGGCTGCGAGGCCTGACCTACTCCGACATCGTCGAGCTCCGCGGTATTCCGCTGGGCACGGTGAAGGATCGGGTGCGTCGCGCGTTCGCGCTGGTGTCGGCGGCCATGGGGGACGAGGGCGGCCCGTGTGATGACCAACAGTAGCGAGAAGATCCCGCGGTCGACCCAGGAGGCGGCCGATTGGTTCACGCGCTTGAGCGATCCGGTCATCGAGACCGAGGATCTCGAGGCCTTTTCCCGTTGGCGGGCCAAGCCCGGCAATCGCGCCGCCTACGAGCGGATCGAGGACATCAGCCAGTCCATGCTCGCCCTGACGGACGACCCCGACATGAAGGTCGCCGTGAACAAGGCGATGACCAGGCCGCGCGAACCGCGCGCCGCGCCGGTGTCCTGGCCCCGCCTGCGGCTGCTGTTTATCGGCGGCGTGACAGTCGCGGCCTGCCTGGCCGCCGGCGTTTTCTATGTCCGCCAGCCCACCTACCAGACCAAGGTCGGCGAGACCTTCAGCGCGCGCCTCGAAGATGGTTCGCGCATCCAGCTCAACACCGACAGCGCCGTGCGGGTGCGCTACAGCGCTGGGGTTCGGCGCATCGAACTCCTGCGCGGCCAGGCGCTGTTCGAGGTCGCCCACAATGCCGCGCGCCCCTTCATCGTCGCCGCCGCCGACACCCAGGTCCGCGCGCTCGGCACGCGCTTCGAGGTCCGTCGCCAGGGCGACGAGGTGCATGTGGTGCTGGCGCAGGGCAGCGTAGAAGTCACCGACCGAGACGCGCCCAACGCGCACTGGCGTCTGGCTCCTGGCCAGGCCATCCAGGTGGCGACGCGTGCGCCCGCCGCGGCCAAGCCGGTGGCGGTGGACGTCGCGACGGCCACCAGCTGGACGACCGGCAATCTGACGCTCCAGGACATGACCCTGGCCGACGCGGTGGCCGAGCTCAATCGCTATAGCCGCGACAAGATTCTCCTCTCCGACGGCGTTCCGGCGGACCATCGCGTCAGCGGCGTCTTCCCGGCGGGCGAGAACGGCGACTTCATCGCCGCCGTCTCGGCGCTCTATGGCCTGGAGACCGTGCGTCTGCCCAACGGCGACGTGCGCTTGCAACCCAAGGTGACAAGCGCCTCCTGACGTCATAATTTTTTCACGAAGGCCATCCTCCTCCGCCGCGTCGGACGTCTCCCTTTCGCACAACGGCGGTTTCCAGCGGATCCTCACGATCACGCCCGCCCTGTGGCGGGGGAAAGTCGAGATGACGCGAGTGAGCGTGAGTTTGTTGTCGGGCGTATCCTTGGCCGCGCTGGTCGCGACGGCCGCGGCGCCAGCGATCGCGTCGGCGCAGGACATGGCGGTGACGATCGCCCTTCCCGCCGGCCCCATGCAGAAGTCCCTGGTGGCGCTGGCCAACCAGACCAATGTGCGGATCCTGTTCGAGAGCGAACTCGTCGCCGGGCTGTCGGCTCCGGCCCTGCAAGGCCGCTACACCGCGCGCGAAGCGGTCGAAAAGCTGCTGTCGAACAGCAGCGTGAGCGTCGAACAGATCAGACCGGGCGTCCTCGTCCTGCGTCCCCTGCGCATGCCGGTCAGCGCGCCCGTGGCCGTCGGCTTGCCGCCGACCAGCAGCGACAGCCCTGCCGCCGTGACCCAGAGCGACCCGACCCTGGTCGATGAAATCGTCGTCGGCAGCCACATCCGGGGGGTCAAGGACAGCGCCTCGCCGGTGGTCGTGCTCAGCCGCGAAGACATCGACCAGGCCGGCTATGCGAGCATCGCCGAAGCGCTAACCGCCCTGCCCCAGGCCTTCGGTGGGACGGCCAGCGAGGATAGCCTGGCCACGGGCGCGGACCCCAACGGCACCAACATGATGCGCGGCACGGGCGTGGATCTGCGTGGCCTGGGCGCGGACGCCACCCTGGTGCTCGTCAACGGCAAGCGCATGGCCGGGGCCGGCGTGTACGGCGACTTTGCCGACATCTCCTCGATCCCCTTCGCCGCTGTGGGCCGGACTGAGGTGCTGCTCGACGGCGCTTCGGCCCTCTATGGCTCCGACGCCGTGGGCGGCGTCGTCGACATTCGCCTGCGGACTGATCTGGATGGCGGCGAGAGCCGCGTGTCGGCCGGCGCGGCGACCCAAGGCGGCTACTCGCGCTATTTGGCCAGCCAGGCGCTGGGCAAGACCTGGGCGGGTGGCCACGTGCTGGCGGCCTACGAGTACACCCGCAATGAAAACCTGCATGCGGCCGATCGCGCCTACGCGGGCAATGCCGACCTGCGAGTGCTGGGCGGTACGGATCGGCGAAGCACCACCAGCGCCCCAGGCAACATCCTGCGTCTCAATGCGGCAGGGGCCTATGTGCCGACCTATGCGATCCCCGCCAATCAGAACGGCGTGGGTCTGACGGCGGCGGATTTCGTTGCGGGCACCGTCAACTACACCAACCAGCGCGGAACCTACGACATCCTGCCCCAGTCGGAGCGGCACAGCGCCATAGTCTCCGTCGGTCAGGACGTGGGGGCGGTGGAACTGACCGGCGATTTTCGGTTTGCCCATCGCGAGATCGACGCCCGCAACGGGGCCTCGACCGCGACCCTGGTGCTGACCGCCGCTAATCCGTACTACGTTTCGCCCACGGGCCAGTCGTCCGAGCGCATCGCCTACTCGTTCCAAAACGAGGCTGGCGGCGTGCGGAATTGGGGCGTCAGCGAAAGCTTGGGCGCGGCGCTCGGCGCGAAGGCCCGGCTCGGCGCCGGGTGGAATGCCGACCTCTCGGGTGTCTACGCCCAAGAAATCGGGATCAGCCACAGCACCGGCCAGGTCAACAGCACCTATCTCTCCGAGGCGGCGGGCTTGAGCGCCGACAGCGCGCTGACGAGTTTTAGCGCGGCCCGCGATGGCTATTTCAATCCCTATGTCGGGACCGGCTATTCCAACCCCAAGGCGGTGCTCGACTTCATCCTCTCAGGCTGGGATCTTTCCAAGAGCCGCAACGAGCTGAAGTCCGTCAATCTGGTGTTCGACGGCCCCCTCCTGCAGTTGCCGGGCGGCAAGCTTCGTCTGGCGGTTGGCGGTCAACTCCGCCGCGAGGAAGTCCGGACGGGCGGAGCGCGCTTCCTGTCCGGATACGTCCAGACCGCTAAGGTTACGCGGGCCTTCAGCCGCGATGTCAAAAGTCTGTTCGCCGAACTGAACGCACCGTTGGTCGGACCAGACAACGCCTTGCCCTTCGTCGAGCGGTTGGAATTGTCGCTGGCGGGCCGGATCGAGGACTATGACGATGTCGGCTCGACCCGAAACCCGAAGGTCGGCGTGATCTGGTCGCCCAGCCACGACCTGACCTTCAAGGCCACCTATGGGACCTCGTTCCGCGCTCCGGCGCTCTACGAGCTGAACGCGCCCTATTCCATCACGCCGATACTGGTGAGCTACAATGGCGGGCAGGTCGCCTCTTTGGTCTATACCGGCGGCAATCCAGACCTGAAGCCCGAGACCGCCAAGTCCTGGACGGCCGGGGTGACCTACACGCCGCAAGGGGCGCCGGACCTGACCCTCGGTCTGAACGCTTATCGGACCGACTTCACCAATCGGGTCGGCTCGCCTGTGGTGCTCGCCCAGGCCTTGACCTCGGCGGAGTATGCGCCGTTCCGCACCTTCGTCAGCCCCGCCTCCAACGCCGCCGACCGCGCGCTGGTGCAGGCGATCATGGCGGACAGCCATGCCTCGGGCACCTCGGCCTACTCGGTCGATACCTATGGCGCGGTGATCGACCTGCGCAACGTCAACACCGGCAGCCTTGTGGTGCAGGGCATGGACGCCACCATCGCCTACGGCACGACCGTTCGCGGCGATCCGCTGGACCTGAACGGCAGCCTGACCTGGCTGCAGCACTACAAGCGAAAGCTCACCCCGACCTCGACCGAAGTCGAGCTGGCGGGCCAGGCAGGGTATCCGGCCGACCTTCGCCTTCGTGTGTCGGCGACCTGGACCCACGGTGCGGCCGCCGTCACGGTAGGCCTCAACCATGTCGGCGACACCTATGCCGACACCGGCCGACGTATCCACCCGTGGACGACGGCGGACCTTCAGGCCCGCTTGCGCGGCAGGATCTTCGGCGTCGACGGCCTCTCGGTCGCGCTTACCGTCCAGAACCTCTTTGATCAGGATCCGCCCTTCTACGACAATCCGGCCGGCTACGGGTATGACCCCGCCAACGCCGACCCCATCGGCCGCATCGTCAGCTTTCAGCTGACCAAGGCCTGGTAGCTCCAGGCCCTATTCCCACGAAAAATCGGAGACTTCACCATGCGACGCTTCGCGGCGCTTGCGGTCGGCTGCGTGCTGATCATCCCGGGGGCGGCGCAAGCCGCCCCCTACACCGTCGATCGCCTTCTGGCCCTGGAGCAACTGGGCCCGGCGCGGATCGACCCCAGCCAACGCTGGCTGGTCGTCCAGACCTATGCCCCTTGGAACAAGGCGCCGACCTACGATCTCGATCTCGTCATGAACCTGGGGCTCGGCCGAATTCGGGTCTTCGACCTGAAGGCTGGCGCCGCCGAGCGGAAACTCGATCTACCAAATGGCGCTGGCTACACCGCCCTGGTCGTCTCCCCACAGGGCCGCCAACTGGCGGTGGGCCGGCTGATCGGCCACGCTTTTGAGTTGGGCGTGGTCGACCTGGAGACCGGCCAGGCGCGCTGGCTCGGCGTCACACCGCGCCAGCAGACCTGGGGTCCTAGCGTGTTGTGGCGCAACGAAGAGGAACTGTTGGTCTCCGCGCGCCCGGCAGACGCCCCTGACATTACTTTCGGCTATGGCTATCTTGGCCAAGAGCGTCTCGCTGAGAAGACCGCGGCCTCGGCGCGGGGAGCGCTCGGCTCAACGGTGATGGGCAGCGGCCAGTTTCGCGGTCTGAGCCCCACGGCGCCGGCCATCGGTCTCGTGAGCATAGACCTGCGGTCAAACGCCCGCCGCATCCTCGTTCCCGGCCAGGTCCGAGACATGAGCCTGTCGCCCGACGGACGCGCCGTTGCCGCCGTCGTCCAGGGCGAGACCATCCAGTATGACCTGCCCGAGCCGACCACCTCGGCCTCCAGCTCCAACCGCAATCACCTCATCCTGGCTGATCTCGACAGCGGCCGAGCCGTCGAACCTTGCCAGGCCTGCGATCCGATGGATCGCTTCCTGGCCTGGGCGCCGAACGGCCGCGAGGTTCTCGTCTACGCCCGCCAGGGCGAGATGGGCTATCGCGACGGCGGGCGGTTTTGGCGTCTGTCCGTTGACGGTGCGGCCCGCGCGCTCGATCTGGGCGCGCTCAAGCCGGTGTTCGGCGAGACATACGACACCGCAGGCGTCCCGCTGGGCGGATGGCTCGGCGGCGCGCCCGTCGTCTACGCCCAGCCAGCGGGCGGCAGAGCCGACTACTGGCGGATCGAGCCCGCTCGCGTGGTCAATCTCACGGCTGCGCTTCCGGCGGGGGGCCGTGCGATCGGCGCTGACGACGGAGCCTGGGCGGTCGCGGCGGCGGGCGAGATCTGGCGCGTGACGGCGCGAGAGGCGCGTCCCTGGGGCGTGTCCCAGACGGCGATCACGTCGCTGGCCACGCCGCCCGCCGGCTTCCGGGGATCCCAGAACTACGTGCCCCCGCTCGCCGACTTGGGGCTGGCTCGAACGGCGTCCCCCACCCTCCCCTGGCCTGGCCAACGTCTGCCGCCCGCGCCAGCCGAAGGCCGCATTGTCGGCCAGACGTCCCTGGGCGCGATTGACGCGGTCAAGGACAGGCGCGGTGTTGAACGCATCCTCCTGGCTCCGTCCGCTTCGGCCGAACAGACCCTTGTCACCGTCAACGCTGACCTGGCGAAGGTCGAATCCTCGGTCCCAATCGCCATTAGGCACAAAGGCTTGGACGGCAAGGACCTGACCAGCTGGCTCTACCTCCCGCCCAACAGCGCGCCTGGGGCGCGCTTGCCAGTGGTGGTGATCCCGTATCCCGGATTCAGTTACGACACCCCGCCCCGCGTCCAGCAGCCGGGGGTTTTATGCCCGTCGGTCAATGCCCAAGTGCTGGCCGCCCAGGGCTACGCGGTCATTCTACCGTCCATGCCCTATCTGGACAGGCGCGAACCGATGGCCGGACTGGCCGACCAGATCTTAAGCCCCGTCGACACGGCCGCCGGTCAGGGCCTTGTCGATCCCAACCGGGTGGCGATCTGGGGGCATAGCTACGGCGGCTATGCCGCCATAGCGGCCGCGACTCAAAGTGCGCGCTTCAAGGCCGTGATCACCACGGCAGCTGGGTTCGACCTGGCCGCCCTCTATGGCCGCATGGGGCCCGCACAATACCTTGCCCCCGAAACGGGCGTGACGATCTTTGCCACAACCGGATGGCAGGAGACGGGCCAGGCGCGACTGCGGGCGCCGCCGTGGAAAGATCGTGACCTCTACACGCGCAACAGCCCGATCACCTATGTGGACCGGATCAAGGCGCCCATCGCGATCTTCCATGGCGACGCCGACAAGGGAATGGACCAAGCCTACACTCTGTTTGGCGCGCTCTATCGCCAGAACAAGGATGCGATCTTCGTCACCTATCATGGCGAAGGGCACAGCTTTTATGCTCCCGGGAACGTGAGGGACTACTTCGCACGGGTCGTCGACTTGCTCGATCGGACCATCGGACCTCATCAAGGCGTCCCGACACAATAATGCCCCGCCTGGTCAGTGGGCCCGGAGGCCTGGGCTATGCGCTCTCGCCAGCACCTGACCCAGGCCTCCAGGGCCAGTAGAATAAAAATCTCCGACGAGAGGTTGGTCCAGATCAAACGCTCGGGGAGCAAGGCGGCGTCGAGGCTTGCCAGGTCCAGCAAGCCTGCCGCCGCCAATTCGCCTTCCAACAGATAAGGCCGCACAGCATCCAGGCTAAGCGCGAGACTTTGGGCGAAATAGGCTGAAAGAGCGCCCTTACCGCGCCGCGCGAAAACGGCCTCCGGCAGTCGGTCGGCGAAGGCGCAACGGGCGAATGGACGATCATTGGCGCCGACGGCCAGACGCCCCGCCGCGAGGGACAGGCAAAACTCCACCACCGGCTGGCTCATCAACGGATCAATGACCAGCCCGGAGCGTGAGCGCTGACTCTCACCAAACGCGCTAAGCCCGTTGACCAGAGCCAGCACCTGCAATTGCTTGGCAGGCTTGAGGTCCCGCGCCTCGGCCAGCCAGGGATGAAGGTCTGGCAGGCGCGCCGCAGCGGCCGGCGAGAGGAACAGCTGCACGCCCAGCCCCGCTGTCAGATCCTGGTTGGCAAGGCCCCGCTTGAGCATTGACCAGACCGTGGTGGCGTGACGGCGCGCCAGGATTTCCAGGCCGCGCAAGCGCCCCCCGGCGCTGGCGCCGGCCAGCACGTCGCGCACGAGAGCCGGATTAGCCGACTGATAGAGCATCGCGTCCCCGCCCCGCCCCGTGAACATCGCCTCCACGCCATTCTGGGAAAGGCGCGCGGCCAAGTCGGCGTCATGGTCGGGGTCACCGCCGAGATAGTTCGGCCGTGGCCCACCGGCGGCGGCCACCAGCTTCTCGGGCTCGATGCGGAGCATGTCCCGTTCGACCACCACCAGTGGGACGCCGACCCTGTCGGCGACCGCCCGGGCGTAGACCTGCTCATCGCTTTCGGCGAAGGGAAAGGTATGATTGACGCCGTAGATCAGAGGAGCCTGGACCTGGGCCAGGCTGCTAGCGACGATCGCCGAGTCCAGCCCGCCGGAGATTTCGCAGAAGACGCCCTCGCGTCCGTAAGACCAGGCCGCGACTACACCATCGACCACGGACCGCAACGCCTCGGGCGGCGCGTCACGCCATGGCGCGGCAGCCAGCCTCGCGGGTGACCAGAGGCGGGGCCCACGGCCTTCTGGTCCCGCAAGGACGCCAGATGGGTAGCTCGTCACGCCGACGAGCGGGCAAAGATGGCTGGCCAGGTTCTTCTGACGCAGGATCGTGGCCACTTGCGCCCAGTCGATCTCGAGATCGGCGGGCCACAAGGCCGGCAGATCGGGAAGGCGCGACCCGATAAAGCGCAGGCTCCCCCGTCGCCACCCGATGGCGTCCATGGCGCCGAGGGGATCGCGCAGGACCTGGGCAGGGCCATGGTCGTCGTTGAGGATGGCCACATACCGCCCAAAGCCCCGCGCGACCAGACGCCGGGCGATCCCTTCCGGTTCGGTCCCAAAGCCCATCAGTTCGAGATCCCGCCCAAGCCCGGATCGGGCAGCCTGGACGTCAAACACCTCGCCGATGAGGGATCCGCCGACGCCGGGCAAATGTCGGTAAGTCGCTGGCTGCGCCTGCTCAAGAAACACCGAGAACCAGCGCCGCTCGGCGACTTTCTTCCAGGCCCCCGTCGCAAGGACGAGGCTCTCCGCCTCGCGCCAGGCGCTAAGGTCGCTTCCAGCCTGGGTCTCGATGACCAGATAGTCGCGCATGTCACACCACCAGGATCGGGGTGAAGGCGCCGACCCGGCCTGGCGTGTCGTCCAAGACCACCTCTCCGGCTTGCAGCCAGCAGTGGGCCTGGAAGGGCCAGGTGCGCACGCCGAACACCCAGGCGGTCGCGTGGCCGCGGCGTGCGAGATAGAGGCGCTGTTGGAGACTGCGCATGAGGCAAAGCCCGGCCCTGGGCAGCCAGGGCGACATGGCGGCGAAGCGGCGGCTTTCCTTGAGCAAGTCGGGTGAAGCCGGCGCGAAGGCTGCGGGTTCAACCGTTCCCACCAAGGCGAGAATGTCGGCGAAACTCAGCCGATCGATGGCTCGGGCGGCTGTCAGATTGGCCGACAGCGCTGCGGCGATCGCCGATGCGCTAAGGCCCGGCGTCGCCTGGTCGTCGGGATCAAGACCGCCATGGACCGCGCGCGCGCGAACCGGCGCGATGCTTGCGCCGCCCATCAGGGTCAGCAGGCCCGCCTCGATCAGGTCATCGGCTGCGGCAGACGGATCGGCCAGGACGCCGCCATCGGATTGCAGCGTTAAATGCGCGGCGGCGTCGAGCAGGCAGAAATAAGCATCGGCCTCGATATCGAGGAGGACGATCTCGCCGCCGACGCGCGCCGCGCGAACGTGCGGCGCCAGCCAGGCCTGCATGGCGTTACTCCCTCAAAGCTGGCCGGCGTCGCCGCCAGATCAGACGCCCCAGCAGTCGGAGACGTCCATGCTCTCCTGCTCGCCGAACGGCAGGTGCGCCTGGGTCAGAGCCTTGGCCGACCCGAAGCGGATCAGCCGAAACGAAGCCTTGCTGTTCATAGGAACAGTCCTTCTGATGCGAGGTGAACGAACTGCGCCGCCGGCGCCGTGACGCGACGGCGGCGCGCCCCGTACGGCGCCTAGATGCCGTACTTGTCGGAGACGTCCGACGACTCCTGCTCACCGGTGGGCAGGTGAGCCTGGGTCAGGGTCTTGGCGGAGCCGAAGCGGATCAGCCGGATTTTGGAACGGGTCATGATGACCTCCTTTGGGCTGGTGACAGCCGCAAGTTGCGGCGTTCCAAGGAGGCGACCGACGCGATGTATATTCAAATCTATATTTGCGGCCGTCGAACGCCTCGTCAGGAGAGCCCCAAGGTGCGAGCCAGGATGTCGCCGGCGCGCCGGGCGCGGCGACGGCAATAGCGGCGCGCCAGCGTCGCCAGAGGTCGGCCGGACGCCCCGGCCCCGATCGCCGCGATGATCGCTTCTGCGTCCGCGCGCCCCAATAGCGCCGCCTCGGCCGGCGCGAAGGGCGCCAGCTGCGCGCTCACCCTCAAGAGCGCCCTGGCCAGGGTCCGGCTTGACGTCAGGCTCGCCAGCAAGGCCAGGGGATCGCCCGCCTGGTCTGGCGCTGCCCGGTCCTCGACCCAACGATCGTTGGCGGCCGCGATGGCGAGGATCGCGGCCAGGTCGTAGCGGTCGGCCAGGCTGCCCCTGTCGAGCGCCAGGCCCCGGTAGCCGCCGGCCGTGCGCACCACCAGCCCCTCGCCCGACAGCTTGGCGAGGGCTTCGCGGACCGGGGTCGGGCTGACGCCCAGCGCCTGGGCCAGGGGAATGACCGCCAGCGGCGCGCCCCGAACGGCGTCCGGCTGGGTCAGGCGCTGTCGCAGGGTTTCGAACGTGCGGTCGAACGGATCGCGATCTCGGCCCACGGCGCGCGCCCTCCTCGTCTTCGGGACGCCAAGTGTTCCGGCGGCGGATCAAGCCGTCGACCATGCACCGGCCAGGAGGTGGATGAAGAGCGCCTGGCGACGCCCCTTGCCCCGTCCCGCCGAGTCGGGCGGCAACGAACATCAATTGTTAAGCTTAAGGCTTGCCGCAAGGTCAGCAGTTTGTTGCCGAAATCTACGCAACCATACCCATCGCGTAACAGTGTTCATTTTCAGGGCGGAGTTTCAGATACACATGGCGGCATCAACCTAAATTATCTCAGAAGCTGACTTGCCGGTCCGGTTTTTTGCTTATCTACTATCCCCAAGGTTGTTGCGGTGACTTGGAGTATCGTATGGCCGGGCCTGCGAAGACGCCGCTCGGGCGACAGTCTCAGCTTCGCGCGAGGATCATCCAGTCCCTCGTCAAGGAGCGCCGGATGTCTCCAGAAGAGGTGGCGGCTGGGATGGGGGTTTCGATCCGCACCTATCGGGACTTCTCCAACGGAAAACGCGCCTATGACTTCAATAAGGTGCGGCTGTTCGCGCGGGCCACGCGGACTGACCCCACGGCCATCCACCTGGGCATACAGTTCAACTGGCCAGAGCTGCCGATCCTGCTGATGGACAACAAGATGGCCACAGCCGCCTTCGTGATGATCCGGGATCTGCATGGCGAGCACGGGGCGCGTCTGGCCAGCGTGCCCGCCAAGCTTTTGGTGGCGGGCTTCCGTCACATCAGCGAGGAAATCCGCAAGTATTTCGAGCGGCGCGACGCCAGCATCGAGGCCTATATCGAGCGCGCGATCGCGCAGACCTATGGCGACCCGGATGAGGACGAGGAGCCGCCGGAGGGCGAGGCCTGAGCCTGGCCCTCGGAGTTCGGCTTGTCGGCCGCCTTCTCCGGGTCGCGGCGGATCCAGGTCAGGGGCAAGACGCCGCCTTCGGCGGCCATGAGCCTGACATTAAGCGGACCGGCCCAGGTGGGGTCGTCCAGCTTGACGTTCAACAGTGCGCCGCCGCCGTCGTTGGCCTTCCAGGCCGCCCCGACCTCGCTGTCGCCCAGTTGGACGATGAAGTCCGGCCCGCGCCCGCTGGTGCGCCCCGTCGCGACGAATTTCACCGCCGCGTCGCGGAGGGCCAGGGTGTTGATGCGGCCGACGAAGCCTTCGCCCTCGCGGCGGAACTGACCGATGATCGACATGTGAAGTCCTCACTGGCGCCCGCCGATGGATGGAATGGCGGGTCCGGGCCGGCCGGGGGAGGCGCCGGCCCGGACCCGCCGGCCGGCCTCGTGGGGGGAACGAGGGATCAGCCTTCAGGCGCGGACATCGACAGAGGCGCCTGGCGGGCGGTTGGAGACGCCTGTCCGGTCGCGCCAAACCCTTGTGGCGCAACGCCTTTGCGCCCTCAATCCACCGAAAAACGCCGTCAAACCAAAAGACCGCCTGGGAAAGAAACGGAACATCCGCCAGCCTCTCCGGGCGGATGGACTCGACTCGCCGTCGATGATGTTCCATTTTTGTTCTCATCGTGAGATCGGGGAGGCCGGCATGGCGGGCGACAGCGAGGTGGTGATCGACAGGGTCAGCTTCATGAGCCTGCATCATCATGACGGCCGGTTCGTGCGCGGGGCGGGGCTCTTCGCCTTCGCCCGCCGCGACCCCGACGGCGGACGCACGATCTTCTGCCTGGAGCTGGCCCAGGACATCAGCCGCGAGGCGGTCAGCGGCCACCGCGCCTGGAGCCATGCGCTGACGCGCGGCATGAACGAGGTGCTGGTTCACCTCGCCGGCACGCAATCGGCGCCCGGCGAGATCCTCCCCGGCGCGCAGTTTCCGCCGCTTCGCTACGACCTCTACGACGATGTCCAGGTCGGGGACCGGGAGGGGGACCAGGACGAAGCCGGCGACGAGACCTTCGCCGCCGGCCAGGCCGAATGAGGCCTCAGGTCTTGGGCTGAAGGTCGGTCAGATAGTCGACCGCCTTCTGGGCTTGGGCGGCGGCGGTGAAGATCGCCCGCTTGTCGCCTTGCAGCACGCTCAGCCAGCTGGCGAGATAGCTGGCGTGGTCTGGCCTTGGCGCAGGGTCACGCCCAGCTGCGCGCACAGGAACGCCGCGCCCAGCTCGGCCACCAGCTCCTCGCGCGCATAGCCCGCATCGCCCCACGCCTTACGGCCAAGGTCGCGGTCCAGCCGCGAGGGATGGCGGGTCCAATGGACGGTCTCGTGGCCTCGGGTGGCGTAGTAGTCATGAGCGCTGGCGAAGGCGGCAAACGCCGGAAGCCGAATGCGGTCCAGGGCGACATTGTAGGAAGCCTCGTCGCCGCCATGGATGACCACAGCGCCGGTGGCCTCCAGGAAGGCCTCGGCGCGGGCGATGCGCTCGCTCTCGGTCAGGATGGGGGCCTTGGCGGTGAAGCGTTCGGGCAGGCCGTCGATCTGCTCGATATTGAACACCGTGTAGGCCTTCAGGAAGGGGATCGAACGCTCGACGTCCTGGCCGGCGTCGTCGGCCTCCTGTCGGGTGATGCGGTTGGCGTAGACGACCATGGTCCCCTTCTCGCCCTTGCGCACCGCCCCGCCCAGTTCGAGGGCCTGGCGGAAGGTCATCCAGATCGGCGCGCCATAGCCGCGTTCGGCGGCGGTGGCCCACAGCACCAGGGTGTTGACGCCGCTATAGGGCTCGAAGCTGTAGCGCAGGGGCCGGGAGACGGGTCCGGCGCAGTGGCCGGCGGCCCAGGGCTTGGTCCAGGGGGTCACGCCCTTGGCGAGGTCGGCGAGGATCTGGTTGGTGATGGTCGAGTAGAGGTCTTGGCGGGCGCCGCCGTCTTGGCGAGCGACGGGGCGCGAGGTCTTTTGGGCGCGCGGCATGGCGGCCTCCTTGCGATGTCGGGGAAAGGGGGCTCCCCGCCGCGTGGCGGCGGGGAGGGTTTGGGGACGGCCGGTCAGGCCTCGTCGTCCGGCTCGGCCTGCGGGCGCTTGTCGGCGTCGCGCTTGACCGGGCGGGTCCAGACCAGATCGAAGCCGGTCTTCGCGGCGAAGAGCTTGGCGTTGATCGGACCGGGGAAGCTGGGGTCGTCCAGGCTGACCGACAGGAACTCCACGCCCTTGTCGGAGGTGTATCTCCACGCCGAGCCGATTTCGGCGCCCTCGGCGTAGAGGCGGTAGACGGGCTGGTCCTTGGCCGGATCGCCGTCGATGCTGCGGAATTCGACCTTGGGAACGTCGAGCTTCAGCGTCTTGATGCTGCCGGTGAAGCCGTCCTTGGAGGCACGGAAGGCGCCAATGCGGGCCATGGGAAGTTCCTTTCGCTCTTTCGGGCCGCGCTCATCGCGGCCTCGATGGCGCGCCAAAGACCGGGGTCGGGCGAAGGTCGGCAGGACGCCGCCGCCGCAGGCGGCGCGGACCCGGAGCAGAGCGGAGGACCGCCGGGGACGGGTTTGTTGCCTCGCGAGGAAGGCGCGCCCCGCGCGCCGGGGAAGAAACCCGAAGCCAAGGTTGACGGCGTTCACCGCCTCGGTCCGGTTGCAGCCCAGGAGAGGCCTGCGCGGAGCGTGGTTTGAAGAGCGCCAGGAACGCCCTGGCCCGCAGGGGCGTCGTCCGTGCCGCCAGGGACGGCTTGCCGGCGGCGTCGAGCGCTGAACAAAACCCGCCCAAGGACGATCACCGCAGCATCGAGGCCGGTCTGGACGTAGCCAGCCCGTCTGCCGCCTCTACGCCGAGGGCGCCGGATCGGAGAAGCTTGGATATCGCTTCCGACACCGGCGTCGTGTTCCTATCGGTCAGCCTGGACGACCCGAGCTTTCCGGGGCCGATCAACGCCCAGTCCTCCGAGGCCAAGGCCGTCGTCTGGAGCCGCCGGTCAAACGCGATGGCGACACGCGTCCGCAAGCCGAGCCGGACGACGAGGCCTGACGGTCCGCTCGCCAGCCCTTCCGTCGCGATGCGGCGGGGAGCCCCCTTTCCCCGACATCGCAAGAAGGCCGCCATGCGGCGTGAACAAGGGGCCGGGCGGCCCAAAGCCGCCCGGCTCCCCCCCGCCCTACTCGGCGGCCAGCAACCCAGCCTCGGGCGGCTCGGTCCCGGCCGGGGCCTGAACCTCCTCGTCCACGCCGTTGGTCGCTTCAGCCTGCGCCGGATCGCCGTCCGGATCGGGCGCCACGGTAAGCGACCGGGTCCGCAGCAAGGCCGGGAGCCAGCGGGCCTTGACCAGATCAGGCTCGGCCGCCGCGATCAGGTCGCCCTTCTTCAGGCCCGACAGGCGGCTGGCGGTGTCAGGCGAGACGGCCTCGGCCAGCGCCGAGAGCACGTGGCCCTTGGTGACGCGGCCAAGGTAGCGATCCTGGGTCGGCGACCAGAACGCCGTCATGTCCAGGTCCGTGGCGGTGGCCAGAACCTCGGCATGGTCCAGGCGCGGACTGGAGCCGCTGAAGGCGCGCACCGCATCGACGCTGCGCGCGACGCAGTAGGCCAGGAGGCTGGCGCGGCTGTCGCCATCCAGGCCGACCACGAAGTCCCACATCGCTTCGGGCTCGGACGGCGCCTGCTTGGCCCATTGGTCATGCCGGGTTCGCAGGGCCTCGTAGGCCGGACTGGTCTTCACCCCCTCCCCGTGGTCGGGCAGGAAGGCCGACCCGGCCCGGATGTCCAGGCAGGTGGCGCGCCCGGCCCCATGGAAGGCGCAGAGCGCCAGGGCGTGGGTCAGGGCCACCAGGGCAAGGTCGGGATCGTTCGATAGGGCCAGCCGAAGCCCCGCCGTGCGATGGGCGGTGAGGTCGGCGACGAGCTTGGCCGACAACGGCGCCATGGCTCCCCTCCCGGTCTCTTCAACCTCCTCGACCTCGTCACCCTCCCCGCCGCTGTCGCCGTCGCCGTCTCCGGCGGCTTCCTCGTCGGGGCCGGTCTCGTCGGCCGGAGCCTGAAGCACGTCCTCGGGCGGACGAGGCCGCGTTCGACGCGCGGCTGGCCGTCATAGCCGAGCACGATCCAAACCCCTGCGCGAGCCAGATCGTCGGGGTCGTAGGCCTCGACGACGTCCTGGGCCAGATCGGCCTCGATGGCGCTCAGCCGCGCCTCGACCTCGGCGGGCAGGTCCTCCACCGCGCCCCAGGTCTCGCCCAGCGCCTCATACTCCTGGGTCAAGGCTTCGCGCTCGGCGAGCCTGTCCTGGCCCAACACGACGGGCTTGGGCCAGACCCGCGCCAGACCATGGCCGTGCGGGTAGTCCAGATGGATTTGCGACCACTTCCAGCCCTCGGCCGCCTGGAAGCGTTCGACCATGGCCGTGAGCTTTTCGACCACCAGCCGATCGACCAGGGCCGGGTCGGAGAGGTAGCCGCCGTGGTCCTCGGTGAAGAGGTCCCGGATGACGTGGCCGCCCGCCGCGACATAGGCCTCGATGCCGACGAACATCACGCGGCGGTCGGTGGCCTGGACCGTCTTTTCGGTCATGGCCCGGCGGATGGTGGTGGGGTGGGGCTTGGCGTCAGCGAAGAGCTCCCAGACCTGGAGTTGACGCTCGCGATCCTCCGAGACCGCGAAGGCGGTCAGCTGATCCAGGGTCAGCGCGCCGTCCCGATAGCGCTGGATGAGATCGGGATGGACCGCGCCCAGCCGCAGGCGCTCGCGCACCACGGCCGGGGTGACCCCGAACCGGGCCGCGATGGTCTCCGCGCCCAGGCCCTCACCCTCAGCTAGGGTGCGGAAGGCTTCGAACTCGTCGGCCGGGTGGAGAGGTTCTCGGGCGTAGTTCTCCTCAAGGCTGACTTCGGTGGCGAGATTGCGCTCGTCCACGAGGCAGCGCACGGGCGCGGTCTTGGGGATCAACCTGCGCTTGGCCAAGAGCCGCAGGGCCAGACGCCGCCCCTCCCCGGCCGTGACCAGGGCGTAACCGGTCTCGGACCCGTCGGCCCGGCGCTCGGGCCGCACGACCGGCAACTGGATCAGGCCCTTGGCCAGGATCGAGGCGGCGCGGCGTTCGATCACCGCCTCGCTGTGCCCGGCCTTGCGGACGTTGTCTGGGTCGCGCTTGAGCTTGTTGAGGGGGTAGACGCGCTCGGTCCCGGTGAAGACTTGGCCGGTCTCGGTGAGGATCGAGGGCTCGGTCCGAAGCGAGGCTTGGGCGATGACCGCCTTGGAAGCCGTCCCTTGCGCGGCGGCGGGGCCTTGGGTGGTGGAACTGGACACGGACATAAGAGGTCTCCCGTTGAGGGTTGGGGTCAGGCGCGGGTTGCGCCTGACCCCTGCCCGTCGGCGAGACCGGGGGGTGCAAACGGAGCGTCGGTTCGCGGGGAACCGGCTGCAGGGCCTCGCTGCCCTGCGCGCGGTTCGATGAAGGTTCGGGCGAGCCCGAAGCTGGGCGGAACCGATGCGAAGTGCGCCGGGGGGCAGCGCCCCCAAGCCACGCGGCCGCGCCAGCGGACGCCGACAAGGGCGCCGCCAAGCGGCTGCGCCGGGCCCGCGCCGCGGGCCGGGCTCTGATCGCCGCCCGGACCCGCAGGCTCGCGCTCCGGCCTCGGCGACGGGTCGCCCGGCTCGGACCGGTCGTCGGCCGAGGCCGGCCGCTAAGGGTGGGTTCAGCTCGCTGGGGCGACGAGCCTTGTTGCGAGGGAAGCGCTGGGCTCGTGGCGACGCGATCGTCAGAGGTTCGACGCTTGCCTTATGGCGTCGCCTGGCCTTGATGGCGTCTCGTCCATGGAGTTTTGGTCTTCGATGCCTGCCGACCCGCCTAGGCTAGACCGTTTCCACCGCTCGCCGACCAGTTGGCTGCTCTTCAGCCTGGCCATCGGCGGCGCGACCGTGATCGTCAGCCGAACCCTGGACCGCGGTCTTCCCCGCGGCCGCCCTGGGCGCGGGCGCCGCGGTTTTATGGATTGTCTGCGTGTTGCTGGTCGCCGCCCGCGCCGCGCGTGCGTCAAGGCCCGATTAGTCTGGCGTAGACAATGGGGTGGCCGGCGCGCGGACCCCGGCCCGGACTAGCCGGTCGATCACAGCGTCATCCTTCCAGATCTCCACGCTCTGGGCGCTGGCGTGGTCGCGCAGCAGCTTCAAGGCGTGCTGGCGATAGACGGCCGGATCCAGAACCTAGATGTCGACGGCTGTGGCCACCTCGTTGCCGGCCAGGCAGACGAAGGTGAAGGTGTCGGACGCGCTCATGGCCGAACGGTAGCAAGGCCATCAAGGCTTTTGCCACCTTTTCGCCGCAATCGATGCAAGTTCGCGGAGCGTCGGCTTTCGCGCGGCCTCATCCGCCCAGGAGAAGACGAAGCTGCCCGAAGGCTTGGCAGAATATCGCCAGGGCGGCGAAGGCCGTGCCCGCGTCGCTCCAGCGACCCCGCGCGGGCAAGGTTTGCTGAGGTCCCAGCCGGCCACGTCGGCCTAGAGGCGATGAAGCCGCAGCTTGGCCTTGCCCGCCGTGCGCCGATGCTTTCAAGCACCTGCGCGCGCGTCACCTTGACCATGGCCGCGCGTTCAGCGCTGAGGCCTGGCCCACTCCAGGCGCCCGCCATGTCATGGCGCAAGCCACAGCTCCACCGTGACCTGATAACGACGTAGCCGCCACCGTTCCTTGGCGCCCGGGGCGAGGCCCCATCATCATCGGTACAAGGCGTGGGCGTGTCGACCCTACAGACCGGCAGCGATGCAGCGCGGCAGCCGGACAAAGTCCCGCGTGAGGGACAGACCTAGCCCGCCAGCCAGAGCAGCCTTGCGGCGAAGAGCCCGACCAGCGCCAGGCCGCACACCCCCGCCAGGCCGGCCGCCAGCAGCGCCAAGCGCTCCAGGCCACGCCGGCCGACGGCGTCGCCATAGTTGGCGAAGACCTCCAGCCCAGCGCCGTTGCGGCGGTAAAACCGTCGGCGCCGAACCCAATGGGTTAGCGCCACGGCCAGAGCGAAAAGGATCGCACCCAAAGCGCCGTCCATCGTCCTCTCCAAAGGTTGGCCCGCCCAAGATTCTACGCCTTCCCCGCCCGACCGACCAGCGACGCATCAGCCCGTCGGTCCTTCGAAGGCGGCCGATCCCCAAAGGATCGGCCGCCCGGCCAGCGCCCTTCGCGCGCTGGCGGCCCAGCCTTTTGTAAACAGCATTGCGGCAGGCGCTGCCGCCGCAGGCCGGACGCGCCGGGTCCTATCGGTCCCCGCCGCCGCCGTCGTCCAGGATCACCAGCGGCGGGACCATGAAGGCCGCGTCCGCGAAATATGCCTCGATCGCGGCCATGGACCCCAGCTCCCGCACGGTGAAGGCGTCGAGCAGAACCTCGTCGTCCTCGTCGGCGAGATAGCGGGCAGGCTCGCCCTCACCGCTGAAGACCACGCGCTCGGGCGACCAGGAGCCCGGATAGCCGCCGCACCAGCGCACGAACGGCAGGCCGTTGTCCTGGCACCACGCCTCCAGCTCGTCGAAGGTCCCTCCCGCCACCTCGCGGGCCTTCAGCCGCAGGGGCTGGCCCACCACCGCGTCGGCGGGCGTGAACCAGGGACCGTCCCAGTCGGCCGACAGCCCCTCGTCGGCGATGGCCTGGGCCAGCGCCAGGAAGCTTTCGCGGGTCAGCCGCCCGCCGATGGTGATGGTGGCTGAAGATCGATCGGACATCTTGGCCTCCTTGGCCAGGGCGCGGCGCCGCGCACGGGCGACGCCGCGCGGGTTGCTCAGTAGTCCTCGGCGAGGATCAGGGTCAGGACGCGCCGCGTCACGGCCGGGTTGGCCGGATCGGGCGAGCCGCCGCAAAGATCGAGGTCGTAATAGTCGATCTTCCACATCACCCGCTGGCCCTCCAGGTCGAAGGCCCCGAAGTCGCGCTCGCCATAGGGGTCGTCGCCCTCGGTGAAGGCGTCGAAGCCCACCACCGCCGCCACCGCCTTGGCCACGAAGGCCTCGCCCAGGTCGTAAAGGCGCCGCCCCAGGGTCCAGGCTGCGCCGGGGCTGGCGCGGTGACTGTCGTTAAGCGCCGCGATCGCGGCGGCGCGGGTCTCATCGGACATGTCGGGTCTCCCGTCGAGGGTTGGGGCAGGCGCGGATTGCGCCTGACCACTGCCCGTCGGCGAGACCGGGGGGTGTAAGCGGAAGGTCGGTTCGCGGGGAACCGGCTGCAGGGCCTCGCGGCGCGACGCGCGGGTCGATGAGGGATCGAGCGGCCCGAAGCTGGGCGGAACCGACTTGTAGCGCGCCCGGGGGCAGCGCCCCCAAGCCCGCGGCCGCGGGAGCGGCCAGGAAAAGCGCCCCTTGAAAGTCTGCTCAGAGGCCCGTCGAACAGGTCGGGATCAATCGGCGCATCGTGGCGCAGCGCTTCAGCGACGCCCCTTTCAAGGCCCGTTGATCCGAAAGAGGTCAGAGCTTGGCATCGCCTAAGGACTGAGTTGTTGCTGGCGTTGGGCCAGTAGCTGGTCGCCCAAGCTTCGACCCAGGCCCGCAGAACGCGCTCGCGATCTTGCGGCTCGAAGCGGGCCGTGGCGCGTTCGGGCGTGCGCGAAAGGCGCACCAGGCTCTCCCTGAGCGCTTCCCAGGCTGCGATGGTCTCCTCGTCGGCACGCCCCCCCGCGCACGTCCTCGCCGATCGACCAGAGCCTGCGCGTGACCGGGCTTTGGACGTAGGCCAGAACTCTTCTTCAGTCAGCCTCATGCCGCGCGCTCCGCCAAATAGTTCTGAGCAGCGAGGACCACACGCCGGGCGATGGTCACCAGGTCTTCGACGGGCGGCGGCTCCCAATCGAGCGCCTGCGGATAGCGGAAAGCCTGGGCGTGGTGGGCCATGGCGACCGCCTGGACACCCGCGGCTATGCTCGGCGCGGCCGCTGCGCCGAACCCGTGTCGGACGGCCCGCTGACGGCAGGCATCAAGCGAATGGCCAAAGGCCATGAGCGCCTCCACGTCATCCCCTTGGGACAGCAGCACGCTCTTGAGCGCGAGCTCGATCGCGTGCGCCGACAGCATGTAGAGCGGCGCTTCATGAGCTTGGCGAGCAAGCGCCAGCGCCTCGGCCGCCTCGCAGTAGGCCTGCGCCATCTGAAGATAATCTCCGGGCGCCATGCTCAGCCGCCTCCAGATCTGCGCCGGACAGGCTTGCCCGAACGCCTGGCAGGCTGCCCTGGCTTGCCCGGCCGGTCCAGAGGCCAAGTCCAAGGGTCTTTACCGCCGGCTCTCCATGGCGCATGTGCGATGCGCCATGAAGACGCTCAGGCTTGAAGCCCTGCCCGCCGCGCGCCGGCTCTGCCGTTCCCTGTCCGCCGCGCCCGACCCGCGCCAGCGCGTGCGTAAGATCGTCAGCACGCTGCTCCATGCCGAAGGCTGGAGCGCGACCGACGAGGCCGCGATCTTGGAGTTCAACCGGTGGGTCGATACCCGGCCGCCTGTCGGAACGCTGAAGGCCCGCTGCGAAGCCCTGCGCCAAGCGCTCTAGCGCTGACCGCCGTGACATGCGCTCGGGTCAAACGCGCAGGGCTAGTCTCCCACCCACGCTGGCGGCCAAGAGCGCTCATGCCACATGACGCCCCGCATTGCGCGCGGGCGGCTGCCCTTCTGGGCGGCGCCAATCGGGTCAGCTACTCTCCAACGTGTGGCGAGACCACCGGGCGACGTCATGCGACCTCGGGACGCCAGGGAGGACTTTGCGTGAGCGTGGAAGAAGACTTTCGTCAGATGGTGACCGACTTCGGAAATGGCAAAACCGACGCGATCATCATGCACATCGACACCACCAAGCTCCTGTCGCCGGAGGAATGGGAGCTGCTCGCAGCTGCCGGCGCGACGGTCGTGGTCGTCCACAAGCAAATACCGCAGAACGACAACTAGCCATCGCCCCGACGGACGGTCGTCGGCCGACCCTTAAAGGCCAAGCTGTGGGCGTCGGTGAGTAGGGCTAAACCCTGTGCCGCAAAAAATTTGGGTGTCGCAGACACCAGCCTTCAGCCCCTTCGAGCCGCCAGCCCTCAGTCCAGCCTATCCCGCGTCGAGCGTCGAGCTCGCCGTCGCGGCTTTCGGGTTCAACGGCGCTCCCTGATACGCGCCACGCCAGGCCAAGGCCAAGACCTCGGCCAGGATCGCTTGGTTCACGCCCTTGAGACGCACACGGGTTATACCCGACTGGCGCGAGCGTCCAGGCTCGCGAACGAACGCGTCCGACAAGGCCACCACGCGGTTCTGCTCGGCTTGAGAAAGCTTGACCACAACCCAGCCGCGTTCGGGCCAGTTCAAGGTCGCGAAGGTCTTGCCGCCGACCCGGAACCGCAGCGTCTCCAGGACGATCTTGGCCTGAGCGCCCGGCGCGACCCGGTCGATCAGTCCTCGGAATTCTTCGGGCGTCATGGTCGATCCTCGCGCTCTGCGACGCCCTTCAAGTCACGAGTCGCCGTCCGATGGCAAAGCTGGCGGTGGGATGCGTCAGATCCGGACGCGCGGACCCGGCTGATAAGGCCGCCCATACACTGTCGTCGGCTCCGCTCTGCTGCGGGGCCGGGCTCGTCAAGGCGACCCGCCGACCGAAAGGTCGTCGCCTCCGCCCCATGCCACGCGCTAGGCGCCCGGCGCGGGCTTTCGATCAGCTTCCGTGACGCTGGGCGACAACTCGCCAACGCGCAGGTCCGCCGTGAGGCCAGCGCGCGTCCAATCGGAAACGATCTCCCCGTTCAGTTGCCGCGCGAGGCTGTGCATCAGGCGCGAACCAAAGCCCTTGCGGTCGGGCGCCGTCACCGGCGGCCCGCCCCGCTCCTGCCAGCTGAGCGACCATCCCAAGGCGGTCCCGAACCAGCGGACGTCGACGACGCCTTCGGCCGTTGCCAGCGCCCCGTACTTGGTCGCGTTCGTCGCCAGCTCGTGAAGGATCATGCTTAGTGGCTGCACCTTGTCGGCCGTTATCACGATGGGATCACCGGACAGGCGCAGCCGGGAGGCCGAAGCGACCGAACTCAACAGCTCGTTGCGGACGACCTCGCCGATCAGGCCCGCCTGCCAGCGGTTTTCAGCCAAGGTGCTCTGGGCCCGCGCCATAGCCTCTATCCGCCCGTGCAGCGCTCGCTTGAACGCCTTCGGATCGGTGGCGTCGGTCAGCTTGACGACGGACTGGATGACCGCCAGCGAGTTGCGCGCCCGGTGGTCGACCTCGCGCATCAAGAGGTCGCGCGCCTCTTCCGCATGTTTGCGGGCGCTGATGTCGATAGCCGTGCCCGTGAGGCGAACGCAGCGCCCCCCGGCGTCAAACAATCCGCGTCCCTTGGCCGCCACCCAGCGCTCGACGCCATCGCTGGCCCCGATCGTGCGGTACTCGACATCGTAGAGCGCGCGCTGCTCGGGGTCCGCCGCGGCGGCGTAGGCCTTGGCCGTCGCCTCGCCGTCGTCCGCGTGCAGGCCCTCGTAAAAATCACGCATGGTCACGGGCGCGCCCGCGACCACGCCGAACATCGCGCGAACGCGGTCGTCCCAGTAAAGAGCGCCGTCGCCTCCCTCAACGTCCCAAAGACCGACCTCGGCGTTCTCGGTCGCCAGCCGCAGGCGCGTCTCGCTCTCCAGCAGGGCTCGCTCTGCGGAGAGGCGCTTGGTGATGTCGGTGACGATGGCGTAGACGCCAACGACCGCGCCCGACGGCTCGCGTCGGGGCACATAGTCGATCTGGATGTCGCGAGCCTCCCCATCTGGATAGGCCATCTGGCTTTCGAATGAGACGCGTTCGCCCGCCAGGGCCCGCTGAAGGCTTGGCCGAACGCCGTCGTAGGCCACTTCGCCGAGCACTTCAGCCACCGTTCGGCCTAGGATCGCGTCGCGGGACTGGCCAAACCAGGCCTCGTAGGTCTGGTTGACGAAGCCATAGCGCTGGCCGGCGTCGACATAGGAAATCAGCAAAGGCGCCGCGTCGGTGATGCGCCTGAGCTCCGCCTCGCTCTGTCGCAGCTCGGCCTCGGCGCCGACGCGCTCGATGACGGCCCATGACCGTTCGGTGACCTCGCGCACCAGCGCCAGTTCGCGAGCGGTCCAGACATGCGGACCGACATGGTGGACCGCCATCAGCGCTCGAAGCCTGCCCTCGCGGATCAGCGGCATGCAGATCGTCGAGCCGATGCCGATCGCCTGGAAGGTGGCCGCCTCGTGCGGCGCGATCTCGGTGCGGTTGTCGTTGATGACGAGGGGCTGCCCGCGCGACAGGTTATCCACGGCCATACGGCCGAAATCGGCGAGCCGGTAGCGCCCCACGATCGACGGCGAGCCCGGAGCCGACCAGTCGCCGCGAATGGTAAAACCGTCCTGGTCCTCGTCCATGTCTGCATAGGCGCAGATCGCCACGCCCAGATGTTCGCCAAGCAGCCGCGTGGTGGCGGTCATCACCGCATCGGCGCCGCCCAGGCCCGTGACCGCGCGCGTCAACCGATCAAGGAAGAGAAGCGTCTCCTCGTTCTCCTGCCGGGCGGCGCGCTCGCGCGCGCCCAGGGTCGTTTCGACGCAGACGCAGAGGACACCCGGAACGGCGCCCTCGGCGGGGATCGGGCTGTAGGAGAAGGTGAACCACGCCGGTTCGGCACGTCCGCCCCGGTGTAGGCTTACCTGCAGATCCTCAAAGAAGCTGGCTTGGCCCGCGAAGGCCTTTTCGATCACCGGCTCGATCTGCGCACGCACTTCAGGCCACACGCCCCAGAAGGGCCGGCCGAGAGCGGACGGATGCTTGTCGCCCAAGATCGCGCGATAGGCATCGTTGTAGACCATGGCGCGCGCGGGTCCCCAGACGAGGAACATTGGAAACGGCGCGTTCAAGACGATTTCGACGACCTGGCGAAGCGCTGGAGGCCACGACGGCGGAGCGCCAAGATCGGCCTTAAACCACGTCCCCGCCTCCAGCCGTCCGGCGACATCGCCGCCGGCGGCGATGGGAAAACGAGGTTGCGTCATGTCAGGTTGATCCGGTGGCGGCGAGCGGGACGTCTCGGCAGCCCCGAATGACAAACGTCATAGCGCAGCTTCCGTTGCGGGTCCTATCGGCAAGGCGACGGCCTCTCGCATTATCGAACTTGGCTGATGAGCGCGTTGGATAGGGGCTGGCCATGCCTTCGGGGCGGTCGAGGCGCGCGCGTGGGGCAGCCTTCCCAAGCCCGCGACCGCGGCGGCGGACGCTCTCGACCAAAAGACAGCTCAGAAGCGGCGAAGCCGGTCCAGACAGCGGATCAGGACCGGGGCCTTCCATGACGGCGACTTTGACTTTCCGTTTACGCGTTGAGCGGCGCACGACCGACGAGATGCTCGCGAAGCTGGCGGCCGCCAGGGCGGAAAACGCGCCCTTGCGGCCGCGACGATCACGCTCCCCATGCGCGTGAGCCGAGAGCTTAGGCGGTCCTACCGGGTGTTGGCCGCTGTCTGCGAACACAGGCGGCCGGCGACCGCTTTCGACCTGCGCGCCAGATCCTGGCGCGCTTAGTTTGACCGCTGCTCCAGGATTGTCTTGGACACCAAGATCGCCGCCGACAGCCCCAGGCAGACGAGGTTGCTGAGCACCAGCGGCCAGCCCCCACGCAACACGCCGTAGATCGCCCAGAGCGTGAAGCCGGCGACCGTCAGGGCGAACATGCGTAGCGACACGGCCGAAGCATCGCCCTCGCGCCAGATCTTGATCAGCTGAGGCACGAAGCTGCTCATCGAGCAGAGGGCCGCGGCCAGTCCGATCACTGCGGCGAGATCAAAATGTGGGGTCATTCACGCCAACCTGTCTGTCTTCCGGCGGTATAAGCGATGGCTGCGACGAAGGTTTCACGCCGCAGCGGGCGAGGCCAACGCCACCCTGTTCGCCAATCAAAAGACAGCGTCTTCAGACGAGACCAGCGATCTGACCAGCCTAGATCGCCAGGACCCGTCTGGCGGGTCCTGCGGTTTGCCCTGGGGAACGGTACGGCCAAATCTGGGCCCGCCCGTCGAGCCTCAGGGCTTAAGGTGACAGATGGTTCGCGTATTGACCGACCATTGTGATGGCGAAACCCGCGCGGCGTTGGAGGCGCGAGGTTGGGACGTCGTCGACGCTGAGCACGCCGACCTGGGTCGGCTCAGCATGTTGGCGCAGGTGGATTTCGTTGTCGCTGGCCTGCGGCCCGACCATTACGAGGATGATCTGCGCCGGCTCGCCGTTCTCAGGGCCGTGTCTCCAGATTTGCCGCTGGTCGCTGTAGCCGAAGCCATTGAGCAGGACGGTGTTCTCGCCGCTGATGTGCTGATCGACGTTCCGATCATCCGCGCAGGGGCGAACCCGGACCTTCTCCAGGTCGCCCTCTTCGCCATTGATCGGCCGCTTCGACGACCGCTCGATATGGCCTGACGGCTTTCGCCGTCCCGCGAGTCGCAGGCGAGCTCGACGATCGGCTATCTGGCGCGCGTCCGTGAGAAGGCCAAACGCGATGGCGGGAAGTCATCCAAGATCGTTCAGGACGATCTTCTGAGCCGTTCGGCGGCGCGGTGGTGCTTGAAGCGGCTAAAGCGGGATTCACCGCGATCGTCTCGCTTCCCATGCACTTACGGATTCCCCTCTGTAGCTGCAGGCGTAGCCCCCGGTCCGTCTTTGTCCGACTGCAAGCCAACCTCCACATATGAAATGCTGAAATGAGCATCTCAGCGGCAGGTTGAGCGTTTAACACTCCCCGAGCGTGCTCATGCGACCGGACGATGGGCTTTTAGCCATGAACCGTCGCAACATTGGTGGGGGTGATCCAATCGACGTGCACGTCGGCGCCTGCGTCAGGCGCAGGCGTAAATCCCTCGGGTTAAGCCAGGACAAGCTGGCTGACGCCGTCGGATTGTCTTTTCAACAGATTCAAAAATACGAGCGTGGGGACAATCGCATCAGCGCCAGCAAGCTCTATGCGATTGCCGTGTTCCTGAAAACGCCGGTCTCTGTTTTCTTCGAGGGCCTCGCCAAGCCTGGCGAGGACGGGGCGACTGTCGATGGGAGCGCTCAGGCCGCCCAGATGTTCGCATCCACGCCGGAAGGCATTGAATTGGCCGGTCTCCTTCCTCAGATCGGCTCGCAGGCGCTACGTCGTCACATTGTTGAGATCATCCGGGCCCTTGCGCATAATTGAAGCACCGGCTTGGCGAATGGCCTAAGGCAATCATCGCCTCCATGCGTCGGGCCGCTCCCCGTCGGACAGACCGGGAAGATGCAAGCGGAGGGGGTCAGCTCTCGCGACCACCTGCCCAAAGACCCGGCCGCCAGCGGAACAATGGCCCGAAGACGCAGGTCCATGCGCGCTGGCGGGCAGCGCCTCGCCACGCCCCAAACGCCCACCCTTGATAAAGCCCGTGGCCTGGTCGCTATGCCTTTCGTATTGGCTCGGCGAAACACTGCGTTATTGCCGTCGTTTTCGCGCAGCTTCTTTGACGTTCGCCCCCCGTTGAAGGCGCGCCGGCCAGGCCGATAGTCGGACCATGGCTCGCACGCTGCGAAATTTATCATCGGACCGTCCATCCGCTCGGCTCGCCTGGAACGTCTCTCCCAAGACGATGCCGATCCCTGGTGAATCTCGTGTCCGCCCTTGATCGGGTCATCGCCCGCCCGTCCCCAGCGGATTGGGCCGAGGACGAGCCCATGCGACTGGATGAAGCGGTCGCGGTCTTCGCCGGCAAGCTGCCGATCTCGGTGGCCTTGCTGCGGACTGAGATCGCCAAGGGCAAGCTCGTCCCGGCCCGGGTCGCTGGGAAATTCTTCGTCACGCCAGCCCAGCTCCGGGAGCTTTTCCGCCCGTGTCCCGTATCGCCGAAGGTCCCCGCCTCTACCTGCGCACCGGCCGCACCGACAGCCGTTCGGGCGCCGCCCTCCCCGACGTTTACGTCATCCGAGACGGACGCACTCAAAAGAGCACGGGATGCGGCCCTGACCGCCTGCGCGACGCTCAGCGCGCGCTCGCGCGCTACCTCTCCGGCCAACCGGTCCGCGAGAGCGCGGCGAAGCTGAGTCCTGCTCCGCCGCCCCAGCGGCCGGTGTCGGGGCCGCTGGAGATCGCGGCCATCGAACGCGTGCCGGTCGCCGATGTCTTGACCCTTTATGCCGACGAAAGGGCGCCGGAACTGGACGGCGATCCGGTGACCATGGCCGGGTTCATCAAGGCGCTCGTCGGCTATTGGGGTGAACGGTTCGTTGACGAGGTCAAGCGCTCGACCTGCAAGGGATACGTCGCCCACAGGACCGGCCAGACGATCCAGGGCGCGCGTCCGTCCCAGCGCTTGGTCAGCGACCAGACCGCGCGCCGGGAACTTGAAACCCTTTCAGCGGCGATCGGCTATTGGCACGCCGAAACGCCTTTGCCCATCCGCCCCAAGGTGTGGTTGCCCAAGAAAACCCCGAGCGCGCGTGACGCCCTCACCCGCCCCCAGGCGGCAGCTCTGTTCCTGGCCGCCCGCGGTTACCGGCGTGGCCTCGACGGGGTGATGCGTCGGCTGACCGGCGCCTCCCAGCGCGCGAACCGGGCCCACATCGCCCGCTTCATCCTGATCGGCCTCTACACAGGCACCCGGTCGGCGGTGATTCTCGATCTTCTGTGGTCGCCATCTGCCGACCAGGCCTGGGTAGACTTGGATCGGGGCATGATCTTTCGCAAAGGGCAGGCCGAGCACGAGCGGGGTAATAAGCGCCGACCGATCGTGACTCTCCCGCCACGGCTGCTGGCCCACATGCGCCGCTGGAAAACGCTCGACGAGGCCGCGTCGATCGCGCGTCGCAAGCCCCTGACGCATGTGATCCATCACCACGGCAGGCCGATTGGCGAGAAGATCAACAAGGGCTTCAACGCAATCGCTCAGGACGCGGGGCTGCTCAAGGTCACCCCGCACTGGCTGCGCCACACCTGCGCCACCTGGCTGATGGAGCGCAAGGTCGATCTCTGGGAGGCGGCCGGCTTCACCGGCATGACACCCGACGTGCTGATCAAGCACTATGGCCACCACCGCCCCAACCACCAAGCCAACGCCCGTGCAGCCTTCTCTCCGCAAAAAAAGGCGGCCTAGTCGGTGCGAATGCGTATCCGAAGGCGTCCATCGATCGACGCGCTCGGTCGTAGGCACGAGTTGACATCCTTCCGACGCCGACCAGTGGAACGCAACAGACGGGCTTCTCCAACTGTACCGGCGAACACGCCGTCCAGCTAGAAAAGCAACGCAGCCCGTCTTCGCCGACCGGGTCTGGTCCTCGTCGCTGGTATCTTCCGCGGGCTATGTGACGAGAACCCGAAGCGTCGGACTTAAATCGTCCCGGTCGCCGCCTTGCTTGCGACGCGGAACCCCTGCCTCCGAGCTCTTGCCTAGGAGAAACGTCCGACCACTCTCTTGGCTGATGTGTCCAGACGGATCAGTCTGCAGCCAAACGGGCTTTCGAACTGGAGGGCGGCTTTGCGCGGCTGGGCGTTCATCATGACGCTGAGCGTGTCGGGCTGTGCTTCGATCGACTCGCTCCCTAGCATCGACACCATTGCCAGGATCGAGAGCGGGCTGGCTTTGCTGGGCGACGTGCAGGTTGTGGGCGTGGGCGATAGCGCGAGCATGAATCGTGCTGCCGAAATGCACGTGCGAAATGTTCGCTGCTCACCAGCCGAAGCGGTGCGAGTAGTTTGCAGCTATGAGGCGGCCCGGCGCGGATCGAATGATGATTGGCACGAGCAGCATCGTACCTTTGTCAGGCGTCAGCCGGCTCTTGGTGAACCCAGCGTCAATGGTTGGGCGACAGAGGAGATGTCGCCGCGGTCACAGGAAGGCGCCGACCATCGCCCTTCACTTAATGACCTTGGACTTTGGGATCCGCCGTGGAGGCCCAAGATCCGGCCACCCGATATTCCGCCACCTCGCGATCCGCCGAAATAGGACCAGCTGATTGTCTGGACTGAGTTGATCGTCGCAGCCGCTTAGAGGTTAGGCCTTTCAGCGACGCCCACGGCCATTTCAGACAAAGGCTTATGCACTCACAGCGTAGGAGCGCCAAAGCCTGTGGTGCTTGCCAGTTACTTGCCAGAATGGAGCCTCAAAACGATCGACCGCTCGCTACAAAACCTTGTAGAAAGCCATATTTGGCAAGGAAACGGCGGTTGCTTCAGCCTCGTTCACACCGAGGGGGTCGCAGGTTCAATCCCTGCAGCATCCACCACTCCTTCCCTTCTTCGGACATCTCGTACGGAAGGTCGGCGGCCATGCAGGTTTCCGAGATCTTCTGGACGCTGGCGGCGATCGTGCTCGGCCCGTTCGTGGGCAGCTTCGTCGGCCTGCTGACCCTGCGCCTACCTGCCGAAAGGCCTTGGGCCGCCGGACGATCGGCCTGCGACGGCTGCGGCCGCAAGCTGGGACCGCTGGACCTTCTGCCCATCCTCAGCTTCGCGACGCTGCGCGGACGCTGCCGCAGCTGCGGTGCGGCGATTCCCCGGCGCTATCTGCTGCTCGAGCTGGCGTGCCTGGGAATCGGCGCCTGGAGCGCGGCCGCCTTCGCCGGCCCTATGGCTCTGGCCACGGCCGTCTTCGGCTGGTGGCTGCTGCTGCTGGCGGCGATCGACGGCGAGCATTTCTGGCTGCCGGACATGCTGACCCTTCCGCTGGGCGCGGCCGGATTCGCCGTCTCGATCCTGGTGCTGCGCGAATCCGTCTGGACCCCCGTGCTGGGCTCGGCCGTCGGCTTCGGGGCGCTGTGGCTGCTGGCCTGGATCTACGAGCGGGTGCGCGGACGCCAGGGCCTGGGCGGCGGCGACCCGCGCCTGCTGGGCGCCATCGGGGCCTGGACGGGCTGGACCGCCCTGCCCTCGGTCGTCGTCTGGGCGGGGCTGGCCGGGATCAGCGTCGCCCTGGCGCAGCTGATCCTGCGCCGCAAGGTGGCGCTGGACCAGCGGCTGCCGTTCGGCGTGTTCCTGGCGATCGGCGCCTGGCTGACCTGGCTGCTAGGGCCGCTTCACGGCTTCCTGGGCTGACAGCCGGGTCGACACCACGCGCCGCACGCCGGCGGCGTCACGGGAGAAACCCTGGTCGAGCGCGGCCTGGAGCAGCACCGGATCGGCCGTCGCCACCGCGATCTCGGCCTGCAGGCGACCGACGCCGTCGGCGCGCAGAATGATCGCCGCGTCGCTCCCTCCCCCGGCCGGGACCAGACGCGCCACCCAGTCGCCGCCCACGCAGGCCGGCTTTCCGACGAAGGTCGCGCCGCCGAGAAGCGGATCTTGCGCCGCGCGGAAACGGATTTCGCCAGCCGCGCGCTTGCAGCGACCGTCCCGGAACAGGGCGGCGACGCCCTTGGCCTCGATCCGCCCCGACAGGCGATCCATCTCGAGCGACAGCGGACCGCTCAGCCCGTCGACGCCCCTGTCGCGCCCCCAGCGCAGGACGAAGGCCCGCGCCGCGGCCTTGTCGACGGCGCGCAGGCGGACGTCGCCAGCCAGCAGCGCCAAAGGCGAGAGCCCGACCTGGAAGGTCCCGAGCCGCCTGCCCTGGGCCGTCGCCAGGCCCACGCGTCCGCGCCAGACCGTGCCGGACGCCTGCGTGACCCGCAGGGCCGCGCCATCCGCCAGCGGGTCGGTCAGCAAGGTCACGGGCGCCAGAGCCGCGACCATCACGGCGGTCAGCACAGCCAGCACGGCGATCATGATCCGCGTGTTCATCGGGCGACCCTGGCGAACGTCACCTCGGCCTCGACCAGGCCGTTGTCCAGGCGCGAAGCGGTGAAGCCGGCGACGTCCAGACCGCTCTCGCGCTCCAGCGACGCGGTCCACGGCAGCAGGACGCGGGCGTCGATGGCGGTGATCCAGATCGTGAAGGCGCCGTCGCCCTCCTGGCGCTTGCGGGCGATCGGCACGCCGACGCCGGCGGCGCTGGTTTCGACGATCGCCGCGACCGGACGGGCGTCGGCCTTGCGCGGCGCGGCGCCGGTCGAGGCGGCGGCCAGCGCCACGGACAGCCCGCGCGCCTCGACCAGTCGTTCGCGCGCGGCCTCGCCGGCGCGCTTGAGCGGCATGGCCACGCCATAGAAGCCGGCGACGCCGAGCACGGCGACCGCCATCACCGCCAGCATGATCCGCTCGCGCGGCGTCCGGGCGTTCCAGCTTTCGATGATGCGGCTCACGGCTTGCTCCTGACGATCAGATCGCTGGTGACACGCTGGCCTTCGGTGACCGTACCCTGCTCGACGACGTCGAGGCCGCCGGCCCTCAGCGCATCGCGCAACTGGTCCATGTCGGAATAGTTGGCGTAGGAGACCGACGAGCGGATGGCGCCGTCCTGGCCGTGGACCAAGGTGTCGAGTCGCATGCCCGGCACCGCGCGCACGGCGTTCAGGTAGCCGGCGGCGAGATCGCCGAACCCTTGGCGGCGCTCCGCCCGAAGGCGATTGACGGCGAACCGGGCGGCATCGGCGTAGCGGGCCGATTGGGGAACCAGCTTCACCGCCGCGACCGTGTTCCGACGCTCGATCGCCCGGGCCTCCAGGCCGTCCTTGCCGATCTGGGCCAGCAGCATCACCAGCGGCGAGATCGCGACGGCGGCGGCCAGGACAGCCAGCCGCTTCCAGCGCAAGACGGGCCCGTCGCGCCGGGGCGCGAACTGGCCTTGCAGCAGGTCGACCGGCGGCCGCTCGGCGCTCGCCAGCAGCAGGGCGTCGAGCTCCGACGCCGGAATATAGCGGTGCGGCCGGTCGCCGACGACCGTCGAGGCCAACTCGGGTTCGACGCCGAACGCCAGACCCTCGGCCCGCACGCCAAGCCGCTCGCCGAACGAGGCCAGCACGGTGCGCCCTTCGGCGTCGCCGGGCAGCAGCAGGTAATCGGGCACCGCGCCCGTCACCATCACGCCTCGCGTCCTGGCGCTCTCCAGGCCCGAACGCAGCCGTTCGCGGTCGATCCAGACCACCAGGGCGCGCCCCTCGGCGTCGCGCTCCCCGACCGCCAGATGCAGGCCCTCGGCGCCGGACGCGACGACCCCGCCGACCTTGAAGGCCGCCGCGGCCCGGGCCTGGGCGGCGCTTCCGGCCGGCAGGTCGAGCCAGCGGGTCACGGCCTCGGCCCCAGGCAGCACAAGCACGGCCGAGCCGCCGGCCTGCTCGCTGGGCAGCAGCTTGCGGCGCACCGGACCGGCGACGCCGGGCTCGACGATCTCGGGGGCCTCGTCGGGCCCGTCGGGGAGAAACAGCAGGCGGGTCATTCTTCCAGGGTCCAGCGCCGGGCGACGAGGCGGACGCGGTTCGTCGGGCCGGCTTCGAAAAGCGAGGTCATGAAGGTTTCGCCGCCGGCCAGGCCGACGCGGCTTTCCAGCGAAAAGTAGCGGGTGCGGAAGCGGATCTGGTCGCGCACGCCGTCGACCGGCGCCGCGCCGGCCAGGGCCTGCTGCCCCCAGAACGCCTCCAGGTCCGACCAGCCGCCCGCCGGCCGCCCGGCGATGGCCCGGCGCGCGTTCTCCGGCGACACGGCGCCCAGGGTGAACGCCGACAGCAGGACCGCCCGACCTTCCGGCAGGGTGTTGACGTTGACCGGCGACAGGTCGGTGGTCGGCAGCGCGCAGACGTAGGGCCGCAGCAGAGCGTAGACCTTGGCGTCGAAGCCGCGCACGGCGCGCAGCTCGCTGACCTCGGCCAAGGGACCGCCGGCGGTGCGGTGCGGGACCTTGCCCGATGCATAGCCGTCGTCCTCGAGGCCCGGCGGGCCTACGTCGTTGCTGTCGATCCATTGGGCGAGGCCTTCGGCCAGGTCCGGACCGTTCGGCGCGCCCAGAAGTTCGAGCAGGCTGGCCAGCTGGCGCACGCCCAGTTCGCGGCGGCGAAACGGTTCGCCCTGGTCGGCCTCGACCACGCTGTTGAGGTTGAAGCAGCCCGTGGCGTCGCCCACGCGGGCCTGGATCACGCCGCCCTCGACCGGAAACTCGACCGAGCGACCGTTCCAGTCGCCTTCCAGCGAGGTCTTGCCGGGATCGCGCGCCAGCAACTGGTCGATGCGCGCGCGGGCCATCTGCTCGCCGCCCAGGGCGTACCACCGGGCCTGGCCGCCGATCTGGGCGTTGAACGACCGTCGCATCCCAAAGCGGATGTCCTCGAGCACGCCCACGGCGATGATGCCGATGACGGCGACCATCAGCAGCACCGTCAGCAGGGCCGCGCCGTCCTCACGCCCGCGCCTCATCGCCCCTCTCCCGAGGTCAGGAACAGCTGGTCGACCCGGCCGAGGTCGGCCAGCGTCATGTCGAGGCGGACGGCGGCCGGGATGTCCGTCTGTGGATTGCCCTTCCAGGTCGGCGTCCAGGCGCCGTTGAACAGGAAGCCTGTCCGAACATCGCGCACATCGCGCAGCAGCACCCGGGGCGGCCCCAGGCGCGCGCCGTCCAGCGCCGGGCGCGAGCGGCGCTCCAGACGGCCCTCGACCAGGGCGTACTCCACATACTGCAGCGAGGCCCGGGGATCGGCGTCGGGATTGTCCCAGCCGCGCCGGACGAACGCCAGTAGCGGACCGCCTCCGCCCCACGGATCGCCTCCGGCGAACGCCGTCAGGGCCGGCCGGCCGTCCTCGCCGCGCGTACGGCGGGCGGCCGCCTGGGAAAGGTCGGACTTGAGAATGGCGCGAGCGCGCTGCAGCTCGGCATGGCGGTCGACCGTCAGGCGCACGGCGCTCTGGTTGGCCAGGGTCGAGCCCATCACGGCCACGCCCGCCGCGCTGATCAGGGCGAAGATCAGCACCGCCACCAGCATCTCGACGAGGGTGAAGCCCTTCATCGCGCGCCCCGGAACAGCGAGGCGCTCGCCAGCGGCGCGCGCGAACGCGGCGCGGCGACGACGATGTCGATGCGGACGACGGCCGGGTCGGCGGTGCGGCTGACCTGGCGGCTCCAGGTCCAGCGGCGACCGCCGGCGGTTTCGGTCCCGCTGGCGCGACCGATGGCGAGCGGCGTCGCGCTGGTCATCGCCTCGACCGCGCGGTTGTCGAGCACCACCTCGGCCAGGACGCGCTCGGACAGCCGCCCGCCCGCGCGACTGTTCTCGCCCGCCAGGTTCAGCAGGGCCAGCACCGCCAGGCTGAAGATCGCCAGGGCGACCAGCAGCTCGATCAGCGTGAAGCCGGCTTCAGTAGGCGCGCGAGGCATCGAGCGAGACGTTCCCTGCCAGGTCGACGACGACGGTGCGGCGCGCCTGCCCGCGCGCGAAGGTGAACTCGGTGGGGTTGGCCAGGCCGGTGGGATCGAACACGACGACGGCCTCGGGCGCGGCGGTGACCTGCGTGCCGTCCTCAAAGGCGCCCGCGCGGAACGGCGGCTCGTCCAGCGCAAGCCAGTCGCGGCCCGCGCGGCGCTCGAAGCGGTACGCCCCGTCCCGCGCCACCACGCGGATGCGCTCGCCCCGGAACACCGCCTCGTCGCGGGCGCGCAGCAGGCTGGCGGCGAAGCGTTCGGCCTCCTGCGGCAGGCCCGGGCGGCCGTCCGGCAAGGCCAGGACGACGGCGCTGGCCAGCAGGCCCATGATCACGAGAACGACCATGAGCTCGACGAGGGTGAAGCCCCCTCGCCGCCTGCCAGCGTTGCGCGGCGTGTCAGCCCCAGTTGCCAATATCGGCGTCCTTGCCCTCGCCGCCTTCGCGGCCGTCGGCGCCGAACGAGAAGACGTCGATCGCGCCGTGCTGGCCCGGCGAGCGATACTGATAGTCATTGCCCCACGGATCCTTCGGAAGACGACGCACATAGCCGCCCTCCCGGTAGCGGTCGGGCTGAGCCAGGCTGGCCGGCGGCGTCACCAGGGCCGAAAGGCCGTCCTCGGTGCGCGGGAAGGCGAAGGTGTCGAGGCGATAGCCCTCCAGAGCCTGCTCCAGCACCGCCACGTCGGCGCGGGCCTTCTCCTTCTTGGCCTTGTCCTGGCTGGGCAGGACGTTGATCGCCACGACGGTGGCCAGCAGACCCAGGATGACGATGACGACCATCATCTCCACGAGGGTGAAGCCGGCCTCGCGGGCGCGGCTTCGGCACGTGCGGCGGCGGGACTTGTCAGGGGCGCGCATGGTCTTGGCCTCCTAGTTCATGGCCAGGGTGTTGATCTGCAGGATGGGCAGCAGGATCGAGAGGACGATGGTCGCCACCACGCCGCCGAGCACGACGATGATCGCCGGTTCCAAGAGGCTCAGCAGGGTGGCGGTGAAGGTGTCGAACTCGCGCTCGAGATACTCGGCGGCCCGGCTCAGCATGGCGTCGACGCGGCCGCTGCTCTCGCCGCTGGCGGTCATGTAGACCAGCACGGGCGGGAAGACGCCGGCGCGGCGCATGGCGGTCGACAGCGCGCCGCCCTCGCGGACCCCGGCGATCATCTCGTCCATGCCGCCGCGCAGAGCCGCGTTGCGGACCGTGCCGGCGGTGAGCACCAGCCCCTCCAGCATCGGCAGGCCGCTGGCGATCATGGTCGCCAGGGTGCGGGCCAGGCGCGCGGCGTGGACATTGCGGATCAGTTGGCCGACGAACGGCAGGCCCAGGAAGAAGCGGTCGGCGCGCAGCTTGAAGGTGCGATTGCGCAGGGCCCGCCAGTAGGCGACGGCCAGGCCGGCAAGGGCCAGGGCGAGCAGCCAGCCGAAGTGCTGGAGGAAACTGGACAGGCCGATGACGATACGGGTCAGCAGCGGCAGGGTCTGGCCCATGCTGTCGAACTGCTCGACGACCTTGGGGATGACGAAGACCATCAGCACGGTCACGACCAGGCAGGCGACCGCGGCCAGCACGGCCGGATAGACCAGCGCCGTGGTGATCTTGGCCGCGACCTTCTGCTGCTGGTCCAGCAGGTCGGCCAGGCGGTCGAGGATTGTCGGCAGCGCGCCCGAGGCCTCGCCGGCCGCGACCATGGCGCGATAGAGCGGCGGGAAGGTGCCGGCCGGACGGCCCAGGGCGTCCGACAGCCGATACCCCTCCAGCACGGCGGCGTGCACCTGCTCGACCACCCGCTTGAGCTTGGGCCGGTCGGCCTGCAGGGCGATGGTGCGCAGGGCTTCTTCCAGCGTCGAGACGGCGACCAGGGTCGCCAGCTGGCGGGTGAACAGCGAGCGGTCGCGCCCTCCCAGGCGGTCGCCGAACATCCCCTGCCCGTCCCTGGCCGCGACCGGCGCGTGGGGCGAGACCTTCACCGGCGCGAGGCGACGGCGCTCCAATTGCGCGCGGGCGTCGCCTTCGTCGGCGGCCTTGATACGGCCCGACCGCGCGGCGCCGGCGAGGTCGAGGGCGACATAGTCAAAGCTCGCCATCGCGCGCCCCCGCCCCGGTGATCCGCAGCGCCTCTTCGACCGTGGTCAGGCCCTCCAGCACGTAGCGGCGGGCCTCGTCCTTCAGGGCGACCTCGACGCCCGCGGCGGCGATCTCGTCCTCGGCGGCGTTCTGGCCGATCAGGCGGCGCACCGCATCGTCGACCCGCAGGGCCTCGTAGACGCCGATCCGTCCCTGGAAGCCCGTGTGGCCGCACTCGGCGCAGCCGACGGGACGGCGCAGCGGCGTCCCGAGCGGAACCTCGACCAGGGCGGCGGCCGCCGCGTCGGCCGGCTCGTCGACCGCGCACGAGCGGCACAGGCGTCGCACCAGCCGCTGGGCGATGATCAGGCGCATGGTCGAGGCCAGCAGGAATGGCTCCACGCCCATGTCGCGCAGGCGGACCACGGCGCCGGCCGCGTCGTTGGTGTGCACGGTCGATAGCACCAGGTGTCCGGTCAGGCTGGCCTGGACGGCGATCTGGGCGGTCTCGGCGTCGCGGATTTCGCCGACCATCACCACGTCGGGGTCCTGGCGCAGGATGGCGCGCAGGCCGGCGGCGAAGGTCATGCCGACCTTGGTGTTGACCTGGGTCTGGCCGACACCGTGGACGGCGTACTCGACGGGGTCCTCGATGGTCAGGATGTTGCGGCTCTTGTCGTTGAGCAGCCCAAGGCCGGCATAGAGCGTCGTGGTCTTGCCCGAGCCGGTGGGGCCGGTGACCAGCACGATGCCGTTGGGCTCGCGCAGGGCGGCCTCCAGTGCGGCGAGCATGCGGGGCGACATGCCGAGATCGGCCAGGCCCAGGCCCGCCTGCTCCTTGTCGAGAATCCGCATCACCACCCGCTCGCCCATCCGGGCCGGCAAGGTCGAGACGCGGACGTCCAGGCTCTTGCCGCCCAGGGCCAGCGAGATGCGGCCGTCCTGCGGGATGCGCTTCTCGGCGATGTCGAGCTTGGCCATCACCTTGACGCGCGAGACCAGCATGGCGGCGATGCGCGGCGACAGGCTGAGGATCTCACGCAGCACGCCGTCGACCCGCAGCCGCACGACCAGGGCCTGCTCATAGGGCTCGATATGGATGTCCGAAGCGCCCGAGCGCACGGCCTCGGCGATCAGGCCGTTGATCAGGCGGATCACCGGCGCGTCGTCCTGCGGATCGAGAAGGTCGGCGGCGGTGGGCATGTCGTCCAGCAGGTGACCCAGCGCGCCGTCGAAGTCGTCGCCCGACGCCGAGGCCAGGCCAGCGCCGGCATAGACCTCGGAGAACTTGCGGTCGAAGGCGGCGGTGGCGAGCATCTGGAGCTTCAGCGGCGCGCCAAGCGCCCGGCGCGCCTCGATCAGGGCCAGGGGATCGAAGCCCTCGCGCAGGCCGATGGTCGCATGCTCGTCCAGCGACAGCAGAACCAGGCCGTGGCGCTTGGCGAAGGCGTAGTCGAGCGCGGTCATTGCGGCTGCGCCGGAGGCGGCGGCAGGGCCGCGGGCGAGGCGCGCTGGAAGTCGCGGATCACCGCGTCCAGCGAGCTGTCGCCGGCTGGCGTGGTCAGGGCGCTTTCGCGACGCATGCGCTCCAGGCGGGGATTGGTGACCGCGCGCGCGTCGTCGACGGTGCGAATGATCCGAGGACGAATGAAGACCATCAGGTTGGTCTTGCCGCGCTCGCGGGCGGTGCTGCGGAACAGGCCACCGATCCCCGGCAGATTGCCCAGCCCCGGCACCTTCTGCACCGACGAGGTCTCGGTCTGGTCCAGCAGCCCGCCCAGAACGACGATGTCGCCGTCGTCGACCAGGGCCGTGGTCTCGATCTCGCGCTTGTTGATGACGAGCTCGCTTGAGCCGACGGTGACGGGCCCCGCCACCGCGGAGACCTCCTGGCGCAGGAACAGGGTGATGCCGCCGCCGGCGTTGATCTGGGGCTTCACCTCCAGCTGCACGCCGACGTTCTGGCGCTGGATGGTGCGGAACGGATTGGAGTTGGCGTCGCCCAGCACCTCGCCGGTGGTGATCGGCACTTCCTGGCCGACCAGAATGCGGGCCTCCTCGTTGTCCAGCGTCATGATCGACGGGGTCGACAGCAGGTTGGAGCCGCTGTCCTTCTTCACCGCGTTGATGATCGCGCCGAACAGCACGTCGCCGCTGCGCCCCGCTACGCCGCCGGTGACGCCCGAGGCGGCGAGCAGCGAGCTGATCGCCGCCTGCCGCATCGAGGTCACGGCCTCGGAGTCGCCGTCCTTGGGTTCGCCCGCCGCGATCGCGCCGGCCAGCGGAAACAGGCTCGGCGAGGCGTTGGTGTAGTTGGTGGCCATGAACGGCACGGTCCCGTTCGTCCCGCCCAGTAGCAGCTGGACGCCCAGCTGCCTGGCGGCGTCGTCGGACACCTCGACGACGATGGCCTCGACCAGCACCTGCTCGCGGCGCACGTCCAGCTGGCGGATCACCTCTGAAAGGGTGCGCTGCAGTTCCGGCGGGGCGTTGATGATCAGGGCGTTGGCGCCGGGGTAGCGAGCCACGTTGGCGCGGGCGCTCCCCGGGGCGGTGGTGGCGTTCGACGTAGCGGGCGTCGCGTTGACCGCCGCCGTCGCCCCGCCAGCCGTACGGCTCGAACCGGTCGTGACTGTCGAGGGCGACTGGCCGACCAGCTGCTGCAGCACCGGCAGCATCTGCTCGGCGTTGGCATGGCGCAGGAACACCACCCGCACGTCGTCACTCGACTCCGCGCGGCGGTCGAGGTCGGCGATCAGCGGCAACAGCTTCTGGACCGCGTCAGGGTCGCCGCGCAGCAGCACCGAGTTGCTGCTCTCGACCGGCACGACGGTGACCGCGCCCCTGCCCGCCTTGCCGTCCGCGCCTGGCCCGGCGATCAGGTCGCCCACCACCTGGGCGATCTCGCGCGCCGAGCTGTTGGTCAGGGTGACGGTGTGGACGGCGGCGCGATCCTGGTCGACCTGGGCCAGCAGCGCGCGGATGCGGCGGACATTGTCGGCGTAGTCGGCCACCACCACCGCGCCGCCCCGGGCGTTGGCCACCACCTGGCCCTGCGGCCCGACGAGGGGTTTCAGCATGTCGGCGGCCGTGGCGGGATCGAGCGTCCGTAGACGGAACACTTCGGTGGCGAACTGGCCGCCGGCGGCGCTGGGTTGGCGGGCGGCGTTCTCGGACGGCTCGATGCGGTAGACCCCGCCGCCCGCCGGCGTGGCGACCAGGTTGTTGGCCCGCAGCGTGGCCAGGAACAGCTCGAACAGCTCGCGGCGGTCCAGCGGACCGTTGCTGGTCACCGAAACCGTGCCCTTGACGCGGGGATCGATGACGAAGGTGGTGTTGGTGGTCTTGGCCACGTCCTGGATGAAGGCGCGGATGTCGGCGTCCTGGACGTTCAGCACCTGGGTCTGGGCGAGCGCTGGCGCGGCCGACGGCAGGGCCAGCGCGATCGAGGCGGCCGCGGCGAGCGCGCGCAGCGTGAGAGCCTTGGTCATGGACGTTCCGGAAACGAGAGGGTCATGCGGGCGCCGGCCCGGGAGAGTTCGACATGGTCGGCGGCGACGGACGCCAGGGTGACGCCGTCGGCGATGCTCTCGCCCACCGCGTAGGATTTCTGGACGCCGTCGGGACCGGCGATGATCGCCGAGCCGCCGCCGTCGGTCTGGCGCACGCCAAACAGCCGGAAGCCCTCGACGCTGGCCGCCCCGCCGACGCGCGAAGACGCCCCGGCCGAACCGAAGGCGTCGAAGCTGGCGAGAATCTTGGGATCGACCGCTCTCTGGACGGGCGCGGCCCTTGTCGCGATCGGCGGCGGCGGCGCGGCGACGATCCAGACGAGCCGCGCGATCTGCACCGCCAGGACGAGCAGCACCAAGAGTTCGAGCGCGACGAACGCTCTTGCCCCATGGGTGCGGAATGTTTCAGTCAGCTTTGCGAGCATCGGCGATCGTCAGGAAGTTCAACGGCGACGAGCGCTCCCCGCCCGCCAGGACGAGGAGCGCCGTCGATCGGTCGCGGTGGTCGGTCCCTGGAGAGACCTAGAACCGCGTGGACAGCGAGACGGAGAAGGTCTGGCCCAGGTCGTAGGTGTTGGCGTCCACCCGGCCGCCGCCCAGAACCTGGTATTCCTCGAAGTCTTCGCCGAGCAGGTTGCGGGCCTTGAAGGTGAACTCCAGCTCGCGGTTCCTCACGTCGAAGGCCTTGCGATAGGTGAAGTCGACCGTCACGCCCGGCTCCTGCACCAGGTCAGGCTGGTCGGGCCGGCCACGGGCCGAGATCCGCTTGCTGACGTAGGTGGCCAGGATCGTCGCCTGCGAGCGGTTCTCCTCGTCCTCCCAGCCGAACTGGATGTTGGCCAGATGCTTCGAGAGGCCCTGCAGCTGGCTGCCGTCCTTGACGTAGTCGAGCGCGCGGCGCGGCGCGCCGGCCCCGGCCAGCGGGTAGACGACGTCGTCCTCCGACACCTTCACCTGCGAGTCCGAGAAGGTGTAGTTCGCGCCGACCAGCCAGCGCTTGCTGCCGAAGAACGCGCCCTCGAACGGGCTGTCGAACAGCTTCTTGAAGTCCAGCTCGAAGCCGTAGAGCGAGGCCTTCGGCGCGTTGACGTAGGTCTGGACGATCGTCGAGCCCTGCTCGCTGACCACCGACTCCACCGGACGATCCAGGTCTTTGTAGAACAGCCCGCCCGAAAGGTACTGGTTGGCGGCGAAGTACCACTCGACGCGGGCGTCCAGGTTCAGGAGCTCGGTGTCGGTGAGGTAGGGGTTGCCGATGAACAGGCGGTCGCTGTCGGGGTCGAAGTATTGCTGCGGCGCCAGTTCGCGGAACTGCGGCCGGGCGATGGTCTTCGACGCGCCCAGGCGCAGCTGCATGTCCTCGGCGAAGTTGTAGGTCAGGGTCGCGGCCGGCAGGACGTATGTCTCTTCCAGCGCCGTCGGCGTCGCCGCCGCGCCGCCGAACAGGTCGACGACCTGCACCGTCTGCTCGGCGTCCTCGATCCGCAGGCCGAAGGAGGTGCGCAGGCGCGGCAGGAACTCGGCGTCCACCTGGACATAGCCGGCATGGACCTTGAGGCCGGCCTCGTAGGCCGCCGCGCCGTCGCCGCCGGTGATCTCGGTGAAGGTTAGGTAGCCCTGGGCGAGGTTGTAGTCCGACAGCAGGAAGTCCACCCGCTCGCGCTGGATGGCCAGCGGGATGGCGCCGCCCTGGTAGCGGAAGTCACGGCGTTCGGCGTCGCGCTCATTGTCCAGATAGGCGTAGCCGCCGCTGAACTTCGCGTCGCGGCCGCTGCTCAGAGGCAGGGTGTAGGCCACGTCGAAGCCGAGGCTGGCCATGGTGTCGTCGAGCGTGCTGAAGCTGGTGGAGTTCTGCTCCTGCGAGGCGGAGTGGTAGTAAACCCCGTTCTCCAGGCGGTAGCGGATGAACTTCTCGTACGGCGCGTCGCGCTCGGACTTGGCGTACGAGCCGCGCCAGTCGAAGTTCCAGTCGCCGAACTCGTGCTTACCCGAAAGCTGGGTGTCGTAGAGGTTCCGCTCGAACCACTCGGTGTAGGAATCCAGCACTTCCTGGCCGGCGGCGTAGTCCTCGCCGGCGCGCTGGCGGGCCGACTTGGTGGTGTTGTGGACGTAGAGGTTGGTCCACCGCACCTGGTGGTCGCCCCACTCCAGGCCCAGGCCCACCAGGCCGTTCACGGTGACGTTGTTGCTGGTATTGTTGAAGTTGTAGCTGGTGCGGGGCTCCAGCACGCCGTTCTGCTCGAGACCCTGCTGCTGCACGCCCTCGCGCGAGCGCCAGCTGTTCTCGAAGCCGCCGATGGCGACGACGCCCAGCCGCGCGCCCGAGGCCAGCTCGAACGAGCGACCGGCGCTGACGTCGGCCGAGAAGTTGCCGGGGATCTTGTTCTTGGTCTGGATCAGGTTCAGCGGCGCGTTGACCAGGCTGGAACCGATGCGCACCAGCTGGGCGCTCGTGAAGTTGCTGGAATTGATGCGCTTGCCGGTGGCCAGCGCCTCGCGCAGCTCCGGCGGCTTCTTGCGCGTGCCGTCGTCGTAGCCCAGGAAGTCGGTGTCCGAACCGTAGTAGGTCAGGCCCTTGTTAAGCGTGGTCTCGGTGTTGCCGCCGCCGCCGATCTCGACCTCGAAAAAGGCCTCGTCGGGAATGGCCACGGTCTGCAGGTCGATGACGCCGCCGCCGAACTCGCCCGGATAGTTCGGCGAGAAGCTCTTCTGCACGGTGGCGCCGGCCAGGATGGCCGAGGGGAACAGGTCGAGCGGCACGACGCGCTGCAGCGGCTCGGGGCTGGGCAGCGGCGAGCCGTTCAGCAGGGCCGACGAGTAGCGCTCGCCCAGGCCGCGCACGTAGACGAAGCGGCCCGACACCAGGCTGAGACCGCTGACGCGGGTCAGGGCTTCGGCGGCGGTGCCGTCGCCGGCGCGCTTGAGGTCTTCCTGCGTCAGGAAGCTGGCGACCTCCGAGGTCGTGCGCATCGGCTCGGGAATGTTGCGCCCGAGGATGAGGACTTCCTCGACCACGTTGGGCGTTTCTTCGGGATCCATCGCCGCGTACTGGCGCGGCGCGGGAGTTTCGGCTGCGCCCGGCTGCGGCTGGGCGGCGGATGGCGTCTGCGCCATGGCGATCTGCGGCGCGACCAGCGCCGACGTCGCGAGCAGGAGGCCGCTCAGGGGCCGGAACAGCATGTTCATCACGGGAACCTTGGTTGTCGGGCGTCGGGAAGCGGGGGCGGCGCGCGGCCGCCCCCAACCGGATCAGCAGGTCGAGCTGCTGGTCAGGCCGCAGGTCCAGCCCTGCCACCAGGTGTCGTTGGCGTCCTTGACGGCCCCGATGTAGCCGGGGTTCACCAGGAAGCTGCTGAGGCTGGTGATGTTGGCGTAGGGCGTGCGGGCCGCCTCGTTGGCGCCGTTGATGAAGGTGCCCGTCAGCGTCGAGGTGTGGCTCGACGTGTTGTTGGTGCCGGCGTTGAACAGCGCCGCCACGGCGGTGGCGTCGACGTTGGTGTCGTTGGTGAACGGCGTGGCGCAGGCCAGGGCCACCGAGTGGAAGGCGACCTGGGTGGTGGCGTCGTCGATGTCGACGCAGCCGGCGGTGCTGGCGGTCATCTGCACGACCGAGTTGACCCAGACGTTGTTGGTCGAGGTGTTGGCGACCAGCAGGTCGTTGCCCGAGCCGCCGCGGCCGATGACGGTCCAGTTGGCGAACTTCGGGTTCGAGCGCGGCGCGGTGCCGGCGCTGCTGGTCTCGAAGGCGCGGTTACCGCCGTTGGCGCGCTGGACGATGATGCCGAACTGCAGGGCGCCGTTGTAGCCCGTGTCGGTGTCGATGCTGTCGTCGTCGTTGCCGGTCAGGACCAGGTACTTGCCGTTGACGTTGCCGCCGAAGAACTCGATGCCGTCGTCGCTGCTGTTGTGCACCTGGATGTGGTCGAAGGTGGTGCCCGAGCCGACGCCGGCCAGGGTGATGCCGTTCAGCTCGTTGTTGGCGACGATGACGAAGCCCGAGTGCTGGACGCGCAGGTAGCGCATGACGCCGCTGTTATCCTGCAGGCCGCTGCCGCCGTAGAAGGCGTTGGTGCCCTCGACCTGGGCCTCGCAGCCGGCCGTGCCCGGCGTGGCGCCGGCGCCCGAACAGTTGCTGATCGGCGCGCGGCCCAGGATGACGAGACCGCCCCACTGGCCGATCGAGTCGGCGCCGGTCTGGCCTTCGATGCTCTGCTTGCTGGTGAAGACGATCGGGTTGGTGGCCGTGCCCTCGGCGAAGATCTGCGAGCCGCGGTTGACGACGATGTAGTCGAGACCGGCCGAACCGAAGACCTTCACGCCGGCCTCGACGGTGATCACGCCCTTGGCGCGGCCGGCGACCGGCGCGTTGGGGTCGCCGCCCTGGTCCTGGCCGACGTCGACGCGGCCGCTGACCGAATAGACGGTGCCGGCGCGCAGCGGCACGACGAGGTTGCCGGTGATCAGCTGCGGCAGCTGGCAGTTGCGCAGGGTGCCGTTGGCGACGGTGCCGACGTTGGCGAAGCCGGTCGGGCAGTCAGCGGCCGGCGTGCCCGGCGCCGGGGTGGTCGGATTGGTCGGGTTCGTGCCGCCCCCGTTGCCGAAGCCGCCCTCGCCCGGAGAAGCGACGCCGTCGGCGCCGCCGCAGCCCGCAAGCGCCAGGGAGGCGCTCAGCGCGAGCGCGATCAAGCTAACGTTTCCAACGCGGTTCATGACGGTTCTCCATTGGCGCAGCCGCAATCAGGGCGGCGAAGACCCCCGGTCCCCACCAATGGAAAAGCCTCGCCCTTCCCGCCCTCTGGATCGGCGGGCTACAGACACGGAAAGACAGTTACCCCAAAGTTTTATGACAGATTTTCTGAGCAATAATTTGATACAAAGTCGTAATTATCAAAATCGTCAAACACCGCCTATGCATAAAATCGAGCGATCCATGCGCTCTTCTTCAAACATCTACGCTGCGTAAAAATCATCGCGGCGCCTGACCTTGAAGCAGCAGACAGATGACTCATTTCGGCTTCCAGCTGCCGGACGAACTGGCTGAACAATTCGACGCCTACGCGACGTGTCGGGGCGGCCGATCGGCGGCGCTGCGCGACCTCGTCGCCAAATGCGTGTCCGAAGAGATCGCCGCCCCGCCAAGGCCCGCGCCCGAACCGGTCAGCCAGGCCCAGACGAGTTCGGTGGCGTTGCTGCTGACAAGGGACGACCGACTGCGGCTGGACGAAGAATGCCGTGTGACCGGCATGACGCGCGGCCAGTGGCTGGCCGCCTGCGCCCGCAACAGGCTGCACGGCACCCGCCACTTCGGACAGGTCGATCGCGACCGGATCGCGCGGATCGTCCGCGAGATGCGCGAGATGAAGTCCAGCCTGCACCGCTACGCCAGCGCGATGCAGCGGGCGCCGCGCGACCTGGCGATGGTCGAGAAGCATCACGGGCTGATCAGCCACCTGTCCGTCCAGGTCGAGCGCGGTCTGCGCGCCATCGAGGGCGCCTTCCGCGGCAACGACCACTACTGGGCCGGCCGGCCTGCCGAGACCCGCCAGGCGGAAGATCGGCGCCTCGCCCCCGCCGCGTCGGCGGCGGAGGCGTCGCTCTAGCCTACTCGGCGGCGGCCAGGGCGCCGGCGTAGCGGTTGACCGGGACGTCGAGGCCCAGGTTCTCGCGGAAGGTCGCGCCCTCGTACTCGGTGCGGAAAAGCCCCCTCGCCTGCAGGATCGGCACGACCAGTTCGACGAAGGCCTCCAGCTGGCCCGGCAGGCTTTCGAACAGCACGAAGCCGTCGGCGGCGCGGCCTTCGAACCAGGCCTGCAGGCTGTCGGCCACCTGCTCCGGCGCGCCGACGAAGTGGCCGCGCGGGGTGGCGAAGCGCAGGGCCGTCTCGCGCAGGGTCAGGTTTCCGGCCTTGACGGCGTCGACGATGCGACCCACCGCGCTCTGGTTGGAATTGGCCCCGAACACGGCGGCCTCCAGCGGGAACGGCGCGTCCGGATCGTGCTGGGAGAAGTCGTACTCGTTGAACGGCCGGGCCAGCATCGACAGGGCGTTGTCGAGCGAGACGAGCTGCGTCAGCTCCTTGTAGAGCGCCTCGGCCTCCTGCGCCGTCTTGCCGACCACGGGACGGGCGGCGGGCAGGACCTGCAGCTGGTCAGGGTCGCGCCCGAAGCCGACGGCGCGGGTCTTGATGTCCTTGTAATAGGCCTGGGCGGCGTCGAGATCCTCGTGCGAGACGAAGATGGCGTCGGCGCGGCGGGCGGCGAAGGCCTTGCCGTCCTCGGAGGCGCCGGCCTGGAAGATCACGGGCTGCCCCTGGGGCGAGCGGCTGATGTTCAGCGGCCCCTTCACCGAGAAGAACTCGCCCTTGTGGTTCAGGGCATGAAGCTTGGCTGGATCGAAGAACTGGCCGCCGGCCTTGTCGAATGTCAGGGCGTCGTCCTCCCAGCTGTCCCAGAGACCCTGGACGACGTCGAGGTATTCGCCGGCCAGGCGGTAGCGGACGTCGTGGGCGTAGTGCTTCTCGCGGCTGTAGTTGGCGGCGCTGCCTTCGAGCCACGAGGTGACGACGTTCCAGCCGGCGCGGCCGCCGCTGATGTGGTCCAGCGAGGCGAACTGGCGGGCGACGTTGAACGGCTCGCTGTAGCTGACCGTCAGGGTGCCTACGAGGCCGATGTTGCTGGTGGCCCCGGCCAGGGCCGACAGGATGGTCAGCGGCTCGAAGCGGTTGAGATAGTGCGGGCTCGACTTCTCGGTGATGTAGACGCTGTCGGCGACGAACAGGAAGTCGAACTTGCCGGCCTCGGCGACCTGGGCCTGGCGCTTGTAGAACGAAAAATCTGTGCTGGCGCCGGGGTGGGCGTCCGGGTGTCGCCAGTCGCCCCAGCCGGGACCGACCCCATGCAGGATGAAGCCGAGCTTGAGTTGACGGGGCTGGGACATCGGGCCGTTCCGTTGGCTGAAAGTGACCCGGCCTGCTTACGAAGCCCCCTGCCAGCGATCCAACGAGATGGTCTCAAGGCCCTGATCAGGCTTGGAAATATGGAACCTCGCCCTTGATCGTCACCCGCTCGACGACGCGCTCCACCGGCCAGTAGTCGAGCACGGCGTAGTGCTGGGTGGCGCGATTGTCCCAGAAGACGATGGCGTTCGGGCTCCAGCGGAAGCGGACCTGGTATTCGGGCGCCTTCACCCGGTCGAGCAGCTCGGCCAGCAGGCTGGCGGCTTCATCCTCGGGCAGGCCGAGGATCCGCGTCGTGAAGACCTTGTTGACGAAGAGGTGCGGCTGCCCGGTCTCGGGATGGGTGCGCACCACCGGATGGGCCTGGGGCGGATAGGCCGCGCGCAGTTCCTGCCGCTTGGCCTCGTCGATGCGGTAGCCGTAGCTCTGCAGGATGTCGTGCTCGGCCTGCAGGCCCGCCAGCCTGTCCTTCAGGGGCTGCGGCAGGTCGGCATAGATGGCGGCGGTGTCGGCGAACAGGGTGTCGCCGCCCGACGGCGGCAGGGTGCGGGCGCGCAGCACCCCGCCCATCGACGGCGCGGGGCGGAAGGTGACGTCGGTGTGCCACTTGTTGGCCGCCCGCACGATCGGGACGATGGCCTCGCGCAGCTTCATGCCGTCGGCCGCCTCGATGTGCAGGATCTCGGGGAAGCCCGGCACGTGGGCGGTGACCGGATGGCCCTCCAGATCGCCGAAATAGCGACCGAAACGGACATGGTCCTCGTGGCTGATGTCCTGGTCGCGGAAGAACACCACCTTATGGCGCAGCAGGGCCGCGCGGACGGCCGCGACGATCTCGGGCTCCAGCGGCCTGGTCAGGTCGAGCCCGGAGATCTCGGCCCCTAGCACCGGTCCGGCGGGCGTGACCGTCAGGCCCGCGTAGTCGGGCGTGCTCCCGGCGGCGATCGGGGTCAAGGCGTTCATAGCGTCCTCCCGGGGACATCGCCGCTTCGAGAACGGCGTTATCCTACTGTAGGCATGGGAATTGGACAGGCTCAAGTGGGGGCTGCTGCCGCTGAGGGGCAGCCGCGCTGGCGCGCACCCCCTCAGTCGCTCCGCGACAGCTCCCCCAGAGGGGGAGCATCTGCTCGGATAGATCCTCCCCCCCACAGGGGGAGGATCTCAAACCGCCGCCGGCGCCGGCGTCAGCGCCCGCACCGCGGCGATGATCGGTTCGGCTTCGGTGCGGACCAGCCAGTCGGGACTGACGTCGGCGAAGCGGACGAAGCCCTGGCGGTCGATGACCACCACGGCCGGCTGGGGCAATTCCCAGGTTCCCGTGCCGGTGACATCGCCGATGAACGCCCCCTTGGCGCGCTGGGCGGCCTGGCTGGCCTCGTCGGCCGTGTAGGTGACGCCGAACCGACGCCCCAGTTCGTTGCCCAGGTCGGAGGCGACCTTGTAGCCGAGGCCATGCCTTTCCCGGATCTCGCCCAGGCGCTCGGGAACCTGCGGGCTGACGGCGACAAGGGTCGCGCCGATAGCCGCAAGGGCCGGGGCCAGCCGTTCCTCGTAGTAGGGCAAGGCGATGTTGCAGGCCGGGCAGCCGGCGAAGCGGAAGAAGACCAGCACCGCCGGGCCCTTGGCGGTCAGGCTCTCCAGGGTGAGGTCGCCGCCCTCGACGTCCTTCAGCACGAAGGGATCGACCCTGTCGCCGACCTTGACCCAGTCGTCGGGCTCGGCCGCCTCGACCAGCCGGGCGCGCTGGTCGATGTTGATCTTCAGCGCCGCCGGCTCCCAGGTGCGCAACCGTTCGGCATGCAGGGCGGCCAGGCGCTCGCGCAGGGTCTGATGGCTCATGAGGTCCTCCCGTTTTCGTCTCGAGCGGCTTTGGCGGCGGCGTCGTCGATCGCCATCAGGCGGGCGCGCTCGAAGATCGCCCCCATGCGCCAGTGCTGGTTGGTGTGGGTCGCGGCGTGCTCGTCCCAGCCGCTGTCGCGCCGGAAGCCGCCGACGTCGCCGGTGGCCAGGGCCTGGTCGGCGGTTATCCCGGCGATGCGATCGGTCTGCGGCCAGACGAACAGCGCGTCTTCCGGACAGTAGAGTTCGCACAGGTAGCAGGTCTGGCAGTCGGCCTGGCGGGCGATCACCGCCTTGCCGCTGGCGGCGCGTTCCAGAACGTCGCTGGGGCAGACGTCGACGCAGGACCCGCAGCCGCCGCAGCGGTCGTCGATCACGACCTCGATCATGCCACCGCCTCCAGGATGGCCGCCTCGAAACGCGTGACGACGCGGTCCAGGCCGTGGACGCGCTGGCGCGAGGCCAGGCGCGGGTCGAGGCCTGGAGCGTCCTCGCGGCGATGCATGCCCCGGCTCTCGCGCCGTTGCAGGGCCGAGGCCTTGCTCCAGCGGGCGGCGGCGACCAGGGCGGAGGCCTCGCGGGCGCGAAGCAAGCCCCTGCCCCAGCCGCCGGCATGGGCGGCGATCTCGCGCCAGGCGCCGTCGAGCGCCTCGATCGAGGCTTCCAGTCCGGCGCCGGTGCGAAAGATGTTGCGATCGTAGGCCCCCATCTCGTCGCGCACGACCTGGACGGCGGCGGGCAGATCCACGCTCGCCAGCCGGCTGGTCGGTCGCAGCCCGACCTGGCCGATGTGATGCAGACGCCCGGCATGGCCTCGGCGCTCGCGGGCGAAGACCGCCGCGCCCTGCCCGGCCCATTGGCCCGACGACAGCGCCCAGGACGAGTTCACCGCCCCGCCGCCCGAGATCGCGCCGGTGACCAGCTCGCGGCTGGTCGCGTCGCCGGCGGCGAACAGGCCTGGCGCGGCGGTCTGGCAGAGCGCGCCGGCGATCCGCAGGCCGCCGATCCCGCGCACCGTGCCCTCCGACACCAGCGAGACCTCGAACCGCTCGGCATAGGCGTCGATCCCCATCCGCGCGAAGGGCCGCACGAAGTTGGGCTGGACCTGCGGCATCGCCTCGCGGATGTCTTGCGGGATGCGGTCGAGACGGCAGTAGAGCCGCCCCTTCAGCAAGGCGCGGGCCAGGTGCGGGCTGACGTCGGGACCGGCTGGAATGTCGAGTTCGTCGTCAGCCTCGTCGAACCAGCGGGCGAAGGCGAAGCTCATCGAGCGGGCCATGTTCGTGCCCGCCTGCATGGGCGTGTAGTAGTTGGCGAACTCCATGCCCGAGAGGTCGGCCCCGGCCTCGACGCCCATCAGCAGGCCATCGCCGGTATTGGTCGCCGAGCCCAGCAGGCGCGAGGCGAAGGCGCAGCCGCCCGTGGCCAGCACCACCGCCCCGGCCCGGATCGTCCACGGGCGCTCGCCGCGCAAAGCAACGCCCGCCGCCCCGGTGACGACGCCGTCGGCGTCGGTCAGCAGCTCCAGCGCCGGATGGTGGTCGAGGATGGTCGCGCCCGCCTCGAGGGCGAAGGCGCGCATGGCCCGCATGTATTCGGGACCGCGCAGGCCGCGATACTGGGTGCGCCCCTGCTCGTCGGTCGAAAAAGCGTAGTGCCTGGCCAACTGCGGCAGGCTGGTCCAGGTGAGGTCGAGGATCCGCGCCATCCAGTCGGGATCGCCCAGGCCCAGCGAGCGCTCGAGGCGGTCGGCGACGACGGCCTCGCGGTGTTCAGGAGGAACCCACCAGTGGCCAGGACCGGCCGTGGCGGTGACGCCGCTGGTTCCGCACCAGCCCTTGTCGGCCAGGATCACGCGCGCGCCCTCACGGGCGGCGGCGATGGCGGCCCAGGCGCCGGCCAGGCCGCCGCCGATCACCAGGACGTCGGTCTCCCAGTGCGGCGCATCGAAATCGGCGCTCATCCTGCGGCCGCCGCGTTGAAAGAGGAATCGAAGGCGCCGGCCGGATCCAGGGTCGAGGTGATCGCCCCCGCCGCGCGGAAGTGGTCGAGCACCGACCGCGCCTCGGCGACCGAAGTCTCGTCGATCGGCGTAGGCAGGAGCTTGTAGTTGCTGACTGTCCAGCGGGCGATGTCGAGCGAAAGGCCCGTCTCCTTGGACAGCACGGCGGCGAAGGCGTCGGGGTTCTGGGCCGCCCAGCGCCTGGCCTTGGCCAGGCGGCGCAGAAAGTCCTCGATCTGGGGCCGCTTGGTTTCGATCGCCCTGACGCTGGCCGCCTCGTAGCCAGCGCCGCTCAGGAAGCCGTCGCCGTCGGCCAGCACCCTGGCGCTGTCGTGCAGCCGGGCCAGCGCCACGTAGGAGCCCCAGGTCACCCAGGCGTCGATGGAGCCGGCCGTGAAGGCGGCCTTGGCGTCGCCTGGGCTGAGGAACACCACCTCGACCTCGGTCGGTGACAGGCCCGCCTTCTCGATCACCCGCAGCAGCAGGTAGTGGCCGATGGAGCCGCGACCGGTGGCGACCTTCCTGCCCTTGAGATCAGCGGGCGTGCGAACGGCCGAGTCCCTTGGCACGAGGATCGCGGTCGAGCGGCCGCCGCTGCGGCCGGCCTGCACGGCCTTGATCTTCGCGCCGCTGGCATAGGCGAACAGGAACGGCGCGTCCCCGGCTTCGCCCAGGTCGACCGCGCCGGCGCCCAGCGCCTCGAGCAGCGGCTGGGCGGCGGGAAACTCGCTCCATTCGATCTTGTAGGGCACGCCTTCCAGCGCGCCCGAGGCGATCAGCACCGCCTTGGTGCCGCCGCGCTGGCTGCCGACCTTCAGCGGCGCCTGGGCCTGCCCCTTGCCGCAGGCCGAGAGCCCAGCAAGAGCGCCTAAACCGATGACGAGCTGACGTCTGTCCATGCCGCCCTCCCCCTAGAAGCGTTGGGTCAGGCGGGCGTAGTAGTAGCCGCCGGTGATGCCGAAGGGCGAGAACAGGCCGTACTGCAGCGTTCCCTGGTCGGCGTTCACGATGCCGATCTTGTCGGGATACTGGTCGAACAGGTTGTTGGCCCCGATCGCGATGTTGGTGTTGGGTCGGACGTCCCAGGCGATGTCGAGGTCGGCGACCCATTTGGGGCTGTAGGTGCGATCCAGGCTCGCCGACGTGCCGGCCTCGGTATACTCGCCGTAGCGCGTGGCCCGCAGGCTGGCCGAGACCGTCTGACGGCTCCAGACCGCGCCCAGCACCACCTTCTCGCGCGGCGTGCCGACGGTCAGGTCGGAGATCTTCTGGCGGTCGAACAAAACGAGGTTGGGATTGACCGCCTTGAGGATCGCAGGCGTCTCGGCGACCTCGCGCACCTTGGTCTTGTTGAAGGCGTAGGCGGCGTTGAGGTTCAGGCGGCCGGCCGAGCCCAGGTCGAAGCCGTACTCGGCCACGAAGTCGACGCCCGTCGTCCGGGTCGAGACGGCGTTGGTGTAGTAGGTCGCCGTCAGGCCCTGTGGAAAGCGGGACAGCAGGCCCGCCAGCGCCGGCTGCGACGAAAGCTGGGTCACCGACAGGTCGAGGTTGCTGGTGTCGACGATGCGGTCGTCGATGTCGATCTGGTAGGCGTCGAGCGTCAGGCGCAGGCGCGGCAGCGGCTCGGCGGTGATCCCGAAGCTGTAGTTGGTCGAGGTCTCGGGCTGGAGCGGCGTCGCGCCCAGGGCCTTGGCCTCGGCGGTGTCGGTGCGCAGCACCTTGGTCGGGAAGGTCAGGTACTCGCCCGGCGTGCAGACCCCGCCGCGGAAGATGTTGTTGGGCGCGGCAGGGCACAGGCTGCCGGAGATGGTCGAGGTGGCGAACACTGTCTGGCCCAGCGACGGGGCGCGGAAGCCGTTGCTGACCGTGGCGCGCAGGGCGTAGCCGGGCAGGAACTCCCAGCGGGTGGTCAGCTTGCCGCTGGTCGTGTCGCCGACGTCGCCGGTGAAGCGCTCGTGGCGGACGGCCGCGCCGACGTACCAGTTTTCGGTCAGGTCGGTACCGACGTCGAGATAGGCGGCGTAGGAATGGCGGGTGGCCGAGCCGGCGTCCTCGGGCGCGGTGCCGGCGTAGGACGACAGGCCGGGATTGGGCCGAAGGCCGGCGAACGGCTGGCCGGCCGGGATGACGTAGTCGCCGACGACGTAGGACGCCTCGTCGCCGGCCTCGATCAGGAAGCGCTCGTAGCGATGCTCCAGGCCCCACGACACCTGCAGCGGCCGGGGCAGCACGCCCTCGAACGCGCGGGTGACGTCGAGGTTGTTGGTCCATTGCTGGAACTGGTGGGTCGACAGGTGGAAGTAGGTCGGGCTGTCGGGACCCAGGGTGGCGTTCAGGGTGTTCTGGCCGTCGAGCTGGGCGTGGTCCTGGGCGAAGGTGGTCGAGGCGTCCCAGGCCCAGCCGGCCTTCTCGCCGCGCGCGCCGAAGCTGGTCTGCCAGTCGAGCTCGAAGATCCGCCGCAGGGCGTTGAAGCCGTTGGGATAGACCTCGGGCAGCGAGTTGCGGTTCAGCGGCCGGCCGGCGGTGACGCCGGTGACGGGCGCGAGGTTGGGCAGGAAGCTGCCGGTGACCTTCTTCGACGAGCGATGGCTGAGCGTGCCGCTGGAATAGAGGGTCAGGTCGCGCCAGGGCAGTTCGGCGTTGTAGGCCGTGGCGATGATGTCCTCCTCGCCCGGGCCGTAGCTGGCGCCCCAGAAGTAACGGTCGGCCGTGGCGTCGCGCGGGTCGGGCGTCACCGTGGTCACGCCGCCGACGGTGGCGACCGTGGGCTGGTAGAGGTACTGGGCGCGCGAGGGCACGGCGCGGGAGGCCGCCTCGTTGTTCTTCCAGTTGATCGCCAGCTGCAGGAAGCCGCCTTCGTCACCGAGCGCGCGGCCGAAGTTCAGGCTGGCGGCGCGGGTGTCGCCGTCGCCCAGGTAGTTCTGGCCGCCGGTGTAGGAGAAGACCCCGCCTTGCGTGTCCTTCTTGAGGATGATGTTGACGACGCCGGCGATGGCGTCCGAGCCGTACTGGGCCGAGGCCCCGTCGCGCAGCACCTCGATCCGCTCGATCGCCGAAGCCGGGATCAGGTCGAGATCGACCGGCACGCCGCCCCGGCCGACCCGGGCCAGGTTGTTGATCAGCGAGGTGGTGTGACGGCGCTTGCCGTTGACCAGGAACAAGGCCTGGTCGCCGTTGAGGCCGCGCAGGGTGATGGCCCGCACCGTCCACGAGGTGCCGCCGCCGTTGACGCCGGGCAGGTTGAACGACGGGATCAGGGTGTTGAGCACTTCCTTGAGGCCGGTCTTGCCGGTAGCGGTCAGTTGCTCGGACGAGATGACGTCGATGGGCGCGGGGCTGTCGGCGACGGTGCGGCGCACGCCGCGCACGCCGGTGACGACGACGCCGTCCACGGAGTCGGCGGCAGCGTCCGCCGTCGGAATGGGCTCGGCGGCCAGGGCCGCGCCCGAGGCGCAGGTCAGCAGCAGCCCAACGAGGGCCGAGCGCTTCAGGGACTTGGGCAAGCAAACAAAGGTCAAAAGTCTATCCCCCGCGCGGGGCGCGTCGGCCCGGCGTCGTTCTTGGTCTCGAAGATCGGAAGGTCGGCGGCGCGGCTCGGCGGGCCGCGCCGCCTTAAGGGTCAGGCGCTCTTGCGCTCGCGGTACGGCACGTCGTCGGAGCCGATCAGCACCCGCTCCATCACCCGCGGGAAGTCGCCGTAGTCGCGCACGGCGTAGTGCAGGCCCGCGCGGTTGTCCCACAGGGCCACTGAGTTCTTCCGCCAGCGGAAGCGGGCGTGGTGCTCGGGCTTCTTCACCTCGTCGTAGAGGCGGGCCAGCAGGGCCTTGCTCTCCTCGGGCGCCAGATCGACGAAGCGCGACTTGAGGCTGAAGTTGATCCAGAAGATTTCCTGCCCCGTCTCCGGATGGGTGCGGATGGCCGGGTGCGCGGTCAGCGGATAGCGCTCGCCCGAGCGGTGCAGGGCGTCCTGGTAGTCGTGGACGACGTAGAGCTCGTCGACGGCGGCCTTCAGGTCGTCGGGCAGCCCCTTCCAGATCGCGTGGCCGTCGGCCCAGATGGTGTCGCCCCCGACCTCGGGGATGTGCACGGCCTTCAGCACCGCGCCGAACGACGGATTGACCCGCCAGCTGGTGTCGGTGTGCCAGTGGTTCTCGCGGATGTCGTACTTCTTGAAGGCCTCGGCCGAGATCGGCTGCACCGCGCGATGGGTTTCGACGCCGCCGGTCGGGTGGGCGTAGACCTCGCCGAAGTTGGCGGCGAAGGCCAGCTGCTGGTCGCGGGTGATGTCCTGGTCGCGGAAGAACAGGACCTTGCGGTCGAGCAGCAGGGCCTTGAGGGCGTCGCGCTGCTCGCGCGAAAGGGTCTGGCGCAGGTCGATCCCGGCGACTTCGGCGCCGATGGTCGGGCTGACGGGCGTGACGGTCAGGCCCAGGGCCTCACGGACCTGGTCGAGGACGGCGCTCATGGGAACCTCCTTGCAGCCGACACGACGAGGTCGGCGGAGGCGAACATGGCCAGCGCTCCCAGACAGCGCGAACGAGTATTTCTCAGAAAGAATTCAGAGATTTATATATCGCGAGCGGCAATAGTCGGCATTGGCGGCGCGCATATTTCAGCGGCGTGAATGACCAGGATGAGCCATCCTCGACAGACGGCTTGCGCCGCGCCCGACGATCGCCGAATAAACTCCTATCGAGTTAATAGAGTTTTCTGACCATGGCCTCGCCTTCAACGCCCGTGATCGCCGTGGTCGGCGCCGGTTTCAGCGGCGTGACGACGGCCCTCCAACTGCTGCGGGACGGAGCGGCCGTGCGCGTGATCCTGCTGGAGCGCAACACGCCGGTGGGCCTGGGCGCGGCCTACGCCAGCCACAACCCCAGCCACCGCCTGAACGTCCGCGCCGGCAACATGAGCGCCTGGCCCGACCAACCGGACGACTTCGTGGCGTGGATGCGGGACCTGGGAGTGGACGTCGGTCCAGGCGACTTCGCCACGCGCGGCGACTATGGACGCTACCTGCAGGGCCTGCTGGCCGGGATCGTCGAGGGGCCGGAGGGCGCGGGCCGGCTGGTGGTCGCCCCCGACGCGGTCGTCGGACTGGAACCGGGCGGCGACGGCTGGCGGCTGACCACCGCCATGGGCCGTCCGATCCTGGCCGACGCCGTCGTGCTGGCGCTCGGCAATCCCCCGCCCTGCCGGCCAGCGGGCGTGGACGAGGCCCTGGCCGCCTCGCGCGCCTATGTCGCCGATCCCTGGCGCTGGGACCCGGCGCGCCTGCCGAACGGGCCGGTGCTGCTGCTGGGCACGGGTTTGACCATGGTCGACGTGGCGCTGAGCCTCGAGGACGCCATGCCCGGCCGCAAGATCATCGCCCTGTCGCGCCGTGGCCTGACGCCCCGGGAGCACCAGGGCGAGCCGCCGGCCCGGCCGCCCTCGCCGCCGGCCCCCGACATTCCTCCGCTGGCCGCCCTGGCCTGGCTGCGCCGCACGGCGGCCGTGCACGGCTGGCGCACCGCCGTCGACGCCCTGCGTCCGGCGACCCAGGACCTGTGGCGCGGCTGGAGCGTGGCCCGCAAGCAGGCCTTCCTGCGCCACGCCCGGCCGTTCTGGGACGTGCACCGCCACCGCCTGTCGCCGGAGGTGGCGAGCCGCGTCGCCGACCTGCGCCGGACGGGCCGCCTGACGGTGGCCGCCGGCAAGATCGTGCGGCTGGCCGAAGCCGAGGACGGGCGGGTCGACGGCGCCTGGCGGCCGCGCGGCGAGGTCGGCTCGCAGCCCTTCTCGGTCACGGCGGTGATCAACGCCACCGGCCCCACAGGAGACGTCACCCGATCGGACGATCCGCTGGTGCTGGACCTGATCCGTAGAGGCCTGGCCCGCCCCGATCCGCTGCGCCTGGGGCTCGACGTGGACGCCGGCAACCGCCTGCGCGACGTGTCGGGCTCGGCGACGCCGACCCTCTTCGCGGTCGGACCGATCACGCGCGGCGCCTGGTGGGAAATCAACGCCGTACCCGACATCCGCGGCCAGGCGGCGCTGGTGGCGCAGGCCGTGCTCGGCGCGACGCGGCGCCCCTAGAGCTCCAGCGCCGCCGTGTGGATCAGTTCCGACAGCTTGCCGATCGACGGATGCGGGGCCGGACCGGTGCGGCGCACATAGGCCACCTTGGGCAGACTGGGCAGAGCGGCGTCGGCGATCGGCTGGGCGTCGGGGCGGAACAGGCTGGTGCGGCAGGTGACTGCCAGGCCCGACTGCACCGCCGCGCGCAGGGCCGACAGGCTGGGCGTCTCCAGCGCCACGCGGTAGGGCCGCCCTTCCCGCTCCAGCGCCGCCAGGGCCGCGTCGCGGAAGCGGCAAGGCGCCTCAAGGATGGCGACCGGCAGGACGTCTAGCTGGGCGAGATCCGGGTCGCCATGCCAGACCATAGGCACGGTGCGGGCGGCGGCCGGGTCGTCGTAGGCGCCCATGCACAGGATCACGTCCAGCCGGTCGCTGCGCAGCAGTTCCAGAAGCTCGGGAGACCCCGCCACCCGCACCTGCAGCTGGGTGTCGGGGTTTAGCTTGGCGAAGCGGGCCAGGACGCCCGACAGCAGGGTCTCGGCGAAGTCCTGCACCAGCCCCACCCGCGCCGGCCCGGCCAGGGCGTCGCCCGTGAGGGCCACCACCGCCCGGTCGTTCAGCGCCAGTATATCGCGGGCGTGACCCAGCAGGGTCTGGCCCGCCGGAGTGAGCGACAGCCGCCGCCCCTCGCGGTGGAACAGCGGCGTCAGAACGGTCTCTTCCAGCCGCTTCATCTGCAGGCTGAGCGCCGACTGCGTGACGAAGACGCGCTCGGTGGCGCGCAGCATCGAACCGCTGTCGACGATGGCCACGAAGCTGCGGAGAAGTTCGGTCGGAAGGTTGGTCGGCATCTGGCGTCCCGTCTGACCCCTTGAGGAACTCTAATAAGACCCCTGAGGATAAGTCTATTGATCGAGTAGGAATTCAGCGTCCATCTCTGTGAAGCAACGGCGCCCCCGCCGCAACGGTCACAGCGATGGAAGCGACCCGATGTCTTTGGCGATCGCCGATAGAATTTCTTCAGCCAGATCATTCAGATGGCCACGCCTGTCGCGCGCCCGGTGGCTGTCGCCGGTGCTGCTGCTGGCCTTGTGGGAACTGGGATCGCGGCTAGGGGTGATCCCCGAGCGCGTGCTGGCCGCACCCTCGACGGTGGCGGAAACCTTCCGGGCGCTGACCACCTCAGGCGAGCTTCCCGCCAACCTGCTGGTGTCGCTGGCGCGCGCCGCCGCCGGCCTGTCGATCGCCCTCGTCGTGGCGGTCACCCTGGGCCTGGCGGCGGGGCTGTCTCGCCTGGGCGAGACGGCGATCGACCCGCTGATGCAGATCAAGCGGACCATTCCGTCCCTGGCCCTGACCCCTCTCTTCATCGTCTGGTTCGGCATCGGCGAGACGCCGAAGATCGTGCTGATCGCCGTGGCGACCACATTCCCGATCTATCTCAACCTGTTCGCCGGGGTGCGCGGCATCGACGTGCGGCTGGTCGAGGCAGCTCGCAGCTTCGGCCTGTCGGGCTGGAGCCTGGTGCGCGAGGTGATCCTGCCCGGCGCCCTGCCCTCGTTCTTCGTGGGCCTGCGCTACGCCCTGGGCGTCTCGGTGCTGGTGCTGGTGGTGGCCGAGCAGATCAACGCCCAGGCCGGCCTTGGCCACCTGATCAACAACGCCCGCGACTTCATGCGGACCGACATCATCGTCGTCTGCCTGCTCGTCTACGCCCTGCTCGGCCTCGGCGCCGACGCCCTCGTCCGCACGCTGGAGCGCCGCGCTCTGGCCTGGCGGCCCAGCCTCGTGGAGCAATGACCATGGTCCAGCCGCGCATCCGCCGCCGCGCCTTCGACGCCGTAACGCCCGCGCCGATCGCCACGCCGGTCGCCCCCGCCGTGAAGCTGACCGGCTTCGTCCGCCAGTTCGGCGACAACCGGGTCATCGACGGCCTCGACCTGTCGATCGCGCCGGGCGAGTTCGTCGCCCTGCTGGGCGCCAGCGGTTCAGGCAAGACCACCCTGCTGCGCACCCTGGCCGGCCTCGATCCGGTCGGCGACCAGGACGTGACGACGCCCGACACCCGCGCCGTGGTGTTCCAGGACGCCCGCCTGCTGCCGTGGAAGAAGGTCTGGCGCAACGTGGCGCTGGGCCTGAAAGACAAAGGGGTCCGGGCCAGGGCGGAGGCGGCGCTGAAGGAGGTCGGCCTCGGCCACCGGCTGGACGCCTGGCCCTCCACGCTGTCGGGCGGCGAGGCCCAGCGCACGGCCCTGGCCCGCGCCCTCGTACGCGAACCGGGCCTGCTGCTGCTCGACGAGCCGTTCGCGGCCCTCGACGCCCTGACCCGGCTGAAGATGCATGACCTGGTGCTCAATCTCTGGAACGAGCACAAGCCGGCCGTTCTGCTGGTCACCCACGACGTCGACGAGGCCATCGCCCTGGCCGACCGCGTGCTGGTGCTGAACAAGGGCAGGATCGCCGCCGAGGAGCATATCGCCCTGGAGCGCCCGCGCGCGCCGGACGCCCGCTTCCAGACCATTCGCCGCCGCTTGCTGGGCCACCTGGGCGTCGAGGCCCCGGCCCCGCACGAGGCCGCCCTGATCGCCTTCCCGACCGGCGAGGCCGTGCAGTGAGCAGCGCCGCCGCCCGCAAGCTGGAGCCCGCGCCCCACCTGCCCGACCTCGACGCGGTTCTGCCGCGCCTGACGGAGGCCTTCGCCGCCACCGCCGGCCGCCACGACCGCGAGGCCAGCTTTCCCTTCGCCAACTTCCAGGCCCTGCACGAGGCGGGCCTGCTGGCGCTGACCGCGCCCAAGCGCCTGGGGGGGCTGGAAAGCGACCTGCCCACGGCGCTGAAGGTGGTCTCGGCCGTCGCGCGGGGCGAACCGGCCACGGCGCTGGTGCTGGTCATGCAGTACCTGTTCCACGCCTCGGTCGAGGGCCGCTCGGGCTGGCCCGAGCACCTCAAGCAGCGGGTGATCGGCGACGCCATCGCGCACGGCGCCCTGATCAACGCCCTGCGGGTCGAGCCCGACCTTGGCACTCCCGCCCGCGGCGGTCTTCCGGCCACCATCGCCCGCCGCACGCCGGAAGGCTGGCGGATCAGCGGCCGCAAGATCTACTCCACCGGTTCGTCCGCCTTGACCTGGTTCGTGGTTTGGGCCCGCAGCGACGGCGAACCCGCTCAAGGGGGGCCCCTGGTCGGCGGCTGGTTGGTGCGAGCCGATACGCCCGGCGTGGTCATCGAGGAGACCTGGGACCATCTGGGCCTGCGGGCCAGCGCCAGCCACGACGTGATCTTCGAGGATGTGCTGGTCCCGCTGGACCACGCGCTGGATCCCCAGCCCCTGGGCGCGCCGCCGCCCTATCCGGCGGCGTTCGGAACCTGGTCGTCGGTGCTGACGGCAGCGATCTACGACGCGGTGGCCCGCGCCGCTCGCGACTGGCTGGCTGACTTCCTGATCAGCCGCAGGCCGGCCAACCTTGGCGCCAGCCTGTCGACCCTGCCCCGCTTCCAGGAGGCGCTGGGCGAGATCGACGGCCTGCTGCTGGCCAACCGCGTGCTGCTGGACAGCGCCGCGCGCGGCGACACGGCGGCCGGCGAAAGCGGCCTCGTCAAGCACCTGGTCACCGAGAACGCCATCACCGTGGTTGAGAAGGCCCTGAAGCTAACCGGCAATCCCGGCCTGACCCGCGCCAATCCGCTGGAACGCCATCACCGCGACGTGCTGTGCGGCCGGGTGCACACGCCCCAGGCCGACGTGGTGCTGACCGGGGCCGGGCGTGCGGGGTTCGCGGAACGCGAGGCCGTGCGATGAGCCGACTCGTCGTCGCCAGCCAGCTGCCCGAGGTGTTCAACAGCGTCTTCGCCCAGCATGCGGCCGACGCCGAGATCATCGCCGTGCCGCCCGGCCTGACCGCGCCCCTGCCGCCCTCGGCCAAGGTTCTGGTGGCCGCGCCGTTCCGCAAGGCCGGCGGCGTGCTGCCCGCCAAGGCTCCGCCCGGCTGGCCGTTCGACGTGCGCTGGGTTCAGCTGGTCTCGGTGGGCATCGACTTCTATCCGGACTGGCTGTTCGACGGCCCGGTCGTGACCTCGGCGCGCGGCTCTTCGGCCGTGGCGCTGGCCGAGTTCGCCCTGGCGGCGATCCTGGCCGACGCCAAGCGCCTGCCCGAGATCTGGATCGACAGGGCCGAGCGCTGGACGCCCCAGCCGCTGAAGCTCATCTCCGGCACGACGCTGGGCATCGTCGGCTTCGGCGCCATCGGCGAGGCCCTGGCGCCGCGCGCCCAGGCCCTGGGGCTGAACGTCGTCGCCACCCGCCGCTCGGACAAGCCGATCCCGGTGGCCGGGGTCGAACGCGTGGCGGACCTGAAGACCCTGTTCGCCCGCAGCGACCACGTGGTGCTGGCCGCTCCGGCGACGCCGCAGACCGAGCGCCTGATCGGCCGCGAGGTGCTGGCCCACGCCAAGCCCGGCCTGCACCTGATCAACATCGCCCGCGGCGCGCTGATCGACGACGACGCCCTGCTGGCGGCGCTGGACGACGGCCGCGTCGGCCGCGCCAGCCTGGACGTCACCTTCCCCGAGCCGCTGACCGACGGGCACCCGTTCTACGGCCATCCGAAGGTTCGGCTTTCGCCCCACACCTCGGTGCACACGCCCGACACCCGCATCAACCTGGCGACCCAGTTCGCCGAGAACCTCGCCCGCTTCCGCGCCGGCGCGCCCCTGGCCGACGTCGTCGACCTGTCGCGCGGCTACTGACAACAAGGACATTTCGCGATGACCGCGATCCCATCGCCCCGGGGCTTTGCCGCCGCCGGCCCGCACCCTGCCAAGATAGAGACCGTGCTGCCGCCGTTCGGCGCACGCGAGATCCCCCAGCAGCCGACGCTCGAGCTGGAGCGGCTCTATCGCAAGCAGCGCCTGGCCGCCGGCTACCGGCTGTTCGGCCGCCATGGCTTCGACATGGGCGGCGCGGGCCACATCACCGCCCGCGACCCGGAACTGACCGACCATTTCTGGGTCAATCCGCTGGGCGTGCACTTCTCGCGCATCAAGGTTTCGGACCTGATGCTGGTCAGCCACGCGGGCGAGATCGTCCAGCCGCCGGCCAAGTCGCCCGCCCGCCTGAACCGGGCCGCCTTCGCCATCCATTCCCAGCTGCACGAGGCCCGTCCCGACGTGGTGGCCGCGGCCCACTCGCACTCGCTGTACGGCAAGGCCTGGTCAGCGCTGGGGCGGCTGCTGGATCCGCTGACCCAGGACTCGGCGGCCTTCTACGACGACCACGCCCTGTTCGAGGAGTTCTCGGGCGTGGTGCTCGACACCAGCGAGGGCCAGAAGATCGCCAGGGCCCTGGGACCGAAGAAGGCGGTGATCCTGCAGAACCACGGGATTCTGACCGTCGGCCAGTCGGTCGAGGCCGCTGTCTGGCGCTACCTCGCCCTGGAGAACGCCTGCCAGGCCCAGCTGCTGGCCGAGGCCGCCGGCCCGACCAAGCCGATGTCGCCCGAGGTGGCCAGGCACACCGCCAGCCAGGTCGGCACGGAGCTCGGCGGCGTCTACGCCTTCCAGCCCTACTGGGACATCGTCACCGAAGAAGAGCCGGACCTGTTCGACTGATGACCGGCCTTTCCCTGTCCCGCCGCGACCTGATGGCCGGCGGCCTTTCGATCGCGGGCCTGTCCATGGCCGGCCTGACCACCGTCAATCTGGCGGCCTGCTCGCCCACGGGCGACGACAGGGCCGGCTCGCTGGCCGACCTGACGCTGAGGGTCGCCACCTATCGCGGCAATCCCGAGAGCTTCTTCGCCGAGGCGGGCATCCAGGACCCGTCCTACAAACTGGCCCGCACCCAGTTCGCCGGCGGCAACCTGATCGCCGAGGCGATCAACGCCCGGGCGCTGGACTTCGGCGGCATGAGCGAGATCCCGCCGATCTTCGTCGCCGCCCAGCCCGGCAACCAGGTCCGCATCGTCGGGGTGCTGCGCGGCGACGTGAACAACCAGGTCGTACTGGTTCCCAAGGGCTCGCCGGTCGGCGACTTCAGGCAGCTGAAGGGCAAGCGCGTCGGCTACGTGAAGGCCACGACCTCGCACTACATCCTGCTGCGCCTGCTGCAGGAGGCGGGCCTTTCCTGGAACGACATCCAGCCGGTGGCGCTGAGCCCGCAGGACGGCCTGGCGGCCTTCCAGAGCGGGGCGCTGGACGCCTGGGTGATCTACGGTGTCATCGTCTACCAGGCCCGCGAGGCCGAGGCGCGGGTGCTGCGCACGGCGCTGGGCATACTGTCGGGCAACTATCTGATCACCGCGGCCAAAGAGGCGCTGGACGACCCGGTGCGGTTCCAGGCGCTGGGCGACTATGTCAGCCGCTACAAGCGGGTGTTCGACTGGATCAACGCCGACGGCGAGCGCTGGGCCCAGGCCCGGGCCAAGGTCACCGGCGTCAAGGCCGACTACTACGCCCAGGAGTTCCGCGAGAAGTCGTCGCTGAACTATCTGGAGCCGATCAGCGAGGCGGCCATCGCCTCGCAGCAGGCCGTGGCCGACACCTTCGCCGCCGCCAAGATCATTCCTGCCCGGGTCGACGTGCGGCCGCTGTGGGATGACCGGCTCTCATCGTTTCTGAAATGATGTCGAGCATCGCAAATATATCCGATGACTTCAGACGATATGAGCGGAGCTATCCGTTCGATCATTTTATATTCGTTGAGAAAAGCGCCCTCACAAACACAAATCCCCATCGAACAAGTCGGGGATAAATCCGTGCAGACCTTCAAGCTTCAACTTCTAGCTTTCACTTCCGGCCTCGCCGTCACCAGCGTGGCCTTGGCCGCCGAACCCGCGCCGGCCGCCAATACCGACGACGCCGGCTCGGCCGCCGTCGAGCAGGTGATCGTCACCGCCGAGCGCCGCGCCACCGACCTGCAGAAGACCGCCATCGCCATCTCGGCCTTCGGCCCGCAGGTGCTGGCCGACCGCAAGGTCGACAACATCCGCGATCTGGCTGGCCAGATCCCGAACCTGTCGATCAGCCGCGTCACCATCAGCCACACCACCCAGACCTACGCCCTGCGGGGCGTCGGCGAGGCCGATCCGATCCAGGAGCCGGTGCTGGCGGTCTATGTCGACGACGTCTACGTGCCCCGCCAGATCGGCTCGATGATCGAGTTCAACGACCTGGAGCGCATCGAGGTGCTGCGCGGGCCGCAAGGCACGCTCTACGGCCGCAACTCCAGCGCCGGCGCCCTGCGGATCATCACCCGCGACCCGGGCGACGCCTTCCGGGCCAAGGCCGAGGTGGGGCTGGGCAGCTACGGCGCGGTCGACGTGCGGGCCCTGCTCGAGGGGCCGATCGTCGAGGGCAAGCTGGCCGGCAGCCTGTCGTACATCCACCACAAGCGCGACGGGGTGACCTTCGACCCGACGCTGAACCACGACGTCAACCGCATCGACCTGGACGCCTGGCGCGCCAAGCTGCGCTGGACGCCGACCGAAAAGCTGGACGTCCTGTTCACCCTGAACGCCCTGCGTGACCGCAGCGACACCCGCAGCTACATCCCGGTCAACCAGCCGGGCGGCGGGTTCGACAAGCGCCGCTCCTATTCCGAAGTGGAGCCGACCCAGGACCTGGACCAGATCAGCGGCTCGATCCGCGTCCAGTACGCGCTGAACGACAACCTCAAGATCAAGTCGATCACCGCCTACGGCGGCTTCAACCTCAATCCCGTCAACTACGACAACGACGGCGAGGCGGCGCTGATCCAGAAGAACCTGATCCACTACAACGACCAGTACGTCACCCAGGAAGTCCAGCTGAACGGCGACTACGGCCGCCTGACCTTCACCAGCGGGCTGTTCTACCTGCACGAACGCTTCTTCGTGGAGCGCGACGGCTACAGCCGCCGCAACGCCCAGGCCACCGATCCGGCGGTGACGCCCGGCAACTACAACTTCGCCCGCGCCCACAACGTGACCAACACCGACGCCTACGCCCTGTTCGGCGAGGCGACCTACGCGGTGACCGACCGCTTCAGCCTGACCGGCGGCCTGCGCTGGACCAACGAGGAGAAGGAATTCGTCTTCGACAACAAGGTGCTGAACCTGGCCGGCCAGGTGATCGGCCAGTCGATCGCGGGGACGGCCGACAAGACCTGGTCGGCGATCACGCCCAAGCTGACCGCCCAGTACCAGTGGACCCCGGACGTCTCGCAGTACGTCAGCTACTCCAAGGGCTTCAAGTCGGGCGGCTTCGACAACCGGGCCACGCGCCTGGACCTGGCCACCCTGCCCTTCGCGCCCGAGGACGTGACCACCTTCGAGGCGGGCCTGAAGACCCAAGCCTTCGACCGCCGCCTGCGGGCCAACCTGGCGGCGTTCTACAACGACTATCAGGACCTGCAGGTGTCGTTCTACGACCCGGCCTATGTGGGCAGCCGCCGCGGCAACGCAGGCCAGGCCCACACCTACGGCGTCGAACTGGAGACCCAGGCGCGGCCGACCGATCGGGTGGGCCTGAACTTCAACGTCGGCTGGTTGTTCGCGGTCTATGACGACTACAAGGGCGCCGGCGGCGCGGGCGTGAACGCCGACGGCAACCGCCTGCTGAACTCGCCGCGCTGGAACCTGTCGGGCGGCGTCACCTGGGACGTGCCAGTCGAGGTTCCGGGATCGGTGCGCGTGGGCCTGGACGCCCAGTGGCAGAGCGGCGTCGTCAGCAGCGCCACCCCGTCGGCCGGCGGCCAGCACGACATCCCCTCGCAAGGCTTCCTGAACGGCACGATCACCTGGACCGCGCCGGACCCGCACTGGGCCGTGCAGCTGTCGGCGCGCAACATCCTCGACAGCGACAAGCCGGTGTCCTCGACCTACACCCCGTCGACGGCCGTCTACTACCAGAACTTCCCCGACCCGCGGACCTGGCTGGTCACGCTGAAGTACGCGCTGTGACGGCATGAGCAGCGCCCCCAACCTTCACCGTCTGGCCCAGTTTGTCGGCGACCTCGGCGCCCTGCTCGACCGAACGGGCGACGAGGCCACGATCCTGCGCGAGGGCGAGGCCCTGCTGGCCGGACTGATCGCCCAGGACGACTGGCTGCCTGACGCCTACGCCGTTCCCAGCCCGGCCCGCTACCAGCAGTACCTGCTGCATTGCGACAGCCGCGAGCGGTTCAGCGTGGTCAGCTTCGTCTGGGGTCCGGGCCAGGCCACGCCCGTGCACGACCACACGGTCTGGGGCCTGGTAGGGGTGCTGCGGGGCGCCGAGCTGTCTCAGCCCTATCGCCGCGACGGCGAGGCCCTAGTCGCCGACGGCCCGGCCCACCGGCTGGAGCGCGGCCAGGTCGAGGCGGTCTCGCCCACCGTCGGCGACGTGCACCAGGTCACCAACGCCTTCGACGACCAGGCCTCGATCAGCATCCACGTCTACGGGGCCAATATCGGCGCGGTCCGCCGCGCCACCTACGACGCCGAGGGACGCAGCAAGCCCTTCGTCTCCGGCTACTCCAACGACACTCTCCCCAACCTGTGGGACCGGTCCCGGCCGGTCCCCGTCGAGGCCGCGCCATGACCCTGCCCGTCGTCACGCCCCGCGAGGTCCGCCAGGACCTGATCGCCCGCCGCGAGATCGCCCTCCTGGACCTGCGCGAGGAGGATCCGTTCGCCAAGGCCCACCCGCTGTTCGCCTCGCAGCTGCCGCTCTCGCGGCTCGAGGTCGAGATCCTCGACCGCGTGCCCCGCAAGGAGACGCGCATCGTGCTGTACGACGACGGCGAAGGGCTGGTCTCGCCGGCCGGCAAGCGGCTGGCGGCGCTGGGCTACGCCAATGTCCGCGCGCTGGCTGGGGGGCTGCAAGGCTGGAAGGACGCCGGCTACGAGCTGTTCCAGGACGTCAACTCCTACAGCAAGGCGTTCGGCGAGCTGGTCGAGGCCCAGCGGCACACCCCGTCGCTGCCCGCCCAGGAGGTGCAGGCCCGCATCGACGCCAAGGCCGACCAGGTGATCCTCGACGCCCGCCGGTTCGAGGAATACGCGGTGATGAGCATCCCGGGCGGGGTCAGCACGCCGGGCGCCGAACTGGTGCTGCGGGCGCGGGAACTGGCGCCCGATCCTTCGACCACGATCATCGTCAACTGCGCGGGCCGCACCCGCAGCCTGATCGGCGCCCAGTCGCTGGTCAACGCCGGCGTGCCCAACCCCGTCTTCGCCCTGCGCAACGGCACGATCGGCTGGACCCTGGCCCAGCAGAGCCTGGAGCATGGTCAAAGCCGCAGGTTCCCCGACGTCTCGAACCAGACCCTGGAAGAAGCCCGCGCCAAGGCCCGCGACGTGGCCTATCGCGCCGGCGTGCGGCGCATCGACGCCGAGGGACTGGCGGACTTGGCCGCCGACCGCAAGCGCACGCTCTACCGCTTCGACGTGCGCACGCCGGACGAGTACGCCAAGGGCCATCTGCCCGGATTCCGCAGCGCGCCGGGCGGCCAGCTGGTGCAGGAGACCGACGTCTTCGCCCCCGTGCGCGGCGGTCGCATCGTGCTGGCCGACGACCTGGGTCCGCGCGCCGACATGACCGCCTCGTGGCTCGCGCAGCTGGGCTGGGAGGTCTACGTGCTGGAGGGCGGCTTCGAGGGCGAACTGGGCATCGGCCCCTGGACGCCGGCCCAGCCGCCGCACCTGCCGGTGGTCGAGACGATCCTGCCGCGCGCGCTCTCCGAAGCCCTGGCCGAAGAGACCGTGGTGGTGCTGGACCTCGCGCCCAGCCCGGCCCACCGCAAGGGCCACGTCCCCGGCGCCTGGTTCGCGATCCGCGCCCAGCTGGCCGAGGCCCTGGAGCGCGTCCCGGAAGGCAAGCCGATCGTCCTGACCTCGCCCGACGGGGTGCTGGCGCGCCTGGCCGCGCCGGAGCTGGAGGAGATCGCCGACCAGCCGGTGCGGGTGCTCGACGGCGGCACGGCCGCCTGGGTCGCCGCCGGCCGGGCGCTGGAAACCGGGTTGCCTCGGGCCGCCAGCGATCCGACCGACATCTACAAGCGCCCCTACGAGGGAACCGACAACGCCGCCGAGGCCATGCAGGCCTATCTCGACTGGGAGTTCGGCCTGGTCGACCAGCTGGCCCGCGACGGGTCGCACGGCTTCTACGTGATCTGAGGTCCCGCCATGACCCTGACCCTCTACATCGCGCCCGGCAGCTCCTCGCTGGCCCCGCTGGTGGCGCTCGAAGAGATCGGCGTCGCCTACGAGGTGCGCCGGCTCGACCTTTCGGCCGGCGACCAGCGCAAGCCCGAGTACCTGCGGGTCAATCCCAAGGGCCGCGTGCCCACCCTGCTGGTCGGCGCCGAGCCGGTCACCGAGGTGCTGGCGATCCTGACGTACCTCGCCCACCGCTACCCGCACAGCGAGCTGCTGCCGCTGCTGGAGCCGCTGAAGCTGGCCCACGCCTACGAGGTGATGAGCTGGTTCGCCAGCACCGTGCACGTGGCCTTCGCCCAGATCGCCCGGCCCGAGCGCTACGCCGACGACGAGGCGGTGAAGGCCGCCCTGGCCACGCCCGGCGAGGCCCGCTTCGCCCGCACCCTGGCCGACATCGAGCGGCTGGCCCAGGAGCCGAGTCCCTGGCTGCTGGGCCAGCATTTCAGCGTCGTCGACGCCTACGCCCTGGTGATCTGGCGCTGGGCCGAGCGCCGCCAGATCGACCTTTCGACCTATCCCGCCTGGAGCGCCAAGGCCGCCCGCGCCTTCGCCCGCCCCTCCGTCGTGCGCGCCCTGCGCAAGGAGACGGCCCAGGCGCCGACCCACGCCCACTGACCAACCCCTTCCTCGAACCTTCGGGAGTCTCCCATGAGCGTCGAATTCATCGGTATCATCCACACCCAGAACGTCTCGGAGATCCATCCGCCAGCCGGCCCGGTCATCGACGTCGACTATGTCGAGAAGATCGCCCGCGCCCATGACGAAGGCGGCTTCGACCGCGCCCTCGTGGCCTTCCACTCGACCGGTCCGGAAAGCCAGCTGGTGGTGGCGCACGCGGCCTCGGTGACCAAGAAGCTGAACTTCATGATCGCCCACCGGCCGGGCTTCACCCAGCCGACCCTGGCGGCCCGGCAGCTGGCGACGCTGGACCACTTCACCGGCGGCCGCGTGGCGGTGCACATCATCACCGGCGGCTCGGACGAGGAACTGGCCAAGGACGGCGACCACCTGACCAAGGACGAGCGCTACGCCCGCACCAGCGAATATCTCGACATCGTCCGTGCCGAATGGGCCAGCGACAAGCCCTTCGACTACGAGGGCAAGTACTACAAGGTCGACCAGGGCTTCGGCGCGGTGAAGCCGCTGCGCGCGCCGCAGATCCCGGTCTATTTCGGAGGCTCCTCGGAGGCGGCGATCCCGGTGGCCGGCAAGCACGCCGACATCTTCGCCCTGTGGGGCGAGACCCAGGCGCAGGTGGCCGAGACCATCGCCCGGGTGCGCCACGCGGCGGCCAAGCACGGCCGGCAGGTGAAGTTCTCGCTGTCGCTGCGGCCGATCATCGCCGAGACGGAAGAGGCCGCCTGGGCCCGCGCCGACGAGATCGTCGCCCGCACCAAGGCCCTGCGCGAGGCCGCCGGCCTGCCGACCAGCGGCCACCACCCGCCCAACGCCGGCTCGCAGCGCCTGCTGGACGCGGCCGCGCAAGGCTCGCGTCTCGACAAGCGTCTGTGGACGGGGGTCGCGGCCGTCACCGGCGCGGCGGGCAACTCCACGGGCCTGGTCGGCACGCCGCAGCAGGTGGCCGAAGCGCTGCTGGACTACTACGACCTTGGCGTCACCACCTTCCTGATCCGGGGCTTCGATCCCGTCGAGGACGCCATCGCCTATGGTCGTGACCTGCTGCCGCTGGTGCGCAGGCTGGTGGCCGAGCGCGAGGCGGCGCCGGCGGCCGCGGCGAGCTGACGTCATGGCTCCGTACGACGCCGGCTCTCCGGTCCAGGCGCCGGAGACCGATTTCCGCGACGTGCTGGCCCACCTGGCGAGCGGCGTCGCCATCGTCGCCTGCTGGGACGGCGATGCGCCGCGCGGCCTGCTGGTCAGCTCGATCACCGGCCTTTCGGTCGCCCCGCCGCGCTTCCTGTTCTGCGTGCGCAAGGAGGCGGGCTGCCACGACGCGCTGCTGGCGCGCCCCGACCTGTCGGTGGCGCTGCTGGGCGCGGCCGACGAGGACGAGGCCCTGCGCTTCGCGTCGGGCTCGCGGGCCCACGAGCGGTTCGATCCCGCCCGCTGGCGCCTGCGCCGCCCCACGCCGCCGGTGTTCGCCGGCGGGGTGGCGCGGGCCGTCTGCCGGGTGGACGCCGTGGTCGACGCCGGCAGCCACTCGATCTTCATCGTCGAGGCCGAGCACGTGGGCTTTTCGCCGGCGCCGGCCCTGGTGGCGTGGAACCGGGGGCTGACGGCGGTGGGGTGAGGGCCAACGGCCCGTCCCTCAAGATGCTCCCCCTGAAGGGGGAGCTGTCGCGAAGCGACTGAGGGGGAAGTAGTTGTTCACGGTGGCGGCGTCGCTGAGTCATCAGCGACTTCCCCCTCCGGCCCTCCGGGCCACCTCCCCCTTCAGGGGGAGGGTCTGCAGCGAGTTCACCCCGCCTTGATCCTCCTCAACGCCCTAACCGCCCCAAGACACGCCGCGGCGGCTTCGCGGCCCTTGTTGGCGGCGTCGTCGCGGCTGCGGACCAGGGCCTGGTCGTCGTCGTAGGTGGTCAGGACGCCGAAGGTGATCGGGGTCTCGGTGGCCAGGCCCGCCTGCATCAGGCCGATACTGGCGCCAAGGCTGATGAACTCGAAGTGGGCGGTGTCGCCCTTGATTACGCAGCCCAGGCAGACGACGCCGTCATAGCGGCCGGTGCGGGCCAGGGCCTGGGCCAGCAGCGGCAGCTCGAAGGCGCCGGGCGCGTCGATGACGTCGCCGTCGGCGACGGGCGCGCCGCCTTCCTGGAGTTCGGCCAGAGCGCCCCGCAGCAGGCCGCCGGTGACCTCGGGGTTGAAGCCGCTGACGACGACGGCGACGCGGGGAGCGGGTTGGGTCATGAAGGCGATCCGGTTCAGGAGGCGCGGGCCAGGCCGTGGCCCAGCTTGTCGCGCTTGGCGGCGAGGTAGGCGGCGTTGTGCGGGGTGACGGGCGCCAGCAGCGGAAGCTGCTCGACCACCTCGATCCCGCCCGCGCGCAGGGCGGCGGCCTTGCGCGGATTGTTGCTGAGCAGGCGGAGGCGGCCGACGCCCAGCGCCGCGAGCATGGCCACGGCGGCGGCGTAGTCGCGGGGGTCGTCGGCGAACCCCAGGGCGTGGTTGGCCTCGACGGTGTCGAGCCCGCCGTCCTGCAGGGCATAGGCGGCGATCTTGTTGGCCAGGCCAACGCCCCTGCCCTCGTGGCCGCGCAGATAGACGATCGCCCCGCCCTCCTCGCCGATGCGCCGCATCGAGGCCTGCAGCTGGGCGCCGCAGTCGCAGCGCTGCGAGCCCAGAGCGTCGCCGGTGAGGCATTCGGAATGCACCCGCACCAGCGGGGCCGCGCCCAGCGGTCCCTTCAGCAGGACGAGGTGCTCGACGCCGCTGGCGCGATCGCGGAAGGCGCGGACCTCGAACTCGCCGCCGTGAGCCGACGGCAGATGCGCGGCGGCGACCGGCTCGACCGCTGCGACCCGCAGGTGCGCGACCAGTTCGGCGATGGTCAGGATCGGCAGGTCGTGGCGGGCGCCGAAGACCTCCAGGTCGTCGCGCCGGGCCATGGTCCCGTCGTCGTTCATCACCTCGCAGATGACGGCGGCGGGGGTAAGGCCGGCCAGCTTCATCAGCTCGACCGAGGCCTCGGTGTGGCCGGCGCGAGCCAGCACCCCGCCCGGCACGGCCCGCAGCGGAAAAACGTGGCCGGGCGAGACCAGATCGGCGGGCCCGGCATCGGGCGCGACGGCGGCCTGGATGGTCAGCGCCCGGTCGAAGGCCGAGATGCCGGTGTCGACGCCGACCGCCGCCTCGATCGAGACGGTGAAGGCGGTGCTGCGCCGGGTCTTGTTATCGGCGACCATCGGCGGCAGGCCAAGGCGGTCGACGGCCCGCGGCTCCATGGCCAGGCAGATCAGGCCGCTGGCGGCCTTGGCCATGAAGGCGATGGCGGCGGCGTCGGCGAACTGGGCGCCGAGCACCAGGTCGCCCTCGTTCTCGCGATCCTCGTCGTCGACGAGGATGATCATGCCGCCCGCCTTCAGGCGTTCGAGGGCGTCAGATAGGCGTGACATAGCCGCTCCACGTATTTGGCCAGCACGTCGACCTCGACATTGATCGGGTCGCCGACGGCGGCGTGCTGCAGGTTGGTGTGGGTCCAGGTGTGGGGGATGATCGTGAGCCCGACCGGAAAACGTCCCTGCCCGTCCGGCGAGCCGACGTGGTTGAGGGTCAGACTGATCCCGTCCAGCGCGATCGAGCCCTTCTCGACGCAGAAGGCCCGCAAGGCGGCCGGCAGGCTCAAGGTCAGCCGGCACGAACCGCCGTCGTCGATCACCTCGGCCAGGCGCGCGACGCCGTCGACATGGCCCTGGACCAGATGGCCCGAAAGGCGGGTCGAGAGGGTCACGGCCCGTTCGAGGTTGAGGCGCGCGCCGGGCCCCGCCGCGCCCAGGCTGGTGCGGGCCAGGGTCTCGGGACTGACGAAGAAGTCGGCGCCGCCGCTCTCGTCATGGCGGACCACGGTCAGGCAGACGCCATTGACCGCGACGCTTTCGCCCAGCGCCAGGTCGGGAAAGCCGGTGGCCAGCGACAGACGCAGGGCGCCGTCCTCGGGGGCGACGGCGACGACCTCGCCCAGGGTTTCGATGATGCCGGAGAACATGGGGCTCCTTCAGGCGGCCGGCCGGCGAAGGACGGTCTCGACGGTGTCGGGATCGCCGGGCCGGGCGGCCTTGGTGATGACGACACGCTCGTCCCAGAGGCCAGCGTCGAGGAAGGCGGCCGACAGGGTCGGGCCGGCCTCGACCAGGGCCTCCAGGGCGCCGCCGGCGGCTAGGTCGGCCAGCAGCGCGGGGATGTCGGCGTGGACGGAAGGTTCGAGGCCGCGCTCGCGGGCGGCGTCCAGATAGGCGCGCGGCACGCGGCCCCGGCGGTCGAGAATGGCCAGGCGCCGGGGTGCGCGGCGCGGATCGGCCACGCGGCGCACGGTCAGCAGCGGCGCGTCGGCCAGGATCGTGCCCGAGCCGGTGATCACCGCGTCGGCGCGGCGGCGCAGGGCGTGGGCCAGATCGAGCGAGGCCTCCGAGGCGAAGGTCTTCGCCCCGGTCGGCGGGATCATCGAGCCGTCGGTAGTGAAGGCCTGCTTGACGGTCAGCCACGGGCGACCTTGCGTGGCGCGCATGGCGAAGGGGGCGATCAACCGAGCGCTCTCGGCGGCCAGGGGGCCGGCGACGAAGGCGATGTCGAGGCCGGCCGTCGCCAGACGCCGCGCGCCGCCGCCGGCGACGGCGGGGTTGGGGTCGCGGGCGCCGATCCAGACGGCCCGGGCGGGGCTGGCCAGGATCGCCTCGACGCACGGCGGCGTGCGGCCGTGGTGGTTGCAAGGCTCCAGGGTGACGACAAGCGTGTGGACCTCGTCCCAACGGTCGCGGCATGCGGCGAGCGCCGCCGCCTCGGCATGCGGCAGGCCCGCGCCCTGGTGGGCTTCCACCGCCAGCACCGCACCGTCGGCGGCCAGCACGGCGCAGCCCACCGGGGGGTTGGGCGCGGTGGCGCCGGCCAGTTGCGAAGCGGCGTCGAGCGCGAGCCGGAAGGCCTGGGCGATGGCCGGTGGTGGAGGCGAAAAAGCCGTCATGGCGGGGAGTTAGGCCCCGCTTCTCATCCCCGCCAAGCGTTGGTCGCTTTTCGAAACTCTTACATGTTAGAGCCCACGGGAAATGACGGCGGCGCGTTTTGCGCCTACGAGCGTGAGCATGCGCGCGCAGCCCCCGAGCCGGCCATGAAGGGCCCCCTGAACAGCGTCGAGCCCCATGGCGACTGGGCCCCGGGGCTGCAGAAGGCGCGGCTTTACGAGCTGATCCTGCAGGACATCATCCTGGGCGAGCTGCCACCGATGCAGGTGCTGGAGGAAAAGGCCCTGGCCGTCCGCTACGCCGGCGGCGTGGCCGGGGTGCGCGAGGCGCTGGGACGGCTGGCCATCGAGGGACTGGTGGTGCGCCGGCCGCGCGTGGGCACGATCGTCGCGCCTATGGACGTCGCCGAGATCGAGCACGCCTTCGAGGTGCGGCGGATGCTGGAAGGCCGCACGGCCGCCCTGGCCGCCCGCAACCGCCGTCCGGCCGACCTGGTGGCGATCACCGCCGCCTTCGAGGGCGCCGAGGCCGCGATCGAAGCCGGCGACTTCCGGGCCATGCTGGCCATGGACCATGCCTTCCACCGCGCGGTGGCCTTCGCGGCCCAGAACCCCACCCTCGCCCGCTTCGTCATCGCCCTGCAGAACGTCGCGACGCGGTTCTGGATCTGGCAGATGGAGAAGCAGACGCCGGAGGAGCAGATGGCCGACGTGGTGCTGCACCGGGCCCTGGCCCAGGCCATCGTCGACCGCGATCCTGCCGCCGCCGAGGCCATCTGCGCCCAACTGATCGGCGAGCCGCCCAGCGCCCAACGCGCCTGACATCGCCCATGATGGGCGAAAAATAGGCCGACCCCGGGTTGCGCATTGTTACGTTATAACATAGTTGACCTGCGATCGTTTTCAGATGGGGTCAGCGTTCCATGCAACTTCGAAGCATCCTTCTCGCCGCCGGCAGCCTCTCGGCCTTCGCCGCTCCGACCTGGGCGCTGGCGGCGCAATCGGGCCCCGGCGCGACCGACGTCGAGGGCGTGGTGGTCACCGCCGACCCGCTGGGCCGCTCGGGCAAGGAGGTGATCTCCAGCGTCGCGGTGCTGACCGGCGAGGAACTGGTGCAGCGCCGCCAGGCGACGCTGGGCGAGACGCTGAACGGCCTGCCCGGCGTCAATTCCGACACCTTCGGCGGCGGCGCCAGCCGGCCGGTGATCCGTGGCCAGACCGCCCCGCGCGTGAAGGTGCTGAGCGAGGGCGCGGCGCTGATGGACGCCTCGGAGGTGTCGCCCGACCACGCCGTCTCCGGCGAGCCGCTGCTGCTGGACGGCGTCGAGATCCTGCGCGGCCCCAGCGCCCTGCTCTACGGCGGCGGCGCGATCGGCGGGGCGGTCAACCTGATCGACCGCAAAATCCCGACCCAGATCCCGCCCCTGGGCGGCGACGGCGTGGCCGAGGTGCGCTTCGGCTCGGCCGACAACGAGCGGGCCGGCGTCCTGGGCCTGACGGCGGGCGTGGGCCAGTTCGCGGTGCGCATCGAGGCGGCCGGCCGCAAGGCCGACGACTACGAGGCTCCCGACTTCGACAGCTCGACCGTGCCGGGCACCTTCAACCGCACCTCGACGGCGACCCTGGGCCTGTCGTGGATCGGCTCGCGCGGCTATCTCGGCGCGGCCTACACCCAGCAGGACAGCAAGTACGGCCTGCCCGGCCACAGCCACGAGTACGAGTCCTGCCACCCGCACGGGACCACCCTGCACTGCGGCGGCCACGACGATCATGGCGACGAGGACGACCACGATCACGACCATGAGGGCGAAGAACACGGCGCGCCGGTCGTCGACCTGCTGAGCAAGCGCCTCGACGTGCGCGGCGAGATCAACGACCCGTTCGCCGGCGTCGAGCGTATCCGCCTGCGGGCCGGCTACACCGACTATCGCCATCACGAGATCGAGGAAGGCGCGATCGCCACCACCTTCGGCAACGAGGGCTACGACGCCCGGGTCGAGGTGCAGCACGCGCCGATCGGCGGCGTGCGCGGCGTGGTCGGCGTGCAGGTGGGCAAGAGCGACTTCTCGGCCGTCGGTGAGGAGGCCTTCATTCCGCAAAGCCGCACCAAGACTTCGGCGCTGTTCGTGGTCGAGGAATACGTGGCCGGCGACTGGCGCTTCGAAGGCGCCTTGCGCCAGGAGTGGCAGGACGCCAGCGCGCTTGGCCGCGCGGACGCCGAGCACAAGCCGTTCTCGGCCTCGGCCGCGGCCAGCTGGACCTTCACGCCGGGCTACGTGGCCTCGCTGTCGGTCGCCCGCTCGCAACGCGCCCCCAGCGCCCAGGAGCTCTATGCCCGGGGCGTGCACCTGGCGACCAACACCTACGAGATCGGCTCGGCCGACCTGGACGTCGAGACCGCCGCATCGGTCGAACTGGGCCTGCGCAAGACGCAAGGGGCCACGACCTTCTCGGCCAGCGTCTACCGCTACGAATACGACGGCTACATCTATGCCGACACGCTGGACCGCTACGAGGACTTCCGCCTGGTGCGCTACGCACAGGACGACGCCCGCTTCACCGGCGTCGAGGGCCAGGTGACGCAGAAGCTGAAGCCCTGGCTGTCGGTGACGGCGTTCGGCGACTACGTGCGGGCCAAGCTGAAGGACGGCGGCGGCGACCTGCCGCGCGTTCCGGCCGGCCGCCTGGGCCTGCGGGGCGACGCCAAGAGCGGCGCCTGGAGCGGGAATGTCGAGTACGTGCGGGTCTTCGACCAGGACCGCGTCGCGGTCTTCGAAAGCGAGACCCCGGGCTACGACATGGTCAACGCCACCCTGGCCTACGACCTGCCGATGGGTCCGGTGATCGGCCAGATGTTCCTGCGCGGAACCAACCTGCTGGACGAGAAAGCCCTGAACCACGCTTCGTTCGTCAGCACCGCAGCCCCGCTGCGCGGGCGAAACCTGGTGCTGGGCCTGCGGGCGCTGTTCTAGGACGGCGCAAACTTGGAGACGCCATCCCCCTCCCCGGGCGTCTCCAACCACTCGTCATCCCGGCCGCAGCGTAGCGGAGAGCCGGGACCCAGGAGCCGGCGCATTGCGGTCGCGCCTGGGTCCCGGGTCTGCGGACCGCTTCGCGGTCCTTCGCCCGGGATGACGAGTTTTAATCCGCCTTGGCGACCACGGCGCCCGGCGTGATCTTCACGCTGTGCACGGCCCACATCGGCTCGATGGCCTTGCTGGCGAAGGTGAAACAGATGTCGCCCTTGCCGCGCGGCGGGGCGTCGACGACGATCTTGGTCAGGGCCGAGTTCCTGGACGCTTCCGTCAACGGCACGGTGGCCAGGCGCGGACCCTTGCAGCCGAAGCGCACCTCCAGCTCGCCCTCGGGACGCGACGGCGGCCGCACCGGCAGCGGCTCCAGCTTGTTGCCGAGCTGGAAGTTGTAGGGCAGTTGGCCGACCGTGACGGTCAGCTTGGCGCCGTTCGAGAGGTCGGCGTCCTTCCAGATCCAGCACGGATTGAGGATGTCGAGCAGGAAGGTCGCACGCTCGCCCTTGTCGTTGGCGCCATCGTCCTCGAGATTGAGGATCAGGCCCTCGGTGCAGCGGGTCAGCTGGTGCGAGCGGCGGGTCAGGGCGGTGTCGGCCGTGACGTTCCAGGCCCGCACGCGGCCCAGCGGATGCTTGCCCTGGAAGGTCCGGGCCTTCAGCTGGGCGCCGGCCGCAAGCTTCAGCGGCGCGGCGTAGCGCGGCGAGGCCGCCGTCGGCTCGGAGCCGTCGGTGGTGTAGCGCACCTCGCCGACCTGCAGGCCGGTGTCGAGGCTGGCGCCGATCTCGCCCCCCTTGGGCCAGTCGAAGGCCGCCTGCGGTTCGAACGGCACGGTGTCGTAGGCCAGGCCCAGGTCGGACAGGCGGCCCAGCGTCGCCGGCAGGCGATCCTCGAAGCCGGCCCAGCCCTGCTTGTCGCGCGGGGTCCAGGCGTTTTCGGCCAGGGCCGCCAGGCGCGGGAACAGCATCGCCACCGCCCGCTCGTCGGTGCGGATGTGCTCGCTGAACATCGTGGCCTGCATGCCCAGCACGTGCTTGTGCTGCTCGGGCGTCAGCTCGGACGGCTCGGCGTCGAAGGCGTAGACGGTCTTCAGCGTCGAGAGCTTGCCACGACCGGGCGGCTCGTCGGGCGAGGTGCTCTGGCGATGGTCGAAATAGAGAACCGGCCCCGGCGCCAGCACCGTGTCGTGGCCCTGCTTGGCGGCAGCGACCGCGCCCTCCAGCCCGCGCCATGACATGACGGTGGCGTTGGGCGCCAGCCCCCCTTCTAGGATCTCGTCCCAGCCGACCAGACGGCGGCCCTTGGCGTTGAGATGCTTTTCGATGCGCTGGATGAAATAGCTCTGCAGGGCGTGCTCGTCGGCCAGGCCCAGTTCCTTCATGCGGGCCTGGATCTTGGGCGAGGCTTCCCACTGGGCCTTCAGCGCCTCGTCGCCGCCGACGTGGATGTATTCCGACGGGAAGATCGCCATCACCTCGTCGAGAACGTCCTCCAGGAAAGCGAAGGTCTCGTCGTCGACGTTGAAGATGTCGGGATAGACACCCCAGTCGGCCATGACGCGATCGGCCGCCGGGCGCGTACCCAGCCGCGGATAGCTGGAGATCGCCGCCTGGGCGTGGCCCGGCATCTCGATCTCGGGCACCACGACGATGCTGCGGGCGGCGGCGTAGGCGACGATCTCGCGCGCCTGGTCCTGGGTGTAGAAGCCGCCGTAGCGGACCTCCTCGCCCGAGGCCTTGTAGCCCGCCGCCCCGGCCGGACGCCGCCAGGCGCCGTGGTCGGTGAGGTTCGGATACTTCTTGATCTCCAGCCGCCAGCCCTGGTCGTCGGTCAGATGCCAGTGCAGCGTGTTGAGCTTGAGGCTGGCCATGCCGTCGATGATCCGCCTGATCGTCGGCAGGCTCTGATAGTGGCGGGTGCTGTCCAGCATCAGGCCGCGCCAGGAAAAGCGCGGGGCGTCCTCGATGCTGATGGCCTGCACGCGGAGCGGCGCGCCGGCCTTGTCCTTGCCTTGTGCGGGGCCCGCCAACTGCCACAGCGACACCGCGCCGTAGAACAGGCCCGCCTTGTCCTTGGCGCGGATCTCGGCGCGCCTGGACGAGACGTCGAGGGCGTAGGCCTCGCCTTCCGGGCCTGCGCGCGACAGCACGACGCCGCCGGCGCCGACGCCCTCCTTGATGGCGAGGCGCACGCCGCGCGTGGCCGCCAGGGTGTCGACCAGCCACTGTGCCGCGCCCCGGGCCTGCTCGTCGCCCGCCGGGATCCAGACCGTGTCGCCGGCGCGCAGGGTCAGCACGCCCTGGGCCGGCGCGATCCTGGCCGGAGCCGGGGTCACGGCGAAGGCCTGGGCGGCCAGGGCCGGCGCGGGCGCGAGGGCGGCGAGCGCGACGACAGCTGCGACGGGTCGTATGGACAAAGGCATGGTCAGCTCCCAGCGGCCTCTTTTCAGAGGCTCTTGATCGTTATGTTTGAAATCCGGGCTTCGAAGCCCTTGCCGGCCGGCGAGGCGCACATGACGCCCAGGTCCACCGCGTCCGGCATCGGCAGGTGGCCAAGCCGCGTGTCGACGAAGGCCCCCTCGCCCACCGCATGGGCGCAGAACAGGGTCTGGCCCGAGCGCCGCAGCTTGACCCGCACGGCCGGGGCCGTGGGGATCACCAGCGACGAGCCGTCGGACCAGTCGCGGGTGAAGACGGTGGCCGAGTGAAGCTCGCCCCCCAGGCGCTCGACCCCGGTCTTCATCCAGAGGTCGGGCGCCAGGCGCAGCATCAGGCCGGTCTGGTCGGCGTCGGCGGCGTAGTCGCCGGCCAGGACGGCGGTCATCTCGAAGTCGCCGGACTGCCGGCGAAACCAGAAGTGGCCGTTGTCGATCAGCGGCCCGCCGGCCGTGCGACGCCAGAAGTCGGTTCCAGCCCCGGCCTCGCAGACCAGGGTCCCGTCGTTCCAGGCCCAGGTTCGCGGCGCGTTCAGCCATGACCAGCCGTCGGCGGCGCGGGCCATGGCCGGTCCGGCGAGGGCGACGGCGGCCGCTCCGGCCAGGACGCCGCGACGGTCGAGGACGGGCTCAGACGACAAGGCTCAGCCCCAGCACGCAGATCAGGCCGACGATGCCGACGACGCTCTCCATCACCGTCCAGGACAGCAGGGTCTCCTTGAGGCTGAGGCCGAAATACTCCTTGAACAGCCAGAAGCCCGGGTCGTTGATGTGCGAGAACATCAGGCTGCCGGCGCCGATGGCCAGCACCATCAGGTTGGGATCGACGCCGGTCGTGGCCATCACCGGCTGGATCAGGCCGGCGGCGGTGAGGCCCGCGATGGTGGCCGAGCCGAGGGCGACGCGGATGACCATGGCGATCAGCCAGCCCAGCACCAGCGGGTGCAGCGGCAGGGAGCCCAGCCAGCCGCCCAGGGTGGCGCTGACGCCGCTGTCGACGAACACCTGCTTGAGCGCCCCGGCGCCGGCCAGGATCAGCAGGATCGAGGCCACGTCCTTGAGGGCGTCGCCATAGCGCTGCATCTGCATCGGGACGCCGATCCCGCGCAGCACGCCCAGGCTGAAGGTGGCGTAGATCAGGCACAGCGTCAGGACGACGGCGGGATGGCCGACGAAGCCGATCAGGTCGTGGGTCGGCGACGGGCCCCTGAAGGCGACCAACAGCGCCGTGGTGGCGGCGATCAGCACCACCGGCAGCAGCGCGGTCGTGAAACTGTTGATCGGGCCGGGGCCGGCGGCGGCCGGGGCCTCCTCGGCGGCGAACGGCGAGTCCGCGGCCGGTCCGCCCAGCGGCAGCAGGTTGACGCGCTTGAGCACCAGGGTCAGCAGCGGGCCGCCGACCATCAGGGCGGCGATGCTGACGATCAGGCCGTAGCCGAGGGTCAGGCCGGTGTCGGCGCCGAACAGGGTGACGAGGGCCGCCGGCGACGGGTGCGGCGGCAGGTAGCCGTGGGCCACCGACAGGCCCGACAGCAACGGCAGGCCCACATAGACCGGCGGCAGGTCAGCCCGCTTGGCGATCGAGAAGATCAGCGGGATCATCACCACGAAGCCAACGCTGTAGAACAGCGGGATGCCGACGATCAGGCCGGTCATGGCCATGGCCAGCAGGATGAAGCGCAGGCCCACCGCGCCGATCAGGGCGCGGGCGATGCTCTGGGCGGCGCCGCTGTCGGCGATGGCGCGGCCGAACATGGCGCCCAGGCAGATGATCGCCACCAGGCCGCCCAGCATGTCGCCGACACCCTTCTCCAGCGACTTGGGGATCTGGGCCAGCGGCATGCCGAACATGACGGCGCCGCCGAGGGCCACCACAAGGAAGGCCAGGAACGGCGGGACCTTGCCCCAGGCGATCAGCACCACCAGCAGCGCGATCAACGCGACTACGCCAAGCACCATCATGGTCGGACCACCCTGAGCCCCGCGGGCGACGTTTCGCTCCGCGGTGGAAGGAAAGAGCGATTCCCCGGCGCCGTGGGGTTTTGTGGCGCCGGGGAATCTAAAGCCGGACAAGGCAGGGGAAACCGCCTTGGGGCTGAGGCCCGGCCGCTTACCGGGGAGGGAGTGGCTTCGCGGCCGGTGAAGGGCGCGCTCGCAGAAGCGCGCCCCAACTCGACGATCAGAACCGCAGGCGCACGCCCGCGCGGTACATCCGACCGATGGTGTCGTAGAGGTAGGGGTTGACGCCCGGGCTGACGTTGGTGGTCGGCGCGGCGACCGGATCCTCGTCGAACAGGTTGTCGACCTTGAAGTAGGCGGTGACGTTGTCGTTGACGTCGTAGGTGCCGCCGAGGTCGACGTAGGTCGCCCCCTCCATGTGGTTGTTGTCGATGGTGCGGCGCTGCACGGTCGAGACCGGGCAGTTGGTCTGGCACTCGATGTATTCGTTGTTGTAGACGCCGTCGCTGATCCAGCGCTGGTAGAGGGTCAGGCTGAGGCGGTCGAGCGCCCAGGTCTGGCTGAAGGTCGCCTTCCAGTCGGGCGTGTTGGACAGGTTCACGCCGGCGCTCTCGACCGGGATCGTGCCAAGCACGCCCGAGGTGGTCTTGAAGCTCATGACGTGGGTGGCCAGCGCGCGGATCGACAGCGTGCCCGGCAGGCCCCAGTCTTCCAGGTTCTTGCGGTAGATCGCCTCCAGGTCGACGCCCTTGGTGCGCATGGTGGCGACGTTGAAGGCCTGCACCCGCACGAAGTTGGTGTTGGGCTGAGTGCTGGTCAGCAGCATCGCCCCGCAGATCTCCTGGTTGCCGGCGACGCACAGGTCGACCAGGTCCTGGGCGGCAAGCGAGTTGATAGCGCCGTCGACCTTGATGTCGAAATAGTCGGCCGAGAAGCTGAAGCCCGGCAGCCAGGCCGGCTCGGCCAGGACGACGCCGACCTCGGTGTTGCGGGCGATCTCGGGGCGCAGGTTGCTGTTGCCGACGATCTCCTGGAGGACGTTCACCGCCGTGCCCTTGTAGAGGACGGTGGCGTTGGTCACGACCGGCGGCGCGAACAGCTCGCCCAGGTTCGGGGCGCGGATGTCGCGCGAGGTCACCGCCCGCAGGCGCAGGCCCTGGACCGGCGTCTTCCAGACGCCGCCCAGCTTCCACGTCGTGACGTTGCCCGAGGTGCTGTACTTGGTCTGGCGAACCGCGCCGTTGATGTTGGCCTCGCCGAGGGTCTCGGACTGCAGGACCGGCACGTTGGCTTCGAGGTAGCCTTCGACGACGTTATAGGAGCCGTGGCCGCCGTGGTAGTTGCCGGCGTACCAGTTGTTGCCGGCCACGCGCAGCAGCGGATCGGCCTTGTAGTCGTCGGTGTAGCCGTTGTCGGCCGTGGCGCCGTCGCCGTAGGGGTCGCCGACGGTCTTGTACTTCTCCTCGCGCCATTCCAGGCCGGCGGCGATGGCCACCGGGCCGGCCCACGACTGCAGCGGCTCGCCGGTGACGTTGAACGCGGCGACGGACTGGTTCTGCTTGGAGCGCTGGCGCGGCCCGTTCTCGGGCATCACGTAGGCCCGGGCGGCCGGATCCTGGGTGACGTTGCCGATGATGTTCAGCGGCACGCAGCCGTTGGCGCGGGCGATCGGGTCACGGCAGATCACCGTGCCGTTCGGGCCGGCGATGGCGTCGATGGCGGCGTTGTAGCGCGGCGTCAGGGTGATGTTGTCGACGTCGATGCTGATGCGGTTCACGCCGTAGGCGTAGTAGGCGTCATAGCTCCACGACGTGCCGAACACCTCGCGGCTGCCGCTGGCGCCGAGCACGAAGCGTTCCTGCTCGCGCTTGACGTTGACGTCGATGGGACCGAACGCGCCGTTGCTGGTGCCCATCTGGAAGCTGGTGATGTTGTTGTTGACGCAGGCCGTGCGGATGGCGGCCGGCACGAACGGGTTCTCGCACTGGATGGTCAGGCCGGTGCGCTCGGCGCCGACGTTGGGCTGGTTGAGCGAGTTCACCTGGGCGAAGTTGGTGGTCAGGTAGATCTCGTCGTCGTCGCCCCACTTGTAGCTGACGCGGCCGTAGGCGACCTTGCGCTTGAGGCGCGCGGCCAGGGTCGGCGAGGCGCCGATGCCGCCCGACAGGTCGCCGCCGACGCAGAACGGAGCGAAGCAGCCGGTGACGCCGCCAGCGCCGTTGGGCGTGCCGCCCGAGCCGTACTGGAACTGATAGGGCGCGCCGCCCTGACCGAAGGCGATGCCTTGCAGCGGTCCGTTCGTGATCAGGCCGTACTTGGCGTACTGGATCTGCTGGGCGCCCTTGATGACGCGGTACTGCGGCAGGCCGTCGGTGGTCGAGGCCAGCGGACGCACCTGGATGGCGGGCGTCTCGTACCAGTCGCGGCCGCCGGCCTGCTGCTCGCCGAAGCCGCCGGCCAGGACGCCGGCCTCGCGGCTGTACTCGACGCTGCCGATGACGCGCAGGCGATCGTCCATGAAGGCGTCGCCGAACGCGGCCTGGGCCACGAAGGTGTCGTTGTCGCGGTACTTGCTCTCGCCGCCTTCGAGGCGGGCCTTGAAGCCCTCGAAGGTCTTGTCGGTCACGAAGTTGACGACGCCGCCGATGGCGTCCGAACCATACGAGGCCGAGGCGCCGCCGGTGACCACGTCGACCTGCTTGATCAGCAGTTGCGGGAACTGGCTGACGTCGGAGACGCCGTTGATGTTGGCCGGGGTGACGCGCTGGCCGTCCAGCAGGGTCAGGGTGCGGATGGGGCCAAGGCCCCGCAGGCTGAACGAACTCAGGCCCTGCATGCCGCTGCTGGTGCTGTTGACGAAGACCGTCTTGCCGGTGCTGCCCTGCAGGGCCGGCATCTGGACGATGGCCTGGAAGACGTTGGGCTGCGAGGCCTTCTCGAGGTCCTCGGCGGTGACGGTGGTGGTCGGCGTCGGCTGGGTGAAGCCGCGCGAGGCGATGCGCGAACCGGTGACGACGACTTCAGAGACGGTGGCGTCGCCTTCGGCCGCGGGCGCTTCGGCCTGCTGCGCCGCATGGGCCATCGCCCCCCAGGACAACAGCGCCAGAGCCGAGACCGTGCCGGCGTAGGTTCGGCGATTCAATTTCAACAACTTCCAGCCCCCTTGCTCGAGGAGTTCGAGCCCGGGCGCACTGATGGCGCTCTCTGAACCCGACTCCAGATAAATGTTATTACTTCCCTGCTCGCGCAGAGACGCTCTTTATGTTTTCGAATGTCGGACAATCACGCGCGGATACTGTTGCGAACCGCGCCGCCGCCTTCAATTCCCGCCCCATTCAGGACGCAGGAAGGATTGTCACAGCCCCTATATAACGTCAATCACAAAACATTCATTTATGTAGCAATCATAAAAACATTGCCTAAGGGCGCACCTGGAACCGGCAATAATTCCTTATTTTTCAATGACAAGAACGGCGCCCAGAAATGCGGCGCCGATGAAAGATACGCTTTCAAAGCGACGCGAGCACGCTTTCGCGCACACGCCAGACGCTTGAGACCGCTATCAAGAGAAGATCAAATTCCGAGCGCACGAATAGGCGATCAGGCGCCACGACCAAACATACGGCCGCAAGGTGCGCAGAAGAGATCGCCGGACGCGGCCCCGATCAGTCGCCGATCGGCTGCTGAGGCGCGATTCCGTGGAGCCAGGCGACGCTGCCCCGGGCCCGACGCAGCATCTGGTGCGCCCGCTCGCCGAGCGATGCGGCGACGGCGTAGGCCAGGCGGTCGATGACGAACAGCTGGGCGAAGCGCATCGGGTTGGGCTGGAACTCCTCCACGCCCGACGGCGACAGCCCCACGTGCAGGCAGATGTCGGCGTCGCGGCCCAGCGGCGAGTCCGCGTCGGTGATGGCGATGCAGACGGCCTTGTAGTGCTTGGCCAGCTCCATGCTCTCCTGCAGCTCGCGCGGGCGGCCGGTGGAGGACAGGAACAGCGCCACGTCGCCGGGCGACAGGATGGCGGCCGACATCCGCTGGGCGTAGCCGTCGGTGAACACCATGGCCGGCACGTCGAGGCGGAACAGGCGGTTGTGGATCTCGCTGGCCAGGGCGGCCGAACTGCCGCCGATTCCGTAGACGACCACGCGCGCGGCCTTGGCGATGGCCAGGGCGGCGGCCTGCAGGTCGTTCTCGTTCAAAGTCTCGCGCGTGCGCCCGAGGGCGTCGATGATGGTGTCGAACAGGCGGTCGGCGACAGCGGCGTCGGCGCCCGAGGCGGCGACCGGATCGGGCCTGGCCGGCGCCGGCCGCGCCGCCCGCTCGCGCTGGTCGGTGACGGCCTGGGCGTGCGCCAGCTCCTGGATCAGGCGGAACTTCAGGTCCTTGAAGCCCTCGCAGCCCACGGTGCGGCAGAAGCGCAGGACGGTGGGCTCGCTGACGCCCAGATCGGTGGCGACCGACTTGACGCTGGCGCGGACGAACTCGTGCGGGGACTTCAGGATCAGCTTGGCGATCTTGAGGTCGGAGCGCGTCATCGCCTCCATCATCGCCTCGATGCGCGGAAGGATGTCGCCGTCGTCGACGGCGCTTTCAGACTGACTCATCCCCCAATCCCTTCGCCCAGGCAACGCACGCTCACCGACAGATACCGACAACGATGTCGCGCCGCAATCAAGGTCGCCGGCTTGCCGACACCAAGAATGATAGTTTTGCTACATTTTCGTTGACACCGCTACATCCGACATGGCTCCTGAGGATCGGAACTCGACCTTGAGTCAGGAGAATTTCGTGTCCATCCAACGCATCGGCGCGGCCACCACGGGCACCGGCGGCAACGCCCTGCCCTTCTGCCAGGCCACGGTCGCCAACGGCTTCGTCTTCGTCTCGGGCCAGGTGCCGATGGACGAGAACGGCGTGCTGGTCGACGGCGGCGTCGTGCCCCAGACCCACAAGGTCATCGAGAACATCGTCGGCATCCTGGCCAAGGCCGGCTGCACCCTGAAGGACGTGGTCAAGGCCAATGTCTGGCTGGACGACGCCCGCGACTTTCACGCCTTCAACCGCGTCTACAACAGCTATTTCGGCGACGCCCTGCCGGCCCGCGCCTGCGTGCAGTCGCCGATGATGGTCGACTGCAAGGTCGAGATCGAGGTCATCGCCCTGGTTCCGCAGGCCTGACGCCGATGCTGTCGCCCGCCGAACTCGACGCCCTGCCCCTCGCGCCCGGAACCAAGGCCGTCCCGCTGGACGGCTCGGTGCGGACGCTCGGCGATCTGGCCGGACGGGGCCTGTCTCTGCTCGGCGGCGACATCCCGATGCCGGCCGCGGTGCTCAAGCGCGCCGCGATCGACAACAACCTGTCGGTCATGCAGGCTTATGTCGACGCGGCGGGCGCGAAGCTGGCGCCGCACGCCAAGACCACCATGTGCCCGCAACTGCTGGCGCGGCAGATCGAGGGCGGCGCCTGGGGCCTGACGGCGGCGACCATGACCCAGCTGAAGCTGTGCCACCAGATCGGCGCGCCGCGCCTGATCCTGGCCAACCAGCTGGTCGGCCGCGCCGAGATCGAGTGCCTGCGCGACCTGACGACCGCCGCGCCGCTGCGGCCGGTGTACGTGCTGGTCGACGGCGAGGCCGGCGTGCGGGAGATCTCCGGGATCTTCGCCGCCGCGCCCGACGCCCCGCCCGCCCGCCTGCTGATCGAACTGGGCATGGCCGACGGCCGCTGCGGCGTGCGCTCGGTCGAGCAGGGCGTGGCCCTGGCCCGCCTGATCCACGACCTGCCCGGTGTCGAGCTGCACGGCGTCGAAGGCTACGAGGGCCTGGTGTTCAGCGACCACGCCGCGCAGGACGCCGTGGCGGTCGACGCCTATCTCGACGGCCTGACCGGCCTGCACCACGCCCTGCGCGCCGAAGGTCTGTACGCGGCCGGCGAGGTGGTGCTGACGGCCGGCGGCTCGGCCTATTACGACCTGGTGGCCCGCGCCCTGGCGGGCGAAGCGCCCGGCGCGACGATCGTGCTGCGCAGCGGCTGCTACGTGACCCACGACAGCGGCTTCTACCGCGAACTGCTGGCCCGCATGGACGCCCGCGAGGACGTCCACGGCGCGGTCGGCGCGCCGCCGCGCCTGCGGCCGGCGCTGGAGGTCTGGACGCGGGTGATCTCGCGCCCGCAGCCGGACATGGCCATGGTCATGATGGGCAAGCGCGACGTCTCGTTCGACATCCACCTGCCGACGGCCCGCCGCTGGTTCCGTCCCGGCCTGCACCAGGAAGCGCAGGCCGTCGACGGGATCGTCACCGCCAAGCTGGCCGACCAGCACGGCTTCCTCACGATCGCCCCCGACGCCGACCTGGCCGTCGGCGACCTGCTCGGCTTCGAGATCTCCCACCCCTGCACGACCTTCGACAAGTGGTCGGTGCTGCTGGAGGTGGACGAGGCCTACGGCGTGCTGGGCGGCCTGAAGACCTTTTTCTGAGTGACCGTTCCTTGAGTGATCAGACGCACGCCATGGCCAGCCCCCTCCCCTCCGCCGACATCGTCCTGAAGGGCGGCACGGTCATCGACGGCAGCGGCGCGCCGGCCTTCGTCGCCGACGTCGCCCTGGCCGGCGACACCATCGTCGCGGTGGGGCCCTCGCTGCCGATCGGGACGGCCCAGGCGATCGACGTCTCGGGCCTGGTTGTGGCGCCGGGCTTCATCGACGTGCACACCCACGACGATCTCGTCTGCATCACCCAGCCCGACATGCTGCCCAAGATCAGCCAGGGTGTGACGACGGTCGTTGCCGGCAACTGCGGGATCTCGGCCCCGCTGCTGCGCTTCGACGAGGCGGTGGCCGAACCGTTCAACCTGCTGGGCGCGCGCGAGGACTTCGCCTACGCCGCCTTCGCCGACTATCGCCGCGCCATCGAGGCGGCCGCGCCGCGCGTCAACGTGGCGGCCCTGGTCGGCCATTCGACGCTGCGGGTGCTGTGCATGGACGACCTGGAGCGTCCCGCCACCCCGGCCGAGCGCGAGCGGATGGACGCCCTGCTGCGCGACGCCCTGGCCGAAGGCGCCCTGGGCATGAGCTCGGGCGTGTTCTACGCCCCGGCCTGGGCGGCGGACCTGGAGGAACTGCAGGCCCTGGCCCGCACGGTCGCCGAAGCCGGCGGCGTCTACACCGCCCATATCCGCGACGAGCGCGAGGGCATCATCGAGGCGCTGAAGGAAGCCTTCGCCGTGGCCGCGCCCAGCGGCGCGCCGCTCATCCTGTCGCACCACAAGTGCGCGGGCGTGCGCAACTGGGGTCGCGCGGCCGAGACCCTGGGCCTGATCGACCAGACCCGCCAGGGCCAGCCGGTGCACCTGGACTGCTATCCCTACACCGCCGGCTCGACGATCATCCGGCCCGACCTGGCCGACGGCGAGGTCGAGATCCTGGTCAACTGGTCCGAGCCGCACCCGGAGATGGCCGGCCGCACCCTGGCGGCGATCGCGGCCGACTGGGGCCTGTCGCAGCCGGCCGCAGCGGAGCGGCTGATGCCCGGCGGCGCCAGCTACTTCCAGATGGCCGAAGCCGACATGCGCTCGATCCTGGCCCACCCCTGCTGCATGGTGGGCTCGGACGGGCTGCCGCACGACAAGCGCCCGCACCCGCGCCTGTGGGGCGCGTTCCCGCGCGTGCTGGGCCACTACGCCCGCGACCAGAAGCTGATCAGCCTGGAGGCCGCGGTCCACAAGATGACGGGCCTGGCCGCCGACACCTTCCGCCTGGCCGGTCGCGGCCGCGTGGCCGTGGGGATGAAGGCCGACCTGACGGTGTTCGACGCCGACGCGATCATCGACCAGGCCACCTACGAGGCCCCCACCCGCCCGGCCAAGGGCGTGGAGCAGGTGTTCGTCAACGGGTCGCTGGCCTGGAGCGGCGGCGGCGTCGTCGGCCGGCGGTCGGGCCGCTTCCTGCGATCGGCGACCTGAGTTTCAGCGCGCGGTGTCGTGTTTGTCGCGACGCCGCACGCCCATCAGCAGGCGCGCCTCGAGCCGCTTGCGCAGGGCCGCGTAGTAGGCGCTGAGGAAGTCGTAGTCGTCTTCCTGGGCCAGGCGCGTCCAGCCGATCTTGCCGGCGATGCGGTCGGCCACGGCGCGCATGGTCTTGCGATCGCGCTCGCGCAGCACGTCCTCGAGGACGTGCAGCTCCTTGGCGCCGTAGGCGTCGATCTGTTCCAGGGTGAAGGCGTAGCGCTGCAGGCGCTCGGCCCCCTCGTCGGCCATGTCGCGCATCAGCTTGCGCTTGGGCGCGCGAACGACCCAGGTGCCGCCGATCAGGTCGCCGGCCCGCAGGCGGTCCTTGTTGAACAGCGGGAACAACACGAACACACCGGCCCAGGTGATCCCCAGCAGGTACATCCAGCCCTCGACGCCGCCGCCCTCCACCCCGGCCGGGGCGAACAGCATGCTGATCGGGATGAAGACCTCAAGCTCGCGCATGGCGTTGCGGGCGAAGATCGCGCCCGGGCGCAGGCGGCCGCCGTCGCGGGCGGCGACGCGGATGCCCATGGCCCGCTTGCCCGGCGTGGCGGCCGCGGCGCTCAGCTCGAAGCCGACGAAGTAGAAGTTGCGCAGCAGGAAGAAGCCGAGCAGCCACACCACCGCGATCATCTCCGCGCCCTTCAGCCCGGCTGCGGCCAGGGCCCCTACGCCGATCAGGCCGATCAGCAGCGAAGCGACGATCAGCACCAGCAGCATGATGGCCGCGTCCACGAAGAAGGCGGCGGCGCGCTGACTGGCGTCGGCCAGCTGCAGGCGAAGGTCGACGCCTTCGGGCGTGACGAAGGCGCGCGTCAGCTTGAGAGTGGTCGCCTCGCTCATGCCTTCGCCCCCCGGCGCGGCGCGTAGAAATAGAGGCCCCAGATCAGGGCCGTGACCGCCGCCACGCCGTAGCGGGCCGGCGTCCAGACGATCAGCTGGCGGCCGAAACCCTCCAGCAGTCCCGCGAAGAACAGCATCACCACCACCCCGCCCATGACGGTGGCGGCGTGACGTCCGGCCTGGGCCGCCGCGTCGAGGCGGCTGCGCTCGCCGGGGAAGGCCACGGTCCAGCCGATCTTCAGGCCGGCCGCGCCGGCCAGGCAGACGGCGAACAGCTCGGTCACCCCGTGGATCGCCAGCCAGCCCCCGGCCTCGACGCCCAGTCCGCGGCTGGCGAACAGCGCGAAAAACACCCCCAGCATGACGCCGTTGTAGATCACCAGCATCGCGGTGGGCACGCACAGCGCGAAGCCCAACGCGAAAGCCAGCAGCGCGACCTGGGCGTTGTGGGTGAACAGGAAGGTGGCGAACATCGAAAGGCCGCTGCTCGACTTGGTCCCGTCGAGGGTGGCGCGCAGCATCTCGGTGGTCGCGGCCGGATCGCGCCCACCGGTCATCTCCTTGGGCATGAAGGCGTAGTACCACTCGGCGTCTTGGCCGAAGAGCCAGGCCCCCACCAGGGCGCCGATCACCATCAGCCCCACGCTGACCAGGGTCTCGCGCCACAGGCCGCGCACCGCCGCCGGCCAGCCGCCGGCGAAGAAGGTCGCCAGCTGGCCGCGCAGGGTCTCGCGCGAGCCGTAGACGAAGAAGTAGGCCCGGGCGCAGAGCATCTCCAGGTACTCGATCATGCCGCGATCGAGCGAGGTGGCGCGGGCGACCGACAGCGACGACAGGGCCGACCGGTAGAGCACCGGCGCGGCCAGGATCTCCTCTTCGGAGAGGCTGGCCATCGAGCCCTTCTCGACCTTCTCCATCAGCCGTTCCAGCCGCCGCCAGTCGGCCTCGCGCTCCTGGCGGAAACGCTGGCTCTTCAGGCGGCCGTCGACCTTGACGTCGATCACAGGAGATCCCTCCGCTTGAGGTCGACATAGGTGTTGATCAGCGCCGGGCCGATACGGTCGGCCGGGGCCTCGACGATGTGCGCGCCCATGCGGCGCAGCCGGGCGACGACCGCCTCGCGCTCGCGCAGAAGGCTGGCCGAGACGACGGCGCGCGAGATGTCGGCCGGTTCGAACGGCTCGGCGGCGGCCATGGCCTCGAGCTCCTCGTCCTGCATCACCACGAACAGCACCAGGTGCCGACGCAGCAGATGGGCCGAGGCCTCGATCATCAGCTCGGCGGCGGTCGGGTCGGTGAAGTCGGTGAAGACCACCACCAGCGAGCGCCGGCGCAGCTTGGCCGCCAGGGTGTTGAGCGCCAGGGTGTAGTTGGTTTCCTCGGCCGAATAGTCGATGCGGCCGGCCGCGTGCTGCAGCTGACGGAAGGCGTCCAGGCCGCTGACCACGCCGGTGAGCAGACGGGGCGCGGAGTCGAACGAATAGAACCCCGCCCGGTCGCCGGCCCGCAGGCAGGCATAGGCGAGCAGCAGGCCGGCGTTGATGGCGCGGTCGACCTTGGGCGCGCCGCCCACCGGCTCGCACATGGCACGGCCGCCGTCGATGGCCATGACCACGTGGTGGTTGCGCTCGGTCCGGAACTCCTTGGCCAGCAGGTTCAGGTGGCGCGCCGACTGCTTCCAGTCGATGGCGCGCGGATCCATGCCGGTCTGGAACTCTCTGAGGGCCTCGAACTCCGAGCCCTCGCCGCGGTCGATCTGGGTCTTGCTGCCCATCATCGCGTCGCGGGCCAGCATCCGGACGGCCTCCTCGCGCACGCCCTGCAGGTCGGTGCCGGCCGGGGCGTCGATGTCGAGCGCGAAGGTCTGTTGCTTCCAGACCAGGCCCAGGGGGCCGGTCCAGCGCACCCACAGGCGGTGCAGCTTGCCCTCCCCGCGCCGCTCGGGCGTCAAGGAGAAGTCGAAGGTCGCCGCGCGGCTCTCGACCTGGCTGCGCGCGAAGCGGGGCTGCAGGCCCAGGCGATCGTCGGCGTCCAGCGCCGCCTCGGCGCGGCCGGGAACCGGGCCCTTGGCGAACCGGGCAGTGAAGGCGATGGCGGCGGTGCGGGCCACCGACAGGAACGGCCGCTGGGTCTCGTCGAGAACCAGGCGCGAGCGCGAGCCGCCCGACAGGGCGTCGGCGACCATGGCCAGCAGCATGACCCCGATCCAGATCGGTCCGGCCAGCCAGCCGGCCGGCGCGAGCACGCCGACCGCCAGCGCCGCCGGAACTCCGGCGGCGACGGCGACGACGGCGCGGCGCGTGGGATAGATCACCGGGGAGCCGCCACCCGCTCGACCAGGCCCGAAAGCACGTGGTCGACCTTGCGCCCTTCGATCTCGGCGGCGGCAGAGAGGATCAGGCGGTGACGGAGGGCCGGCGCTGCCAGCGACTTGACGTCGTCGGGGATCACGTAGTCGCGGCCATCCAGCGCGGCGCGGGCCCGGGCGGCGACGGCCAGCATCGCGCCGGCGCGCGGGCTGGCGCCGGTCTCGATGTCGGTGGACTCGCGGGTGGCCCGCACCAGGTCGACGATGTAGCCCACGACCTCGTCGGTCAGGCGCACCTTGGCCACCGTCTCGATGGCCGCGTCGATGGCGGCGCGCTCGGCGACGGCCTCGACGCCGAAGCTCCTGGGATCCATCTGGCCGGTGCGCGAGCCGTGGCCGACGATGATCGCCCGCTCCTGCTGGGCGCTCGGATAGTCAAGCACGTGCTTGAACAGGAAGCGGTCGAGCTGGGCCTCCGGCAGCGGATAGGTGCCCTGCTGCTCGATCGGGTTCTGGGTGGCGACCACGGTGAAGCGCGGGCTGAGCGGATGCGACTTGCCGTCGATGGTGACGTGGCGCTCCTGCATGGCCTCCAGCAGGGCGGCCTGGGTCTTGGGCGGGGTGCGGTTGATCTCGTCGGCCAGCAGCAGTTCGCAGAACACCGGACCGCGCGTCAGGCTGAAGGTCGAGGTCTGGAAGTTGAACAGGTTGGCGCCGATGACGTCGCCCGGCATCAGGTCGGGCGTGAACTGGATGCGGCCGTAATCGAGCGCCACGGTGCGCGCGAAGCACTGGGCCAGCAGGGTCTTGGCGGTGCCGGGCGGGCCTTCCAGCAGCACGTGGCCGCCTGCGAACAGCGCCGTCAGCAGCAGGTTGACGGCGTCGTCCTGGCCCACGACGGCCTTGCCGATCTCAGAGCGGATCCGCGCGGCGAGCGCCCCGACTTCACTGACGTCCACGGATGAGCTCCTGCTTCCAAGTATGGAGATCGCGCGCCACGGCCATCAGGTCGGACGGCGAGGCCGTCAGCGCCCGATCGGCCAGCGCCGAATAGGTGTGGGTCGCGCCGACCGTGCGGCTGACGCGATCGAGAAAATCCACGAGGTCCTGGCCGTCGAGGCCGCGCGGCGCGCCGATGGCGCGGGCGGCCGACGCCTGGATCAGGCGGGCGTAGAGCCGCGCCATGCGATGCTCGCGACGGGCCAGACGCACCAGGCCCGCGGTGTTGTCGGCCAGCGCCGTCTTGCCCAGGGCCACCGCGCGACGCGAGCGCAGCGGCGGGCCGAAGCGCGCGAAGGCCTGGGCGCCGGCCAGCAGGGCCAGCGCCACGGCCACCAGGGTCGCCCCCAGCAGAGGCGGCTCGACGATCAGGCGCATCAGGCTGCGGGTGCGCTTGAAGCCGTGCAGCGTGACGTCGAACACCACAGGCGAGCCGTCGTCGCGGATCAGGTTCAGCATGGCCACGGCCGTGCGCGCGCCGTCGGCGGTCTTTAGGCCCTGGGTGTTGAGATAGTCGGGATCGGCCAGGACATAGGTCCAGCTGTCGTCGCGCATGGCCATCACCACGCCGCCGTCCTGGTCGAGCAGCACCGGCGTCCAGCCCGGTCCCGCCAGGGTGCGCGCGCCCTTGATCGTCACCGGCGCGCCGAACGCCTCGCCCGACGGGCGGCGCAGGCGCACCGTGCGCTTGTCCTTGGCCTCGTTGACCTTCAGGTCCTTGCGCAGTTTCGGCGGCAGCACCGACAGCGCCTCGGCGCCCTCGTTGTCGCCGAAGGTCGTCACCCAGCCGCGATGCTTGGGATCGGGCCGCGCCTCCCACTTGGGCAGCACCACCAGCGTCGGGCCGATGTGGTCGTTGCGCTCCAGCGGCACGGGCGACATGCCGGCCGACGGCGTCAGGACCAGCAACGCCTCCTCGGCCGAGGCCGGCAGGTCGCCGCGGCTGGTCAGCACCGGCTGGCCCATCAGGCTGAGCAGTCGCGAGATCGCGCCGAAGCCGACGGACGAGCGCGACAGGGCGTGCCCGCCGCCGTCGTCGCCCTTGCGCAGCTCGGGCGCGTAGGCCGATAGCACGGCCAGGCCGCTGAACGAGACGACGCCCACCAGGACCAGCACCAGCATGGTCATCGGCGAGAACATGCCGTGAGACTTGGAGGCGCTCATCCGCGCCATCCGTCAGGCAGGGCGAAGGCCTCATAGGCCGCGCGGCACTGGGCGAAGTCGTCGGCCCCGACCGGGCGGCCGCCGAACAGCCCCCGCTCGACCAGCCGCGCGATGCCGACGAAGGCCGAGCGGGCCGCGTCGGGAATGGCCGGCAGCGCGGCGATCTCGCGCGCGGTCAGCGAGATCTTCACCGACCGGGGTCGGCGCTTCTCGATGTCCTGGACGCTGCGCAGCAGGATCAGGTGGGCGGCCTCGACGAACAGGCCCCGGGCCGCCAGCTCGTCGGCGGCGGCCAGCAGGTCGCGGGCGTCGGCCGCGTCGGGACGCCAGCCGGCGTCCTCGACCACCAGCGGCTTGACCGCCCGCGGCGGCGGGGCCCAGATCCTCAGGAGCTCGCGAACGATGGCGTAGATGATCAGCGCCGCGAGCACCGCCAGGGCGCCCCAGAACACCCACTTCAGGTACGGCAGAAGGAATTCGAGGAACTTGCCGACGTAGCGCAGCCACTCGGGGATCTTTGGCGGCACGAACGCCGCCTGGTCGAACTGGAAACCGGCGTCCTTCGCCAGCCGTGCGTGCGCCGCGACGACCGCGTCGTCCGACGCCCCTCTCGAAACTGTCACGCGCCGGAAACCCGCATTCGCCCCCTCGACGCCAGGAGCAAGCCCGGCGCGAACACTCGACTCAACTCTACAGCGTGACGCCGGCTTGGCTAGCCGTAACCGGTGACAATCTGTGGTTCGATAACCCGCCTTCAGCCGACGAAGAACTCCACGGGCGCCAGCACCTCGACCGGGTCGCCGGGCACCTCTTCGGGCGGCGGCGGCATGGGCGAAGCGCGGCGGATGGTGGCCAGCGCCTCGTCGTCGAGCAGCGGATAGCCCGATCCCTTGGCCACCCGGGCCGACAGCACCCGTCCGCCGCGATCGACGGTGAAGGCGATGTGAACCACGCCCTCCTGCCCCGCGCTCTGGGCGCGACGGGGATAGCGCTTGTAGGCCTTGAGGCGGCCCAGGATCAGGCCGCGCCAGCTGATCGCCGCGTCGCGGGCGCTGGCGGCCGAGGTGCGCTGCGCGGCCGCGACCGGCGCCGGCGGGGCGGCCACGGCGGGCGGCGCGGAGGCCTCGCGGGGCGTCGAGGGTCGCGCCAGGGCGTCGCCTTCCGCCGCGCGGGCGTCGGACCGCAGCTGCGGCGGCAGCACGCCGCGCGGATCGGGCGGACGATCGATCGCCTTGAGCGGCGCGGGCGTGGCGGCGGCGGCCGGGCTGGCCTTGGCTTCCGGTCCCGGCGGCCGCTCGTCCTTAGGGCGCGGCGGCGCGACCGGCGCCACGGCGAACTCGACCGCAATCGCCTCGATCGGCGCGGCCGGCGGCATCTCCGGCCGGCTCAGCCGCAGATAGACGCCCAGCAACAGGCCCACGTGCAGCACCACCGCGCCCGACAGGGCCAGGCTCCAGCGCCGCTTTCGCCCCGTGGCGGCGGGCGGCTCGTACGGGATCTCCAGCACCGTCATGGGCAGGGCCTGCAGCATCAGAACACCCTTTCCAGCTTCAGGCTGGCGGCGGTCTTCTCGTAGGAGAACAGCCAGTCGATGCTGCTGGCGACCTTGGCGTACTGCACCGTCAGGCTGGGCGTGAAGCCGCCGGGCGTCTTCCAGCGCGGCGCGCGCAGGATGGCCGTGAAGGTCTGCTCGTCGTCGCGGCGACGCGCCTCCAGCGTCTTGTTGACGGCGTCCCAGCGCTTGCGGCGGGCCGAGGCGAACAACGTGCCGTTCAGTCCCTTGACGGTCGGCGTCGCGGCCCCCAGGCGCAGGCCGGCCTGACGATAGGCGTTGACCGCGCGATCGGCGTCCTTGTCGAGCAGGTCCATGCCGCCGAACAACGTCCAGCCGCCGGCAAGGCCGCGCCAGGCGGTCAGGAACAGCGAGGCCTGGTCGCCGTCCAGGGCCGAGAACGAAGCCCGGCTGTAGCGCATAGCCTTGTAGTCGGCCTCCAGCTTGACCAGGGTCGAGGCCCCCAGCCCCCGGGAGATCTCGGCATGCAGGCCCGGCGCCTCGTACAGCCGTTCCGCGCCCAGGGTCGCGACATCCAGCGACGGGGCGACGCCGAACGCCAGCCGCGCGGTGCGGTAGTCGAAGCCGGCCTGTGCCACGAGCGTGGCCTGGTTGTAGCGCCCCTCCTCGGGATAGAGCTCGCCATAGGCCATGCCCCGGAACGTCAGGCCGCCCGAGCCGCGCATCGGCAGGCGGCGATTGAGCACACTCTCGAAATTGACCGTGGCGGCGCCCAGGGGATCGGGCGTCTTGCGGTCGAAGAAGCAGACGCCCTCCGGTCCCGGCAGCAGGCAGGCATAGCTGCCCGAGGCCTGGTTGATGTTGGAGTTCCAGCCCGGTCCCAGCGCGAACTGGCCGGTCCAGCCGCGACGGCGCTTCAGCGCGCTCAGGAAGGTCTCGACGCTGCGGCGCACGCCCGCGGCGCGCGGGTCATCGGCCGGAAGCTCGGCCTTGATCGCCAGGAACATCGCCTCGGCCTCGCGGTCGCGCTGGTTCTCGAACAGCACGCGGGCCAGTTCGATGCGGCCCGGCTGGAAGTCCGGCTGCAGGGCCAGAAGCTGGCGAAAGCTGCGTTCGGCGCCGCGCAGGTCGCCGTCCTGGCGCGCCAGTTGGCCCTGGGCGTAGCTGACCAGCATCGGGTCGCGCTCGGGCAAGGCCAGATAGGCCTTGAGGAACCGGCGGGCGTCGGCCCACTGGCGGCGGGCCAGCGACAGGTAGAGCGCCTTGCCGACGTCGTCGGCGCCGGGCCCGACCGCATAGGCTTGGCCGTCGATGACCAGCACGTCGGGCGCGGTCTCCTGACGAGTCCTGGCCTCGCGCTCGGCGGCGCGGCGCGACAGTTCCTGGTCGAGACGCAGGCGGGTGTCGTCGTCGACCTGGGCGTGGGCGCCGCCGGCCAGGGCCAGAACGACGAAAGCCGCGCAGCCGGCGGCGACGCGGAACGGAAAACGCTGGGGCACGGACGACCTGCTCATCGCAAGAACTTGGGGGCAAGAGCTCGGGGCGAAGGCCGGCTGGCCTCCGCCCCTCGCATCATCAGTTCTTCGTGCCGCCGAAGGCGGTGTCGTAGACGCTGTTGCCGCCGAAGGTGACCAGACCGGCCAGGGCCGCGGCGTTGGCGCCGAAGAACTTGCCGCTGACTTCGCCGCCCGAGGCCAGGGTGGAAGCCCCCTGCGTCGCCGTGGCGTTGGCCGTGGTGCTGGCGATGGTCAGGCCGGAGATGCCCACCGAGCCGATGTCGACCTTGTAGCCGGTCGTGGCGCTCTGGACGTAGCCGCCCAGCGTGCCGGCGGTGAAGTCGGCGTTGAAGGTCCCTTCCAGGATGCCGTTGGTGGCGTAGTCGCTGAGGCCCTTCACGGTGTAGCTGGCCGTGCCCGAGCCCGCGGTGGCGCCGGTGTCGTCGCCGACGTAGTAGACGGTGTGGGTGCCGTCATTGGCGTTGGCGGTGTCGGACCATTCGCCGAACCACAGGTCGCCGGTGCTGACCTTGGCGAAGTTGAACACGCCCATGCCGTTGTGGCTGCCCGGCGCGGTCGACGGGTTGTTGATCGTGCTGACGCCGCCCGACGGCGGGGCCGAGGCCGACAGACCCTGGAAGTCGACATAGGCCGACAGGCCGATCGAGGCGACGGACACGCCGGCCTTGCCGGCCGTGTGCGGACCCGCGTTGATCACGCTGGCGCCCACCTTCAGGTGGGTCTCGTCGGTGGACTCGCCGACGATGCCGGCATGGGCTACGCCGGCCAGGGCGACGGCCGTGACGGAGGCCAGGATCAGCGTCTTGAAGGTCGAACGGTGCATATCGTCTTCTCCGAGGCTTGGTTGACGGGTCCCTCCATGGAGACCCTGGGGCATCGCGGCGCCCGCCGCGTCGGTAGGGAGCCGACGCGCCGAAAGCCGTGAATGGGGGGTCAGTAGCGGGCGGTCATGCTGAGCTTCAGCGTGCGCCCGGGGGCCGGCTGGGCCGTGCGGGTCAGGGGATCGGTGTAGTAGCGGTCGTTGAGGTTGGTCCCGACCAGCTCGAACCGGACCTTCTCGTTGAGCTTGAAGTTGGCGTAGGCGTCGACCGTGACGATGTCGTCCCACAGGTAGGGCGTGTTCAGCGCCCAGCCGTCGACGCGGGTGGCGGTGGCGCCGCCGATGAAGCGGTCGAGTTCGGGATTGTCGTAGCCGCTATAGTAGGCGCCGCGCAGGCCGACCTCGAGCCGGCGCCGCAGGAAGCGGGCGCCCAGGTTGAGGTTGGCCGAGTTCTCGGGCGTGGCCTGGGTGAGCAGGTAGCCGCCGACGAAGCCGAAGTTCACGCAGTCGGGCACGATGCCGGTGTTGGGCTGCTTGAGGATCGCCTGCTGGCGGTCGCAGACCTTGTTCTTGAAGTTGTGGGCGGCGGAGAAGTCGGCGAACAGGCGGCCGTTGTCGTAGCGGGCCTGCAGCTCCAGCCCCTCGATGATCTGCTTTTCCAGGTTGGAGAGCTGCAGCTGCGTGCCGCGTTCGATGATGTTGCTGGTGCGGTTGCGGAACCAGGTCAGCTTGACGTCGGCGCGCTGGCCCTCGGGCAGCGACAGCAGGGCCGACAGGTCGTGGACGTAGGCGACTTCCCAGGTGCGGGCGTGTTCGGGCTTCAGCGGCCGGGTCGGATCGATGGCGGCCGAGAAGCCGACCGTGCTCTCGAACAGGCTCGGGAACCGATAGGCCTCGGCGTAGCGGACATAGGCGCGGGCGTTGGGCGTGAAGTTGAAGGTCGCCGACGCGGCCGGGGTCCAGCCGTCGCCGCGCTGGGTGCGGCTGACGGCGGTGACCGGCGCCTGGTTCACCGTGGCCACGCAGTAGCCGGTGGCGCCGGCGACGGTGTTGAGGAAGCCGTTGACGCAAGGGTTGGTCGCCCTGGTCAGCTTGCCCGTGCTGTCACGCTCCCAGGGGATGCGGGTGGTCACGGTGCGGCCGTTGACCAGAGCGCGATAGGCCACCGTGGCGTCGGTGAAGACGTAGTTGGTGAAGACCACGCCCTTGGCGATCTGCTCGTCCAGGAAGTCGTCGAACGCCCAGTAGTGCGAGTAGCGCGCGCCGGCGGTCAGGGTCAGCTCGCTGACGGGCCGCCATTCGAGATTGGCGTGGACGTTGTATTCCTCGCGCCGGCCAGCCCGGGGGTACTGGCGCCAGCCGTCGAACGTGCCGCCCCACTCGTCGGGCGAGGTCAGCTTCTCGTGCTGCCAGTCGCCGGCGACCACCAGGTCGAGGGTCGGCGCCAGCCGCGTCTTGTTGCTGAGCGACAGGCCGTAGCGGTCGTTCTTGGCGTTGGCCAGCGCGGTGTTCTTGATGATCGGGTTGGCGGCGTTCTGGGCCCAGTTGGGGAAGCCGCCGGCGCTGTAGGTGTGGCTGTTGGTGCGGGTCAGCCAGACCGACGTCTTCAGGTCCACCCAGCGGCCGCCGGGCTTGAGCCGGTAGTCGACGTTCCAGGCGGTGGCGTGCACCTCGCCCAGCGGCCACTGCACCTTGCCCATGCCGTTGTTGGCCACGGTGATGATCCGCGAGGGCATGATCTCGCCGTAGGTCGAAACGGTGTCGCGCACGCCGAACTTCAGCTGCTGGCTGTCGCTGATCTTCCAGACCAGCTTGCCCAGCCACGAACTCATTTCGCTGGAGGTGTTGGGGACCTCGTTGCCGGGCTGGTAGTTGAAGGCCAGGCGCTTGATCAGGTCCTGCGGGCCCGACGGCATGGGCAGGTTGGTCTGCTTGTAGTAGTCGGCCTCGCTCTCGCCGGCGAAGTAGTTGCCGCGCTCGCGCCAGGCGTAGGCGACCAGCCACTCGACGTCGTCGCCGCGGCCGGCGATCGCCAGGCGCGCGGCCCGGTCGCCCAGCGACAGGGTGTCGTTGTCGGACGAGGTGCGCGGCGTCACCTGCACGTAGGGATCGTTGTAGGGACTGCCCGGAAAGCCCGTGGTTCCGGTCGCGCCGGGAAAGCCGGGCACGTTGCGATAGTCCTGGCCGGTCAGCAGGGTCGGCAGGCGCGGCTTGGTGGAGTTGTCGCCGCCCTCGATACGGACCTCGGCGCCGTAGCGCTCGCCCTCGCGCAGGATGTCGCGCGGCGCCAGGGTGTCGATGACCACCGCCCCGCCGACGGAGCTATGGACGCCGGCGGTCAGGGACGGACCTTTCAGCACCTGCACGCCGCCGACCAGGCTGGGGTCGATGTAGCTGCGGTTGTTGGCGCCGTTGTAGCCGCGCCAGACCGTCAGCGCCTGCTCACCGCCGTCGATGATGACCGGCACGCGGCCGGGGCCCTCGATGCCGCGCACGCTGGGATCAAGCGCGCCGCTGTTGCGGGCGTCGCCGCTGTAGACGCCGACCATGCCCTTGAGCACGTCGGCGGGGCTGACGCCCTTGTAGCGCTCGACCTGGGCCTTGCCGGCATAGGTCGAGGCGCCGTCCAGGTCGTAGACGCCGTCGTAGCCGAGAGCGTCGCGGGCGTTGAGGGCTTCGCCGCCGCCGGCCGCGCCCTCCACGCGCAGGGCGTCGGTGACGACGGCGCCCTTGCCGCTCGGCGCGGCTTCCAGGGTGACGACGCCCGGACGCACCTCGCGCCAGGTGAAGCCGCTGCCGGCCAGCAGGCGCGAAAGGATCTCGCCCTGGCTGAAGCGGCCGCGCACGGCCGGCGCGCGGCGGCCGTACGGCGCCTCGACGGCGTAGACGATCTGGACGCGGGTCTGCAGCGAGAACTGGCTCAGCGCCTGGGGCAGCGGCTGGGCCGGGATGTCGACCGCGAAGGCCGCGCTCTCCTGGGCGGCGGCGGGAAGTGCGTTCAGGGCCAGCGGGCTGGTCGAGGCCAGGGCGAGGCATAGCGACAGCCGGCGGATACGCGGAAGCAGGCCGGGGCGGGTAACAGGCGTCGTCATGTCTCGGGTCGGTCTCGTCTCGTGGGTCGCCCATTATTGCGAGCGACACTCAATTGCATCTTGTGATGGAGAGACGAAACCCGACGGCGCGATCCCCTAGCGACCCCGCCGATTTTTTTGCCGTGACGTTACGAGACAATCAGTAGAGCAGGACGAAGCCGCCCAGGCGCGCGGCGCGCAGGTTCAGCGAGGCGGCCAGGGCGTCGATGGCGGCGTCGGGCCGGCCGACGTCGAACACGCCCGAGACCGGCCGCGCGGCCAGGGCCTGCCCGCGCACGAACACCTTGCCGCGCCGGTAGCGGCCGATCTCGTCGACCACTTCGGCAAGCGGCCGGTGATAGACGACCAGCCTGCCCTGCCGCCAGGCGTCGACCGCCGCCGGATCCTCCAGGGCCGCGGCCTTGGGCGCCGCGCCGTCCAGCAAGGCCCCCTGCCCGGCCCGCAGCACCGCGACGCCCCGTCCGCTCGCCGGCTCGACCCGCACCGCGCCGCGCAGGACGCTGACGCGGGCCGCGTCGCTCTCCAGCCGCACGTCGAAGGCCGTGCCCAGCACCCGAGCGCTGCCAGCCCGGCTCTCGACCACGAACGGCCGCGACGGATCGTGGACGACGTCGAAGAAGGCCTCGCCCTTCACCAGCCGCACGCGGCGACCTTCGGGACCGTAGCGGACGTCGAGCACCGCGCCGGTGTTGAGCGTGACCGCGCTGCCGTCGGCCAGCACCTGCCGGCGCACCTGCCCGACCTCGGCGATCAGATGGTTCGGATCAGCGGGCGCGAAGGCCTTGAAGGCCACGCCGGTCCCGAGCGCCAGAACCAGGCAGGCCGCGGCGGCGGCCGGGATCCGCCAGGGACGGCGGCCCGATCTCACCGATGGCGCGAGAGCCCGACCACGGCGCGGCTGGAACGGCTGGCTGGCCTGGGGCGCGGTCACCGCGCCGATCAGCGACAGCACGTGGTCGGCCTCGGCCATCGCCTGGGCCCGCTCGGGATCGACCGCCAGCCAGGCGGCGTGACCGGCCATGTCCGCTCCGTCGCGCAGGCGCAGCGCCCGTCGCGCCGCCGCGTCGAACAGAGCCTCTTCCCCGCTTTTGTCCTTGTCGCTCATGTGGGCTTTTGGTCCTCCCGATGGACAGGACGAACCGGCGCCCGCGCTTCCCCTAGTCTCATCCATCGCCGCGCGCTTCCTTCAGCCTGCGGCGGCAGTGGCTCATGGCCTTGGCGAGGTGGTTCTCGACCGTGCGCGGCGAGATCCCTAGGCGATCGGCCACCTGCTGCATGGTCAGGTCGTGGCCGCGATAGAGCAGGATCACCTGCCGGCACTTGTCGGGCAGTTCGGCGATGGCGGCCTGGACGATGGCGATCTCCTGGCGGCCGGCCAGCACCTGGAACGCCGAGGGCGCGTCGCTGCCAGCGTCCAGCGGCAGGTCACCGGGCGTGACCCGCCTGGCCTGCGCCGCCGCCTGCCTCTGCCGGTCCACGACGAGGTTGGCGATGATCCGACGCAGGTAGCTCAACGGATTGCGCACCGCCGCGCCGTCGAAGCCCGGCGCGCGGGTCAGGTCCGACAGCTTGAGCCACGTGTCCTGCATGACGTCGTCGGCCAGGCTGGCCGAACGGGCCTTGCGGGCGGCGAAGCGACGGAGATCCTCGTAGTGGGCTTCCAGCAGGCCGGTCAGGTCGGAAGCCTTTCCCCTCTGGCCAGATCCCATTACGCCACCCCAAATGAGAACGACTCTCATTACCGCGCCATGATCTAGCGATCTCGCCGCCGCGCGTCAAAGGCGACCTCGCCCGTCCGGGCCCGATCAGGGCAGCGGGACGCCCCGGCTGGCGGTCAGGATCGCGTACCACTGGGCCCGGGTCATGTGGACGCGCAGGGCGTCGGCGGCCGCCTTGATCCGCTCGGGCGTCTGCGAGCCGACGATCGGGATCGGCCGTGACGGATGGGCCATGATCCACGCCAGGGCGACGGCGGCTCGGTCGACGTGTTGGGGCCGGGCCACGGCGTCGAGCGCGTCGATCACCGCCCGCCCGCGGTCGTCGATCCCCTCGCCCGTCAGGCGCCCACCGCCCAGCGGCGACCAGGCCAGCACGGCCATGTCGCGCTCCAGCGCCTGGTCGAGCACGCCGTCCGACAAGGGCTCGATGGCCAGGGGCGAGAACTCCGGCTGGATGCTGGCCAGCGGGAACGGCAGATGCGCCTGCAGGGCCGCGACCTGGCTGGGCAGGTAGTTGGACACGCCGACCGCGTCGATCTTGCCCTGCTCGCGCAGCTTGACCAGGGCGCTCGCCACCTCGGCCGGATGGGCCAGCACATCGGGACGGTGGACCTGGTAGAGGTCGATCTTCTCGACGCCCAGGCGCTGCAGCGAGGCCTCGCAGGCGCTGACCAGGTAGTCGGCGCTGGAGTTGTAGGGCACGCCGAGGATGATGCCGCCCTTGGAGGCCAGGACGAACTTCTCGCGCAGGTGCGGGGCGTCGTGCAGCACCTTGCCCAGCAGCACCTCGGCCGAACCGAAGCCGTACGGCGTGTCGGCGCCGTAGATGTCGGCGGTGTCGAGCAGGGTGATCCCGCCTTCGAGCGCCGTCTCGACCAGATGGCGGGCGTCGGCGACGGACTCGCCCTTGAAGCGCCACATGCCCCAGGCCAGCGGCGACACGACAAGGCCGCTCTTGCCGAGCGGGCGGGCTTGGTGGGGCTGGCGGTCGTCGAGCATGGGAAACGCACTCTCGGTTCGAAATGAACGCCGGAGATGACCGGCGTCCGGCCGTCGGCGCAAGCTTTACCGACGGCAATATCGAGCATGAGAACACCGCGTTGGTCGGGACGGCCGGGCGGCGGCTAGCGTCGGCGGGCCTTCACACGCGCGCCGAGGGGCCCGGCGCGGCGCGATGCGCCCTCCCGACAACGACAAGAAAGACGACGCCATGCTTCGCCCCATCCTTCTGGCCACGGCCGCCGCACTGGCCCTGACGAGCGCGGCGCCCGCGCTGGCCGCCGACCACGACGCCGCCGCCGTTCACGCCCGCACCCTGGTGCTGGACAGCCATGTGGACGTACCCGCCGACCTGGGCGTTGGGGCGCACGAGGCGGCCGTCGACAGCGACGGGCAGGTCGACCTGCCCAAGCTGGAGCGCGGCGGGGTCGACGCCGCCGTGCTGGCGGTGTTCGTGGCGCAGGGGCCGCGCACGCCGGAAGGCTACGCCCAGGCCCGCAAGGACGCCGACGCCAAGCTGACCGCTATCCGCGCCATCGCCGAGCGTCATCCGGATCGTGCCGTGCTGGCCCTGAAGGCCGACGACGTCGAGGCCGCGGCCGAGGCCGGCAAACGGGCGATCGTGGTCGGCTTCCTCAACGCCTATCCGTTCGGCGAGGACGTGTGGCCAGCCACTCGGGCGTGCAGGCGATCGTCGACAATCCGCGCAACCTGTCGGACGCCGAACTCGACGCCATCGCCGCCAAGGGCGGGGTCGTACAGATCGTCGCCTTCGGTCCCTATCTGGTCCGGCTGACCGATACCCTGCGGCCGAAGGTGGCCGCCCTGCGCGCCCAGTACGGTCTGCCCGCCGCCTTCGTCCGCGCCGCCGACGGGACCGAGGCTCTGTCGCCCGAGAAGCGCAAGGACTACAGCCACGCCGTCACCGACATCCTGCCCAAGGCGACGGTGAAGGACCTCGTGGACTCCGTCGACTACACGGTCAAACGCGTGGGCGTCGATCACGTGGGCCTGTCGTCCGACTTCAACCACGGCGGCGGGGTGGTCGGCTGGGCCAACGAGGGCGAGGCCGGCAACGTCACCGCCGAACTGGTGGCGCGCGGCTATTCGGAGGCCGACATCGGCAAGCTGTGGGGCGGCAACTACCTGCGCGTCTTCCGCGCCGTGGAGCAGACGGCCAAGCGCTGATCGGCACGAAGAAAGCCCGCCAGACCTCTGACCTGGCGGGCTTTTTCGTCATTCGGCCGCGACGCGGAGGCCTTCCGAAGCGGCCAGGGCCTGGTCGAGGTCGGCCAGGATGTCGTCGATGTGCTCCAGGCCGATCGACAGGCGCACATAACCGTCGGAGACGCCGGTGGCGGCCTGGTCCTCGGCGCTGAGCTGGGAATGGGTGGTCGAGGCCGGATGGATGGCCAGGCTGCGCGCGTCGCCGATATTGGCCACGTGGTAGAACAGCTTCAGAGCGTCGATGAACCGCTTTCCGGTCTCGCGACCGCCGGCCAGCTCGAAGCCGACGAGGCCGCCGTAGCCGCCCGACAGGTAGCGGTCGGCCCGCTCGCGGCGCAGGCCGTCCTGGGCCGTCGGATAGATCACCTGGATCACCTCGGGGCGCCTGGCCAGGAAGTCGGCCACGCCTTGCGCGTTCTGCGAATGGCGGGCGATGCGCAGCGGCAGGGTCTCCAGGCCCTGCAGGATCTGGAAGGCGTTGAACGGCGACAGCGCCGCGCCCAGGTCGCGCAGCAGCACGGTGCGGGCCCGCAGGACGTAGGCGATGGGGCCGAGCGGCTTCGCCGCCTGCGCCCAGACCGCGCCGTGATAGCTGGGGTCGGGGGTGTTGAGCAGCGGCTGGCGCTCGGGATGGGCCTCCCAGTCGAAATTGCCGCCGTCGATGATGACGCCGCCGATCGAGGTGCCGTGGCCGCCGATGTACTTGGTGGTGGAATAGACGACGATCGCCGCGCCGTGCTCCAGCGGCCGCGCCAGCAGGGGCGCGGCGGTGTTGTCGACGATCAGCGGGATCCCGTGCGCGCGACCGATGGCGGCGACCTCGGCGATCGGGAAGACGGTCAGCTTCGGATTGGGCAGGGTCTCGGCGTAGTAGGCGCGCGTGCGCTCGTCGGTGGCGCGGGCGAAGGCCTGCGGGTCCTCCGGATCGACGAAGCGGACCTCGATCCCCTGATCGCGCAGGGTGTTGGCGAAGAGGTTCCAGGTGCCGCCATAGAGGTCGGTCGAGCTGACGATGTTGTCGCCGGCCCGGGCCAGGTTCTGGATGGCGAAGGCGGAAGCGGCTTGGCCGGACGCCACGGCCAGGGCCGCCGCGCCGCCCTCCAGAGCGGCAAGCCGCTGCTCCAGGATGTCGATCGTGGGGTTGCCGATCCGGGTGTAGATGTTGCCCAGCTGGCGCAGGGCGAAGAGGTCGGCCGCGTGCTCGGCGCTCTGGAACTGGTACGAGGTGGTCTGGTAGATGGGCGGCGCAACGGCGCCCGTAGTCGGGTCGGCCCGCCAGCCGGCGTGCAGGGCCAGGGTCTCGGGATGGAGCTTGCGGTCGGACATCGGCTTCTCCTGAAGCTTTTTACGTCGATGCCGAAAACCTGACCCGGACCGCCCTCCTCCGCACGACCGATATTCTCGCCGCGCGGGCAGAAAAACTCACCCCAGGATTGCGCGGCCGAGCCCTAAGCGAGCCCGGCCGCTTTCGATCCTAGTTCTGGCGCTCGACCTGCGAGACGTCGCGCACCGCGCCGCGGGCGGCGTTGGTGGTCATGGCCGCATAGGCGCGCAGGGCCGGCGAGACCTCGCGCTTGCGGTCCTTGGGCTTCCAGGCGTCCTTGCCGCGCGCCAGCTGGGCGTCGCGACGCTCGGCCAGCATGGCGTCGGAGACTTTCAGCTGGATGCTGCGGTTGGGGATGTCGATCAGGATGCTGTCGCCGGTCTCGACCAGGGCGATCAGGCCGCCCTCGCCGGCTTCCGGCGAGACGTGGCCGATCGACAGGCCCGACGTGCCGCCCGAGAAGCGGCCGTCGGTGATCAGGGCGCAGGCCGCGCCCAGGCCCTTCGATTTCAGGTAGGTCGTAGGATACAGCATCTCCTGCATGCCCGGGCCGCCCTTGGGACCCTCATAGCGGATGACCACGACCTCGCCGGCCACGACCTTGCCGCCCAGGATGCCGCTGACGGCGTCTTCCTGGCTCTCGAACACCCGGGCCGTGCCGCGGAAGGTCAGGATCGACTCGTCGACCCCGGCCGTCTTCACGATGCAGCCTTCCGGCGCCAGGTTGCCGAACAGGACGGCCAGGCCCCCGTCCTTGGAGAACGGGTGCTCGACCGAGCGGATGACGCCCTTCTCGCGGTCGAGGTCCAGCTCTTCCCAGCGGGCGGCCTGGCTGAAGGCGACCTGGGTCGGCTTGCCGCCCGGAGCGGCGCGGAAGAACTCCTGGGCCGTGCCGCTGTTGGTGCGGCCGATGTCCCAGCGGGCCAGGGATTCAGCCATGGTGGCGGCGTGGACGGTGGGCTGGCTGGCGTCGATCAGGCCGCCCTTCTCCAGCTCGCCCAGGATGGCTGGCACCCCGCCGGCGCGGTGGACGTCCTCCATATGCACGTCGCTCTTGGCCGGGGCCACCTTCGACAGGCAGGGCACGCGGCGCGACAGGCGGTCGATGTCGGCCATCGAGAACTCGACGCCGCCCTCGCTGGCGGCGGCCAGCAGGTGCAGCACCGTGTTGGTCGAGCCGCCCATGGCGATATCCAGGCTCATGGCGTTCTCGAACGCCTCGCGCGTGGCGATGCCGCGCGGCAGGGCCGTGACGTCCTCCTGCTCGTACCAGCGCTGGCACAGGTCGACGATCAGGCGGCCGGCTTCCTTGAACAGCGCCTCGCGGTCGGCGTGGGTGGCCAGGACCGAGCCGTTGCCCGGCAGCGACAGGCCCAGGGCCTCGGTCAGGCAGTTCATCGAGTTGGCGGTGAACATGCCCGAGCACGAGCCGCAGGTCGGGCACGCGGCCTTCTCGATCGCCTCGACCTCTTCGTCGGAATAGCTGTCGTCGGCGGCGACGACCATGGCGTCGACCAGGTCCAGCGAGCGGATCGCGCCCTTGACCTGTACCTTGCCGGCCTCCATCGGACCGCCCGAGACGAAGACCACCGGGATGTTGAGGCGCATGGCGGCCATCAGCATGCCGGGCGTGATCTTGTCGCAGTTGGAGATACAGACGATGGCGTCGGCGCAGTGGGCATTGACCATGTACTCGACCGCGTCGGCGATCAGTTCGCGGCTGGGCAGCGAGTACAGCATGCCGCCGTGGCCCATGGCGATGCCGTCATCGACGGCGATGGTGTTGAACTCCTTGGCCACGCCCCCGGCCGCCTCGATCTCGCGAGCGACCAGCTGGCCCAGGTCCTTCAGGTGCACGTGGCCCGGGACGAACTGGGTGAAGCTGTTGGCCACGGCGATGATCGGCTTGCCGAAGTCGCTGTCCTTCATGCCAGTGGCGCGCCACAGGCCGCGGGCGCCGGCCATGTTGCGGCCGTGAGTGGAGGTGCGTGAGCGATAGGGAGGCATGGGTAAATCTCGGTGTCGGCTGTGGGGTTATTACCGCCGCTGACCACGCGAGCAAAATATATTAAAAGCGGCTGATTAGGTCGTTGGAAATATAAGATGGACGTCCGTCAGTTCCGCCATTTCGCCGCCGTGGCCGAGACCCTGCACTTCGGCCGCGCGGCCGAGCGGCTGCGCATGACCCAGCCCCCGCTCAGCCAGTCGATCCTGGCTCTCGAGAAGGAACTGGGCGCGCCGCTGTTCGTGCGCACCAAGCGTAACGTGCGGCTGACGCCGCTGGGCGAGCAGTGGCTGCCGCAGGTGCAGGCGGCGCTGGCGGCGCTCGACGCCCTGCCGGGCGCGGCACGGCGCATGCGCGACGGCCGCAGCGGCTTCCTGGCGCTGTCGTTCGTCAGCACCGCCGACTACAGCGTCCTGCCCTCGCTGGTCCGACGCTATTCGCAGGCCTATCCGGAGGTGGAGATCCGCCTTTTCGAGGCGACCAGCGACGTTCAGTTGCCGGCCCTCGTCGAGGGCGAGCGGCACGCCGGCATCGTCATCCCGCCCACCGACCAGCCGCTGCCCCCTGCCCTGGCCTATCGCCGGCTGCTGCGCGAGCCGCTGGTGGCGGCCGTGCCCAGCGCCTGGATCGACGAGGGGCGGATCGGCAGCGACGCGGTGCTTTCGGCCGAGGAACTGCTGGCCTCGCCGCTGATCCTGTTTCCCAAGCATGTGGCGCCGGCTTTCCACGACCTGGTCACCGGCCACTACCGCGCGCTGGGCGGCGACGCCCGCATCGCCCAGGAGGCCATCCAGATGCAGACGATCATCAGCCTGGTGTCGAGCGGCCTGGGGATCGCGCTCGTCCCCGCCTCGCTGCGCAACCTGGCGCGCACGGGCGTCACCTACGTGCCGCTGGCCGGGACCGCCCCCGAGCTGGAGACGGGCCTGGCCTGGCGCAAGGGCGAGATCAGCCCGACCCTGGCCAACTTCCTGAAGCTGACCGAGCCGGGCTGATCGCCTGTCGTCCCTAGAACTTCGCGCGCACGCCGAAGAAGTAGCGCGAGCCGAAGGTCTCGTTGCCGATCTGACGGGCGTCGGCGTTGTACTCCTGCCGCACCTCGTCGGTCAGGTTCACGCCCTCGACGAACACGGTGATGTTGTCGTTGACGTTGTAGCTGGCCGAAACATCAAGCGTGCCGAAGGCCTTGTTGAACTCGGGCAGGTTGCCGCGGCCGGTCGGGGTGATCAGCCAGTCGCCACGCCAGTTGTAGGATGCACGGGCGCTGACCTTGTCGTTCTCGTAGTAGAGCGAGACGTTGTAGCTCTTACGCGACAGGCCCGGGAACGGCAGGAGTTCGTTGGTCAGGCGGTTGGTGCCCTTGAAACCCTTGTCCTTCTGGTAGGTGAAGTTGGCCAGCACGCCCAGGCCGTTGAACGGGCCGGGCAGGAAGTCGAAGGCGTACTGACCGCCGACTTCCAGGCCGTCGATAGTCACCTCGTCTGTGCCGTTGATCGGACGGTTGATGGCGTAGGTCTGGCCGTCGATCACCTCGGGCGTCGTCTGGTTGATGATGAACGACGAGATCTCCTTACGGAAATAGGTCGCCGACACGAAGCTCTCGCGGTTGAAGTACCATTCCAGACCCGCGTCATAGGCCGTGGCCTCAAACGGCTGAAGGTCCGGGTTGCCGCGCGACCCGGTGAAGCCGATCTGATCGATGCTGCGTCGCAGGGCCAGTTGGGCCGGCGCGGCGCGTGCCATCACCTTGCTCGCGGCTGCGCGGCCGATCAGCTTGCCCGGGATGAACTCGGCGCGCAGGTTCAGCGACGGGAGGGTCTTGGTGTAGCCGCCCTCTTCCTCGCCCGGCACGAAGTTGACGATCTCGTCGGGCGTCGTGCCGGTCTGGACGCGATTGTAGCCCTTCGACAGCGTCTCGGTATCGACCACCCGCACGCCCAGCGTGCCGCTGATCGGCACGCGCAGTTCGTGGAATTCGAAATTGGCCTGGACGTAGGCGCTGCGGGTCTTCTCCTCGACCGACCAGGTGTCGAGGAAGGCCTGGTAGGTGCCCGGGTCGCCGTAACGGGCGGCCGTGTTGCGGTTGGGATTGACGGCGTAGACGTCGTTGGTGCGGCCGGCCACGGCGAGGGTCGCCGCATAGGTGGCCATGGTGTTGTCGTTCCATTGGCGGATGCCGCCGGAATAGCCCAGGTCGCCGGTCTTGAAGAACGGCACGCTTTGCAGCGTCGAGTTGATGTTGACGATCTCCTCAAGCGTCGCGCACGAGGTGTTCACCGCCCCGATGGCGCCGGAGCTGCCGTCGTTCTGACAGTTCAGACGCGTCGTGCGCTGGTACAGAATCTGGTCGGTTTCGAACTGACGCGCCTGGACGCCGGCCTTGATCGACGTCAGCCACGAGCCTTCCGGCTTGTAGGTGATGTTGAACTGCTGGGCCGTCTCTTCGGAGGTGTTGTTGCGCGGGTTGAACAGGGCGTCGATCCGCTTGACGCCCTGGCCGGTCGTCACGTCCAGGCCCGGGAACGACATGTTCGGCGAGCCCTTGCCGTTCTTGTAGTCGATGACCGCGCGCGGCACGCCGAAGACCGTCGCCGTCGAATTGATCTCGTTGTTCTGGACTTCGGCGTTCGAGTAGTCGAAGCGAGCGTCGAACACCCACTTGTCGAGCTTCCACTCGCCGCCGACGGCCGTGGTGTATTGGGTCCGCTCGAGGTTGCCCAGGATGTTGCGATAGGCCAGGTCGATCGGTAGGTCGGTCGCGCTGACCAGTTCGATGTGATTGACCGTATTGTCGTCGCCCAGGGTGGTCTTGCTGTAGTCGATCGCGCCGCTGTTGCCCGACAGCTGCAGGAACGAGCTGTTCACCTGCTCGTTGGCCGTGGCGTAGGTGGCGTCGAAATAGGCCTTGAAGTTGTCGGTCGGACGCCACTCGACCACGGTGCTCAGTGCTTTGCGCTCGGTCTCACGGCGATCGATGATGTAGCGCGGGATATCCGGGATGAAGTCCAGCTTGCCGTCGCCATTGACGTCGGAGCTGCGGTTGGGAAGCGAGTTTATGCCGGTGGCCGCCGGCGCCCGGTCCAGCCAGCCCGTGGTGCGGGCGTTGTTGCTGTTGAGGTGACGGTTCTCCCAGGTGCCCGACAGCAGCACGCCCAGCGTGTCGTTGAAGAAGGTGCGGCTGCCGATCAGCGCCAGCTTGGGGTCGTATTCCTTGGCCAGGTTCGAATAGACGCCCTGGATCGAGCCGGCGACGAAGGGCTTGTTGCTGTCGAACGGACGGCGGGTGATGACCCGCACTGTGCCGCCGATGCCGCCTTCGGCCATATCGGCCGTCGGCGACTTGACCACGTCCAGGCGCGAGACGAACTCGACGGGGATGTCACGGAAGTCGACCGCGCGGTCGCCGCCGCCCACCGTCAGCGACAGGGCCGACGAGCCGTTGATCTCGACGCGGTTGAGGCTGGGATCGGCGCCGCGGATGCTGACGCCGCGGCCTTCGCCGTCCTGGCGGCTGATCTGCACGCCCGTCACTCGCTGCAGGGCTTCGGACAGGTTCTTGTCGGGGAAGTCGCCGATGTCCTCGGCCGAGATGCTGTCGACCACCTGGAGGGAGTTGCGCTTGACGTCCATGGCGCTGCGCAGCGAGGCGCGGATGCCGGTGACGACCACTTCCTCCACGGCCTCGGGCTCCGTGGTCTGGCCCGCGTCCGGCGCGGTCTGGGCGTGAGCGATGGCGGGGGCTGAAAGCAGGACGGCGGCGACGGCGAGGCGCGAGGCGCTGGCCCGCAGCTGGGCGCTGATTGTGGTCTTCATGGCTTCCTCTCCAGTTGCGACTTGTCGTTGCTCAGGGTCATCGGATGACGCCAAGGTCGACAAATTTCATATTATGGGATCAGTTCCCTATAATCGGGACGATAACCGCTTATTTGCACGAATGTCGAGCGCTCCACAGTGTTTCTTGGGAGAAATGCGCCGCACCGTGTTCTCCGGACGCGCCAGGTCCCGTTCGTTGACAAAGCCGCGCCGCGTCGCAATGATCCCAATAATTAGAAAATCGTTTTGATATGTGGGAGTTGACGCCGATGAATCCGCTTATGGGCGTTTTCTTCCATTGGCTGGGCGGCCTGGCTTCGGCCAGCTTCTACGTGCCCTTCCGCGGCGTGCGGCGCTGGTCGTGGGAGATCTACTGGCTGACCGGGGGCGTGTTCTCCTGGCTGTTCGCGCCCTGGTTCTTCGCCTCTCTGCAGACCCGCGACCTCCTGGGCGTGATGGGACAGGTCCCGCCGCACATCGCGGGCCTGTGCATCCTGTTCGGCGTGCTCTGGGGCTTCGGCGGCCTGACCTACGGCCTGACCATGCGGTATCTGGGCCTGTCGCTGGGCATGGCCGTGGTGCTGGGCCTGTGCACCGTGTTCGGCACCCTGATCCCGCCGCTGGTGCGGGGGACCTTCGCCGACGCCCTGCTGAGCTCCACCTCCGGCCGGATCATCCTGCTGGGCCTGCTGATGACGGTCGCCGGCATCGTCGTGGTGGCCTGGGCCGGGGCCAAGAAGGACGGCGACCTGTCGCCCGAGGAGAAGCGCGCGGCGGTGGCCGAGTTCGACTTCAGGAAGGGCCTGGCGGTCGCGATCTTCTCGGGGATCATGTCGGCCTGCTTCGCCTTCGGCCTGGCCGCGGGCGAGCCGATCAAGGCGATCTCGGCCGCGGCCGGCACCGGCCCGCTGTGGACCGGCCTGCCGGTGCTCTGCCTGGTCATGTTCGGCGGCCTGATCACCAACGGCGTCTGGTGCGCCTTCCTGATCGCCAAGAACCGCAGCGCCGGCCAATGGCTGGGCCGCACCTCCGGCGCCAAGGAATCCACCGACCATGGATCAGAAGATAGGCCCCCGCTGCTGGCCAATTACCTGCTCAGCGCCCTGGCGGGCGTGGCCTGGTACTTCCAGTTCTTCTTCTACACCATGGGCGAGAGCCAGATGGGCAAGTTCGGCTTCTCCAGCTGGACCCTGCACATGGCCAGCATCATCATCTTCGGCACCCTGTGGGGCTTCGCCTTCAAGGAGTGGAAGGACGCCCGCCCCGCCGTGCGCAACATGGTCTGGGCCGGCGTGGCCCTGCTGGTCGGCGCCACCGTGGTGATCGGCTACGGCAATATGCTGGGGGCGTAAGAGCCCCCTCGCCCGCCCCGCCTTCAGGTCTCGATCGGCACGAACGGCTTGGTGTTGGGATAGATCAGCTCGACCGGCGGCTCGCCCTCGCCAGGCTTCTTCATGCCGTAGCCGTTCACCGGCTGCGAGCGGTTGATCCAGGCCGTGTAGTAGAGGTGGTCCGAGCGGGGATCGTCCGTATTCGGATGCAGCAGGATCGTCAGGCCCAGGCTGTTGAGCTGCAGCCACGGCAGGATTACGTGCAGCAGGTCGTTGGTGAAGCCGAAGTAGAACGACGGCGTCACGTGCGGGCCGCGCGGCGTCAGGTTCCAGTCGCCCAACTCGACGGTAAAGCGCTCGGACACCCAGCGGCGCAGCAGGGCCGCCTTCTCCGAGGTGTCCTCGTCGAAATAAACGTGGGCGTGATAGCTCTTGATGTCGGTATAGGCGCGCGGGCGCTGCGGCAGCGGCGCCTCTCCGGGCCGGATCGAGACCGGCTGCGGCGTGGCCTGTTTCCAGGTGTCGTAGCCCCACGGGCTCTTGCCTCCGGCCGGCGCGCGCGGCTGGCGCGCGGGCGGCGGAACCGTCGAAGCGTCCTGCGCCCTTGAGGCGCCGGGCGCGGCCAGGCCCGCCGCGGCCGCGACAACGCCGCCCGCCAGCAGCAGATCGCGGCGCTGCAACTCGGGCTCGACTTGCGCGGCGGCGCGAGCGGCGGGGGTCGGATCGGTCATGAGGAAACTCGCACGGACGAAGCTTGGCTTGAGCCTCATCCAGACCTCATTCCGACCCCTCGCCGCAATTCAGATCTAATCAGTAGGAATTCAGGAAAGCTGACGCCAGCTGCTAGCCGCAAGCCTGGCAAGCCGCCTCGGGCGCAGCCTTGGCGGCGCCGCGACGCACAGCCAGCACCAGGATCACTCCGGCCAGGGCGGCGCTGGCGGCGTAGCCCGGCGCGCTGAGCGGACCCAGCCGGTCGACCAGCAGGCCGCCCAGCACCGCGCCCAGGGCGATGGCGACCTGGAAGGTCGAGGTCAGCAGGCCTCCGGCCAGTTCGGCCTGGTCGGTCGCCGCCGATGTCGCCCAGGCCTGGAAGCCGACGGGCAACATGGCGAAGGCGAAGCCCCACAGGGTCAGCGCCAGGGCCGCGATCCAGCCGATGCTTCCCAGGGCGACGATGGCCGCGGCGGCGACGGCGATCACGCCGGCGCCGCCCAGGATCGACAGACGCGGATCGCGGCCGACCAGCGCCCCGCCCGCCAGGTTTCCGAAGAAGCCGGCGACGCCGAAGGCCAGCAGGCTGAGCGAGATCGCGGCCACGTCCAGGCCCGCCACCTGCTCGAGCACGGGGCGGACGTAGGTGAAGCCGGCGAAGTGGCCCGAGATCACCAGCAGCACGCCGATCAGGGCCGCGGCCACGGCCGGGCGCCGGGCGACCTCGACCAGGCCGCCCAGACGCGGAACGGAGGTCGGCGGCAGCCGTGGCAGCGTCAAGGCCTGGGCCGCCAGGGCCGCGAGGCCGACGATCCCGGCGATGACGAAGGCGGCCCGCCAGCCCAGGGTGTCGCTGACATAGGCGCCCACCGGCGCGGCCGAGACCGTGGCCACCGACACGCCCGTGAAGATCAGCGACATCGCCTTGGGGATCGCCGCGCGCGGCACCAGCCGCATGCCCAGCGCCGCGGCCATCGACCAGAACCCGCCCAGGGCGGCCCCCAGCAGCACGCGGGCGACCAGCAGCACCGGCAGGCTGTCGGCGAAGATGGTCAGCAGGTTGGAGATCGCCAGGATCGCCATCAGCCCCAGCATCACCAGACGCCGGTCGAACCGGCCGGTCAGCACCGGCGTCAGCGGCGCGGCGAAGGCGCCGATCACGGCCGTGGCGGTCACCGCCTGCCCCGCCGCCCCGACGCTGACCCCCAGATCGGCCGCCAGGGGCGTCAGCACGCTGGCGGGCAGGAACTCCGAGGTCACCAGGGCGAAGACGCCCATCGTCAGGGCGATCACCCCCGGCCAGGCGGCCGGCGGCTCGGCCTCGACCGCCACGTCGACTTCATCGAGGCGCTCGGCCAATCCGGAACTCTGCATGCAACCCTCCACCACACAGGCGGGCGCGGCCCGGCCTGAACTGGCGGGATAGGTAAGACCGCAACCTGACCTTCGCCGCTTTTCGGCGGGTCAGAAATTCAAGACAGGTCCGCAGAACTTCTCAGGCGGCCCGAGCGACTCGGAAGACGGAGAAAAATATCCCGTTATTCCAGTGCCTTACGTCGGACTTGAGGGATGCGGATAAGACCCTTGAACCTTACTCGCTTGGCCTGGACGCGGAATTCGGCCCCGGCCTCTGGACGGCGCGCGGCGGCGGGCGTTGAATCCTTCGCGCTCGCCATGCGTTGGATGCCCGGAGGAAACGCCATGCTCGAGACCCGCACCTTCCGCGTCCACGCCCTGCACGACGGCTGCGACCACGCCCACGGCGTCGATGCGGAGACCTTCGAGGAAGCCGCCGTGGCCTTCATGGAGACCTGGCACCCCGAGGTGGACTCCTACGGCCAGGCGTCGGTGGTGGTCCGCGACGTCGAGACCGGCGTCGAGCACTGCTTCCGCGTCGATTTCGAAAGCGGCGAGACCGCGCCCTGTCAGTAGATTTTGGCGGACCTGGGCCATGGGTCCGCGCGTTGGTCGATCATGGAAATGTTCATGACTGACCCGATCGCGCCGCCGCAACCCGACCCGACGCCCGGTGCGCCGCCACCCGAAATCCCGCCGGATGGCCCGCCCCCGGAGATCGACGATCCGGTCGTGCCGTTCGAGGATCCTCCGACACCGCCGCCGCTCGATCCCGGCGACCCGCGTCCCTACGACACGCCCCTGCGGCAGTAGCCGTCAGTCGGTCTCGTCCTTGGCGTCGGGCGCGGCGCTCCAATCGTAGTCCTGGCCAAGGACGCGCTTGCTGAACCAGTCCATCTGCACGTTCACCTGGAACAGGCGGTGGCGCAGTTCGCGGAAGTTATGCGGCTCGCGCGGGGCCAGGTAGAGCTCGGTCTCGACGCCGAGGGCCTTGAGCGCCCGGTGCAGCATCACCGACTGCGTCCAGGGCACCCGCTCGTCCTCGGCGCCGGCCAGGATCAGGGTCGGGGTCCTGACCTTGTCGAGCTGGCTGAGCGGGGAGTTGTCGACATAGAGGTCGCGACGGGCCTGCGAGCCGTAGGGCGGGGTCACGAACCACTCGCTGCGCTGCCAGCGGGTGTCGGACGTCAGGTACATCGACGGCCAGTCGACCGCGCCGGCGCCCGAGGACGCGGCCTTGAAGCGGTCGGTGACGGTGATCAGGCGGTTGGTCATGTGGCCGCCGGCGCTCCAGCCCATGACGCCCAGCCGATCGGGATCGACCAGCCCCTTGGCGATCAGGTTGTCGACGCCCGACAGCACGTCCTTGTCGGCATAGCGGAAATAGCCGGCGTTCATGCCTTGCAGGAACGCGTCGCCATAGCCGGTGCCGCCCCGGTAGTTGACGCTGAGCGTCATCACGCCCTTGGCCGCCAGCAGCGGGTTGAAGCGGCCGTAGGAGAAGATGTTGAACACGTCCGACGAGCGCGGACCGCCGTGGCTCTGCACGATCAGCGGGTAGCGGCGGCCCGGCTGGTAGTCGAGGGGATAGGTCACCAGGCCCTCCAGCGCCTGGCCGTCGGGCGCGGTCCACTGGATCGCCTCCTGGCGCGGCAGACGGAAGCGCTCGGCGACGTCGTCGTTGAGATGGGTCACCTGCACCGGCGCTGGCCGCGCCGGATCCAGACGGAAGATCTCGCCCGGCGAGGTCGCCGAGGCCTTGAAGAACACCGCCGTCTTGCCGTCGCGGGTCAGGGTGACGTCGCCGGCCGCGTGGTCGCCCCGCGCCAGCGGCCGCACGGCCTCGCTCTTCACGTCCACCGCGAACAGCTCGCGGCGCACGCCGGTGGTGGCGGTGATGTAAATCTCGCGGCCGTCGGCCGACCAGACCGCGTCCTCGATCTCGTAGGGCAGCCCGTGGGCCAGCTCGCGCGGTGCGCCGCCGGCGACCGGCAGCACGAAGAGGTTGGGATTGACCGTGCCGTAGCGGCCGTTTTCGGCCGTGGCCAGGAACAACGCCGAGCGGCCGTCGGGCGACAGGCGCGGCGTGCTTTCCTGGAAGTCGTTGTCGGTCAGACGGCGGTCGGCGCCCTTCCCTTCCTTGATCCAGAGTTCGGACTTGGGATTGTCGTCGAGCAGGTCGGACGGCGCGCGGCGATAGAGGATGGCCTTGCCGTCGGCCGGGAGGTCGAAAGCCTCAACCTCGAACTCGCCCTCGATCACCGGCTCGGCCTTGCCGTCGGCCAGCGTGATGCGCCACAGGCGGCCGCGCCCCTGCGGGCTCTCGAACGACAGCATGTCGTCCTTCTCGCGCTTGCGCTTGGCCAGCGACTTGCCGTCGGGCGCCGCGGCCAGGAAGTAGATCGCCGAGCCGTCCGGCGACCAGCGCAGGGACGACGGGCTGGTGCGGACCTTGCCGATGCGCCGGGCCTCGCCGCCGTCGATGGGCGAGACGTAGATCTGCCGGCCCGCGTCGCCGTCGCGCTTGGCGACGAAGGCGAAGCGCTCGCCGTCCGGTGCCCAGGCCGCGCCCGAGGCGGGCCCCTCGACCATGCGGCGCGGATCGGAACCGTCCAGACCGACCCGCCAGAGGTCGTCCTGCACGGCGTTGGCCTTCCAGTCGACGCGGCCGACCGAATAGAGGACGAAGCGGCCGTCGGGCGAGACCTTGGGGTCGGAAAGCTTCTCCAGGCCCACCAGGTCGACGGCGGTCATGGCGCGCGGCGCGACTTGGGTGCGAGGGGCGGACCAGGCCGACGGCGCGGCGAGCGCCAGCAGGCCTCCGGCGGCCAGGGCCGCCAGGCGGGACAGGGTCATGGGAAGCTCCGGGAAATGGGCGGCCGACGCCCTAGAGCGCCGGCCCAGGCAGTCGAAGCATGGCGGCGCTGCGCGGCCGCCATGCTCCAGGTCGTCAGAACGCCAGTTGCAGGCCCAGGGTGAAGGACCGGCCGGTGACGCCGTAGACGGCGCTGTAGTTGTAGTCGTTGCCCGACTCCGTGCCGCTGGGCAGGAACGGACCTTCGTTGTCGAACACGTTGCGCACGGTGCCGAAGACGCGCAGGTCCTTGTTCTTCGGATCCGGATAGAACCGCACCGACAGGTCGTGGCGCCAGAAGGCGTCGACGTTGAGGAACAGCGGGTTGGTCACGCCCCGCGCGGCGAAGTCGGCCGCCAGGTCGTTGTCGTCCACCGCCTCGCCGATGTAGTTGGCCGTCCACTGCAGGTTCCAGTAGCGGTTGCGCCAGGCCAGGCTGGCCTTGCCTTCGTGCTCGGAGGTGCCGACTTCGCCCAGATCGTCGGCCACGGTCGTGCCGTCGATGCCCGAATAGCGGGTCTCCAGCTTCAGGCGGCGGCTGTAGTTGGCCCGGAAGGTGAAGTCGCCCGGCACGTTCCAGCGCTCGAGGTCGAAGCGATAGCGCAGGGCCACGTCGACGCCGCTGGCCCGCAGGTCGTCGAGGTTCTCCTCCAGGTTCAGGATCCGGGTGATCTGGCCTTCGGCGTCACGGGTGATGACGTTGCAGAAGCGGTTGTCGGTCCCGCCGGCAGCGCCGTAGCACTCCGACATCAGCTGGGCGTTCGACAGCGACGAGATCGCGTCGGTCACCTTGATGTCGTAGTAGTCGACGCTGAGGTCGAAGCCGTGCAGGAACGACGGCTGCAGCACGAAACCCACCGTCAGGGTGTCGGCGGTCTCTTCCTTCAGGTCGACATTGCCGCCGTTGGGCGCGTTGACGCTGGTGACCTCGGACACGAACGAGCCGTTGGCCGCGATCGCCGCGGCGATGCCGGGGTTGGCGCGGCAGTTCTGCGCGATCTGGCCGGTGGAGCTGGCCGTCACGCCCGAACAGATGTCGACGATCGAGTCGAAGTCATCGCGGGGCGGCGAATAGAGCTCGGTCGTGTCGGGCGCGCGCTGGGCCCGGCTCCAGGCGGAGCGGAAACGCAGGCTCTTGACCGGCGCCCACTGCACGCCGCCGCGATAGCTGAGCGTGGTGCCGACGTTCTGGAGATTGTAGTGGGCGACGCGCAGCGCGCCGTCCACCTCCAGGCGGTAGGCGAACGGCATGTCCTTGAGGATCGGCGCCGAGGCTTCGACGAAGGCTTCGCTGACCTTCACCACGCCGCTGTACTCGGGGATGTAGGCGAAGTTGGTCAGGCCGTTCTGGGTCAGCTCGTCGGTGGTGGTGCGGGTCTTGTCGCGACGCAACTCGAAGCCGAAGGCCGCCTGGATCGGGCCGGCCGGCAGCTGGAACAGCTCGCCGGTCATGTGGCCCTCGACGGTGTCCTGGCGGTTCTGCGGCCGGTACCAGACGTTGGCGCGGATGTAGTCGGCCATTTCCGGCGTGATCGAGCCGATGCCGAACAGGTTCAGCGCCACGCAGCCGTCGGCGCGAGCCGCGGCGTCCTTGCACTGCACCACCCCGGCAGAGGTGCGCTCGGCGTTGAGGGCGTTCTTGACGTTGGCCATGTTCAGGCCGTTCCGACGCACCTGGTAGCCGTCGTACTCGCCGTAGCCGTAGGTCAGGCCCCAGTCCCAATCGCCGAACACCTTGCCCTCGGCGCCGAGCCAGCCGCGCAGGGTGGTGCGGCGGTTGTAGATCTCGAGTTCGCCGACCTCGGTCATGCGGCGGCGGAAGCTGATCGACGAGGTCGAGGCCGAGTAGATCTGCGCCGGCACGAACGGGTTGGCCCGCGCGATGTTGCCGATCGAGAACTCGTCGTTCACGCCATAGGTGGTCGAATTGTAGAGGCCATAGGGCTCACGCACCGAGTTGGTGCTCACCCGCGAGGCCTGGAACTGTCCCCAGATCTTGAGGTTCGAGTTGACGTCGTAGACGACCTTCAACGCGCCCGACGAGCGCTTGGCCGGGGTGATCAGGGTGCCGTTGTCGCGCGTCTCGTAGCCGTTCACCGCAGTCACGAAGTTCTGCTTCAGGCCGCCTTCGTCGTAGTAGAAGCTGGAGCTGCGGAAGCGGCCGCCCGGCGTGTAGGTCGACAGGTCGGGACCCGAGACGGTGTTGGTCGTCGGGTCGTAGGCCACCGACTGGGTCGCCCACTTGCGGTCGGTGGCGTTCAGGGCGTCCTGCTTCTCGTAGGTCGCGCCGGCCATGACGTAGAGCTTGTCGTCGAAGAACCGCTTGCCCGCGCCCACCGAATACTCGGTGCTGCTGCCGCCGCCCGCGTCGGTCACGCCGGCCACGACCCGCGCCTTCACGCCGTCGAGCTTGGTGGTGGTGATGATGTTGACGACGCCGGAGATGGCGTCCGAACCGTAGACGGCCGAGGCGCCGCCGGTGCTGATCTCGACGCGGTCGACGAAGAACTGCGGGATGGAGCTGAGGCTCACCGCGTTCATGTTGCCGGCGTTCGACACGGTGCGGTGGCCGTCGATCAGGGTCAGGGTGCGGTTCTGGCCCAGGCTGCGCAGGCTGACGGTGGACAGGCCGTTGTCCTGCACCGCCGACTGGCTGGTCGACAGGTTCACGCCGATATCGACGCCCGGCAGGTCGGTCAGGGCTTCGGCGATGTCGACATAGCCGCTTTCCAGCAGGTCCTCGCGCTCGACCTCGACGATCGGCGACGGGCTGTCGAAGGTGGTGCGGCGCAGGCGCGAGCCGGTCACCACGACTTCCTCAACCTCGACAGCAGGGCCTTGATCTACGGTCTGGAAGGACGCCGGCTGCACCGAGGCGGTCGGCGTCGCGCCCGGGGCGCGGACGATCAGGGCGCCGGCGCCGTCCTCGACCACTTCCAGGCCGGCCGAACCGGCCAGGCGGCGAGCGGCCTCCAGCGGCGTGTACTTGCCCACCACGGCGGCCGAACGGCGGCCCGAGACGGTCTTGGGCGAGAACAGGATGTTGGTCCCCGTCTCCTTGCCCAGTTCGCGCAGCGCCTTGTCCAGCGACTGCGCCTGCACGTCCACCGTCACGGTCTGGCCCAAAGCCGCCCCGGCCGTCAGCAGAACGCCCACGGCCGCCGATCCGGCCAGCATCCGGCGCAGGCGGCCGTCTTTCCCCATCGTCATGAAATTCTAGTCCCCTCTCGGCCCGACGTTTTCGGGCTTAAGAGGCCTGACGACGGAGGTCGATTTTTCCTCAGCAACTTTTTTCGAGCGGCCTGGACGACCGGTTCATGCCCCGCCGCGCGGCTCGATCAGCAGGCCGCCGCCATTGGCGCGGACGTCCAGATCGAGCAGGGTCGCCACCGAGCGGGCGAAGGCCTCGTTGTCGCCGGCCTTGTAGACGCCGCTGATCCGCAGGCCTTCCAGCGCCGGATCCGCCAGTTCGATGCGACGGCGGCTGTAGCGGTTCATCTCGGCCAGGGCCTCGGCCAGGGTCTGGTCGTCGAACACCGCCTGGCCGAAACGCCACGCCGTGGCCGACTGCACGTCGGCGACTTCCCGGCGCGCGGGCCCCTGCCCCTCGGCGATCACGCGCTGGCCGGCCGAGGCGGTGATGCGACCCGACGGCTGGCCGGGGGTCATGACCAGCACCTGGCCCTCGACCGCCACCACCGACACCGCCCGCGACAGCACCGAGACCCCGAACGCGTCGCCGCCGTCGCCGACGATCTCGCGGCCCTCCGCCGCCACGACGAACGGACGGCTCGGATCGCGAGCGGCGCGGAAGAAGGCCCTGCCCTTGTCCAGGCCCGCCCGCCGCTGGCGGCCGTCGATGCGGACGCTGAGCCGGCTGTCGGCGTCGAGCAGCACCGACGAGCCGTCGTCCAGGTGCAGGGTCCGCGTCTCGCCCACGCCCGTGGCGTAGACCTCCGGCGCGAAGGCCATCCAGCCCAGGCCGACGGCCGAGACGCCCACGCCGGCCAGCACCGCGCGGCGGGCCAGGCGCGCCGGCGTGCGCTGCGTGGTCGCGGCGATCTTCGGATCATGGCGCAGGGCGCCGGCCAGCTCCCAGGTCGAGGTCAGGGCGTCGAAGGTGGTGCGATGGTCTTCGGACCGGTCCAGCCAGGCCTTGAAGCCGGCCTCGTCGTCAGGCGTGCGCGAGTCGCTGCGCAGGCGCGCAAGCCAGTCGGCCGCTTGCCGCCGGACGGCTTCCAGATCGCGCTCCGGCTTCACCACGTCTCGGTCCATTTCGTCAGGAACAGGGCCGCCTTGGCCACGTGCTTTTCGACCGCGCTGACCGTGATGCCCAGGCGCTCGGCGATCTCCCGATACTTCAGCCCTTCCAGCCGGTGAAGCAAAAAGACTTCGCGCGTTCGCGGACTGAGCCGCGCCAACCCTAGTTTGAGGCGAGCCAGGCGCTCGCGCGCCCGCAGGACCTCGTCCTGGAGGGGGCCCGTGTCGGCCAGGGCGTCCTCGACGAAATCGAGATTCTCTTCGGGACGACGGGCGCGCTGACGGCGCTCGTCGATCGCCAGGTTGACCGCGGCGCGGGCGACGAAGCCTTCCGGATTGATCAGCGTGTTGGCGCGCCGGTATTCCAGCATGCGCACCATCGCCGACTGCACGACGTCCTCGGCGCCCGAAGGATCACGGGTGATCCGCGTGATCCGGCGCACGAGCCCGCGCCATCCCTCGTCCTTCAAAACCGCTCGCCTCTGCCCGCCCTCGGTGGCGCGCTTCTTCTGTTCCGGTGCGCCGTGCCGTCAACGGCCTAGCTCTGCAAGCGGACGCCCGCCGCGTCAACTGCCCGCCATGCAGGCGCCGAAATAGCCGAGCAAAGACAATGCGCAGACGTCGCGCAACCTCAGATCGGAATGGTTTCGCATTGCAACGAGCGCGCGCCGAGGCCAACCTTGGCTACCCAGATCAGTGAGGAGTTCGTCGATGTCCCAAGCCGTGCGCTCGATCCTGGTGGCCACCGATCTGGCCCCGCGCAGCGACCGGGCCGTCGATCGGGCCCTGGAACTGGGCCGCGAGTGGAACGCCGACGTCCACGTGGTCCACGCCATCGAACGCGACGCCCCGACCACGGCGCTGGACGTGCGTCGGGTTCTCCCCGATCCGGGCGCCAAGGCCAGTGTGAGCCTGCCCTATGGCCCCGCGCCGAAGGCCATAACCGACACCGCGCGCGAACGGGGAGTCGACCTGCTGGTCACCGGCGTCGCCCGCTACAACGACCTTGGCGACTACCTGCTGGGAACGGCCGTGGACCACGTCGTGCGCGAGGCCCCCTGCCCGGTGCTGGTCGTCAAGCAGAGGGCGCACGGCCCCTACCAGCGCCTGCTGATCGCCACCGACTTCTCGAAGGGCGCCAGGGCGGCGCTGCTCGGCGCGGCGGCGCTGTTCCCGGACGCCCGGCTTCACCTGGTCCACGCCTATCACGTGCCGTTCGAGAGCCGCATCAAGTCAGACGACGTCCGCGACATCGCCCGCTCAGAAGCGCAGGGAAAGCTCGACGCCCTGCTGGCGGACCTCCCGGAGGACCTGCGCGCCCGTATCGAGCCGCACCTGGCGGCGGGCGAGCCCGGGGCGGTCCTCGATCAGGTCGCCCGCGACGTCTGGCCAGACCTCGTGGTGATCGGCGCGCGCGGGATCAGCGGCCTGGTGCAGGCAGCCCTCGGCAGCGTCGCCTCGACGCTGCTGCAGCGCATTCCCGTCGACACGCTGGTGATCAAGGAAGGCTAGGTGTCGTCCGACGTCTCCTCGCGCGTGAACTCGGTGCGATCGCGGAACAGCGCCGCGCGACCCAGCAGGATCAGGGTCACGGGGGTGGTCACCGTCAGGAAGACGCCGATCAGCAGCTCCCTGGGCATGAACCGCCCCTCGACCAGGGTGAAGAACAGGATCGAGGCGGCGACGATCAGGGCCATGCCCAGCGTCGCGCCCAGGGTCGGGGCATGCACCCGCTCGTAGAAGGTCCTGAAGCTGCAAAGGCCGACCGCGCCCAGGAAGGACAGCGCCGCCCCGGCCAGGGCCAGCAGGCCCACGGCCACGCAGGCCCAGGCGGGCAGGTCCGGGGGCGTCATTCGATCACCTCGCCGCGCATCAGGAACTTGGCCAGGGCCACGGTGGCGGCGAAGCCCAGCATGCCGATGAGCAGCGCCGCATAGAAATAGATCGTCCCGCCGGTGCGCACGCCGAACACCAGCAGCAACAGCATGCCGTTGAGATAGAGGGTGTCGAGGCCCAGAACCCGGTCCTGGGCGCGAGGGCCGCGCACCGCGCGCCATGCGGCCAGCGCCATGGCGGCCGCCAGCAGCGCCTGGGCCCCGGTCAGGCACCAGAACAGGATGGCCTGGCTCATTCGAAGATCTCCATCAGGCGGCGCTCGTAGCGATCCTTGATCAGGCGGATCCAGTCGTCCTCCTCGACCAGGTCCAGCACGTGCAGCAGCAGGCGGCCGGTGGCGCTGTCGTACTCGACCCACAGCGTGCCGGGTGTCGCCGTCAGGATCACGGCCAGCACCGCCAGGGCGTAGCGGTCCTTCAGGTCGAGCGGCACGTGGATGAAGCCGGACCGGCGCTCGTGCGCCCGCCGGCCCAGGATGATCGCCGAAACCGCCCAGTTGGACCGCAGAACGTCGACCACGACGCAGCCGGCCAGGGCGGCGATGGTCCAGGGCGAACGGATGCGGATGGTCTGGGCGTCGAGCGCTCGCATCACCTGGGGCGTGGCCAGCGCCAGCACGGCCGCCAGGGCGATCGACGGCGGCTCGACCGAACCGCTCATCAGCAGCGAGGTCACGAACAGGCCCAGCGCCAGGAGAGGATGAGGAAACAGCGCGCGGATCATGGCGCGGCTCCCAGCACGGCGCGGATATAGGCGTCGGGACGACCCAGCCACTCGGCGGTGTGCTCGGCGAACCCGAGCCCGGCGCCGCCGAAGACCGCCAGCAGCACGCAGGCCGCCAGCAGCCCGCCCATGCCGACAAGTTCGGCCGCGCCGACCACCAGTTCGGGCGCGTCCTCGTCACGGGCCCAGAGGGCGCCGACGCCCAGGCGGGTCAGGCCGATCAGCCCGCCCAGGCTGGAGAGCGACAGGCCGACGATCACGGCTATGCTGGCCGGCGCGACCGAGCGCGCCAGGGCGTCCAGCATGGCCAGCTTGCCGACGAAGCCCGACAGCGGCGGCAGGCCGGCGATCATCAGGGTGCAGATCAGGAACGCGCCGCCCAGGGCCGCGACGGCGGCGGGGATGACGAGGCCAGGCTCGTTGCGCTCGTCGTCGTCGAACGGATCGCGATATTCGTCGTCGAACACCGCCCGCTCGCGCTGGCCGCCGGAATCCACGCCCCTTTGCAGCACCTCGGCCAGCAGGAACATCGCGCCGCAGGCCAGGGTCGAGCCGATCAGGTAGAACAGCGCGCCGCCCAGCACCGCCTGGTCGCCGACCCCGGCCACGGCCAGGATCGTGCCGGACGAGACCATCACCGCATAGGCGCCGGCGCGCGACAGGTCGCGGGCGGCGACCAGGCCCAGGGTCCCGAACGCCAGGGTCGCCAGGCCCATGACCAGCAGCCACTGCTGGCCGAAGTGTGCAGAAGCCCCCGCCGCGTCGCCGAAGGCCAGCAGGCTGAGCCGCAGCACCACATAGACCCCGACCTTGGACAGGATGGCGAAGGCCGCGGCCGACGGCGCGCTGGCCGCCGCGTAGGTGGGCGCCAGCCAGAACCCCAGGGGCCAGGCCGCGCACTTGATCAGGAAGGCCGTGCCCAGGATGGCCGCGCCGATGTGCAGCAGGCCCCGGTCGTCGGGCGCGATGGCCCGCACCTTCAGGGCGAACTCGGCCATGTTCAGCGTGCCGGTCACGCCGTACAGCAGCGACACGCCGATCAGGAACAGCAGCGAGGCCGTCAGGTTGATGGCGATGTAGGTCAGGCCCGCCCGGATGCGCGGTTCGCCCGAACCATGCAGCGCCAGGCCGTACGACGCCGCCAGCATGATCTCGAAGAAGACGAACAGGTTGAACAGGTCGCCGGTCAGGAAGGCGCCGTTGACGCCCATGATCAGGAACAGGAACAGGGCGTGGAAACGCGGCCCGGCCCGGTCCCAGCGGGCCAGGGCGAAGGCCAGGACGCCGGCGCCCAGCACGCTGGTTAGCGCCACCATCATCGCCGACAGCCGGTCGGCCACCAGCACGATGCCGAACGGCGCGGACCAGTCGCCGAGGCGATACACGCGGGCGGTGTCGCCGCCGTCGGCCGCGCCGGTCATGCTCTCGTGCAGCAGGGCCAGAGCGACCAGCAGGATGGCCGCCATGGCGGTCAGGCTGATGACGCTCTTCAGCCGCCGGCGGCGCTCGTCGAACAGCAGCATGGCCGAGGCCATGACCATCGGCAGCAGGATCGGCAGCAGGACGAGGTGATGGTCCCAGAGGCTCATTCGGCCGGCTCCCGTCCATCGACGTGGTCGCTGCCGGTCGCCCCGCGCGAGGCCAGCAGCACCACCAGGAACAGGGCCGTCAGGGCGAAGCTGATGACGATGGCGGTCAGCACCAGGGCCTGGGGCGTCGGATCGGCGTAGAGCTCCGGCCGCTCTGCCCCCTTGGCGGTGATCGGCGGCATGCCCGAACGCAGGCGCCCCATCGAGAAGATGAACAGGTTCACCGCGTAGGACAGCAGCGACAGCCCCATGATCACCTGGAAGGTGCGGGGCCGCAGCAGCAGCCAGGTTCCGGCGGCGGACAGCACGCCGATGGCGGCCGCGAGCACGATCTCGATCATGCGCCCTCCTCCGCTTCGGCAGGGTCGGCGTCGTCCTTGGCGCGACGCAGCGACTGGTGGGCCAGGGCGACCAGCATCAGCACCGTGGCCCCCACCACCAGCAGCACGACGCCCAGGTCGAAGATCACGGCGCTGGCCAGCGGCACGCGGCCCAGCAGCGGCAGCTGGACGTACTGGAAGGCCGAGGTCAGGAACGGGCGGTTGAAGCCGATCGCCACGAGGCCGCAGCCCGCCGCGATCGTGAGGCCCCAGCCGATCCACAGGATGGGCCGCAGCAGCAGCCGCTCCTCCACCCAGCGCGCGCCGTTGGCCATGTACTGCAGCAGCACGGCGATCGACAGCGCCACCCCCGCCGCGAAGCCGCCGCCTGGCAGGTCGTGCCCGCGCAGGAAGAGGTGCACCGCCAGCACGATGACGAAGGGGAACATCCAGCGCATGACGACGCGCGGGATCAGCATGGTGTCGCGCAGGGCGTCGCCCGCCTTGCGGCCTTCGGCGACCGGACCGGCGCGCTCGCGGGCTTGCTTCTGGTTGGGCGCCGGCAGGCTGTCGCTGGCCGGCCGGAAGCGGCGCAACAGGGCCAGGACCGTCAGGCCGACGATGCCCAGCACCGTGATCTCGCCGAAGGTATCGAAGGCGCGGAAGTCGACCAGGATGACGTTGACGACGTTGCGCCCGCCGCCCTCGCTGTAGGCCCGCTCGACGAAGAAGCGCGATATGCCCTCGACCATCGGCCGGGTCATCACGGCGTAGGAAACCAGCGCCAGGGCCAGGCCGACCACGGCGGCGATGACGAGGTCCACCCGCCGACGACGACGCGAGCGGACCAGCTCGGCCCGCGAGGCCTGAATGTCCTCGCGCCGCTTGGGCAGCCAGCGCAGGCCCAGGAGCAGCAGCACCGTGGTGACCACCTCGACCAGCAGCTGGGTCAGGGCCAGGTCAGGCGCCGACAGCCAGACGAAGGTGATGCAGCTGACCAGGCCCGCCCCGCCCATCAGCACCACCGCCGCCAGGCGGTGATACTTGGCCTGCCAGGCGGCCGCGACGGCGCAGCCGCCGCCGGTCAGCCAGAGGACGGCGAAGACGAACTCGGCCGCGCCCGGCGCCGACCACGACGGCCGGATCGCCACGCCGCCGGCGAAGGCCGCCGCCGCGCCGGCCGCCAGCGCGGCCAGGACCACCAGGCGCAGCTGCGGCTGCATCCGCTCGGTTCCCAGGCGGCTCTCGACCCAGCGCGCGCCCTTGACGATGCCCGTCATGGCCTTCTCGAACAGGTAGCCGCCGTTGAGACGCCTGAGCCCCCAGGGGCCGCCGCGCGGATTGGTGTTCAGGCGGCGGCCGAAGATCGCGTAGGCCAGCACGCCGCCGGCCAGGGCCAGCACGCTGAGCAGCAGCGGCAGGTTGAAGCCGTGCCACAGCGCCAGGCTGTAGTAAGGCAGGTCGTCGAAACCCAGCACGGCGACGGCCGCGCTGCGCAGGAACGGCCCGACGGTCAGGGCCGGCAGCACGCCCACCAGCAGGCAGAGGGCGACCAGGATCTCGACCGGGCGGCGCATCCAGGCCGGCGGCTCGTGCGGGACCTTGTCCAGCGCCGTCGGCGGCGGACCAAAGAAGGTCGCCAGGATGAAGCGCAGCGAATAGAGCACGCCAAAGCCGCTCGCCAGGGTGGCCAACACCGGCAGGGCGCTGTTGAGCATATGGCCGTCGCTGCCGGCGACGACCTCGGCCAGGAACATCTCCTTGGACAGGAAGCCGTTCAGCAGCGGCACGCCCGCCATGGCGGCGGCCGCGACGATGGCCAGCGTGCCGGTGATCGGCATGAACCTGTAGAGGCCGCTCAGCTTGCGCATGTCGCGCGTGCCGGCCTCGTGGTCGATGATGCCGGCGGCCATGAACAGCGACGCCTTGAAGGTGGCGTGGTTGACCGTGTGGAAGATCGCCGCGATCGCCCCCAGCGGCGAGCCCAACCCCAGCAGCAGCACGATCAGGCCCAGGTGGCTGATGGTGGAATAGGCCAGCAGGCCCTTCAGGTCGTGCTGGAAGATGGCGCACCAGGTGCCGATCAGCAGCGTGGCCACGCCCGCGCCCGCGACGACGAAGTACCACAGCTCGGTCTGGCCGAAGATCGGCCACATGCGCAGCAGCAGGAAGATCCCGGCCTTCACCATCGTCGCCGAATGCAGATAGGCGCTGACCGGCGTCGGCGCGGCCATGGCGCGCGGCAGCCAGAAATGGAACGGGAACTGGGCGCTCTTGGTCAGGGCCCCCATCAGCACCAGCCCCAGCGCCGGGACGGACCTGGGGTCGGCGAGGATCACGCTCTTGGCGGCCAGCACGTCGTCGAGGTCGTAGCTGCCGGCGATCGAGCCGATCAGGATCATGCCGACCAGCAGGCACAGCCCGCCCAGCGCCGTGACCGTCAGGGCCATGCGCGCGCCTTCACGCGCCGACGGGTTCTGGTGCCAGTAGCCGATCAGCAGGAACGAGAAGAGGCTGGTCAGCTCCCAGAAGACCGCCAGCTGGATCAGGTTGCCCGACAGCACCACGCCCTGCATCGCGCCCATGAAGGCCAGCAGGAACGAAAAGAACCGGGGCACCGGATCCTTGGGCGACATGTAGTAGCGGGCGTAGAGCACGACCAGGGCGCCGATCCCCAGGATCAGGGCCGCGAAGATCCACGACAGGCCGTCCAGCCGCAGGATCAGGCTGACGCCCAGCGACGGCAGCCAGGGAATCGCCAACCGCAGCACTTCCCCGTCGGCGAACATCGGCCACAGCGCCGCCAGGCTGACCAGGCAGACCAGCGACACCAGCCACGACAGGATCGCCGCCGCCGTTCGCGCATGGCGCGGCAGGCCGGCCGCCACGGCCGCGCCCAGGAACGGCGCCGCCAGGATCACGAGAAGGAGCAGGTTGGAAGACAAAACGCTTGGGGGCCTCCTGCCACGGAACGGGTCTAGCCGGGGTCCGACGCCTCAGGGGCCTCGAGGACCACCATAGGAAGACCGTTCCCATGCGTCAAAGCGACGGTTCCCGAAGTCACGCTTCGTCACACATGCCGACGTTATTGATAGCAGGCGGCACGGCGCTCGGCCTGGCGATCCGCTGCGCCAAAAAAGAAGGGCGCCGTCGTCGACGGCGCCCTTGAGGCGGGACCGATGTGACGGCGATCAACCGCCGAACTTGTAGCGAAGGCTCAGGCCGTAGACCCGGCCGTTCATGAAGTACTGGCGCAGGATGTCGGTGTCGTAGCCGCCGCCCGGCTCGCCCACGTAGCGGATCGGCGCCTTGTTGGTCAGGTTCGAGGCCGTCAGCGACAGGGTCAGGTCGTCGCGCAGGTTGAGGTTCACCGAAGCGTCGAGCAGGCCGTAACCCTTCAGGTAGCGGCCGTCGATCGGGTTGGGTGAGATCCCGAACAGGACGTAGTCGGAGCGGTAGGTGTAGACGAGACGCGCCGAGACCTTCTTGTTCTCGTAGAGGCCGGCCAGGCTCCAGTTCCGGTCGGACTGGAACGGCTGGCGCACCTTGACGACCTGGCCGTTGATCAGGACCGGCAGCTCGGTCTTGACCCAGGTGTACGAGCCCTGGACGCCGAAGTCGTGCAGCGCCTGCGGTAGGAAGTCGTAGTCGAAGAAGGTCTGGGCGGCCAGTTCGACGCCCTTGGCGAAGCCTGGATCGGCGTTCTGGGTCTGGGTGATGCGGAACTGGCCGGTCGGGCAGTTGTTGGGCGTCACGCCGCTGTAGGGCTGCGAAGTCGGCACCGTCTGGCAGCTCTCGACCCCGATCGGGAAGCCGTCGACCTTCTTGTAGAAGGCCGCGGCCGAGACGTAGCTGGTCGCGCCGAAATACTTCTCCAGCGACAGGTCGTAGCTGTAGGCCCGCAGCGGCTTCAGGTCGGCGTTGCCCTGGCTGCCCGTGCCGCTGGTCAGGTTGACGGCCACGGTCGGGTTGATGTCGCCGACACTGGGCCGGGTCATGCCCTTGCCGAAGCCGAAGCGCAGCAGGAGATCGTCCTGGATGTAGCCGGTGACGTTTAGGGTCGGCAGGACGTCGGTGTAGCTGTTGCTCTGGCTGTTGGGCACGATGACGGCGGCGCCGCCGCTGGTGTCGGTGACCCGCGCCTCGGCGTCGAGATTGGTGCGCACCACCCGCACGCCGGCGTTGCCGCGGATGCGGTCGCTCAGGAAGGCGAAGTCGACCACGCCGTAGCCGGCCAGGGTCTCTTCCACCGCCTTGCGGCGAGACAGCAGGACCTCCGGCAGGGAATCCTCGGCCGGGATGCCCGCCAGGGCGAAGCGGTTGCGGACGTTGTCGCCCAGCAGGGCGTCGGGCGAGAAGGTCAGGAAGCCGCCCGAATAGCCGGCCTCGCCGTCGAACCAGTTGGCATGCGAACCGGCGACGAGATCCTGCACGCTCGAGGCCAGGATGCCGTTCGACTGGCTGGCCGTCAGCGCCAGGCCGTCCGTGGTCAGGTTCTTGCCGCTGAAGGAGTAGTTGTAGAACTTCGACTTCTTTCGGTAGTAGCGCGTCCCGAATTTCACCGACTTGATGAAGCCGTCGTGGATCCGCAGCTTGCCGTCGAACTGGGCGGCCAGGCCGGCGTCGTCATAGACGTTGTTGGTGCCATTGGCGTAGTTGGCCAGCACCCAGTTGGCGGGGTTGGCCAGGTCCGGACCGCTGATCGACAGCGATTGCGGCGTTCCGATCGACCGGGTCACGTTCCAGCCGAGGCCCGCGCGCGGGACCATGGTCACCGAACGGTTGTCCTGGTGCTGGTCGGCCTTCACGTAGGAGAGGTCGCCCTTCAGGTCGAGGTCGTCGGTCGGCGACCACTTGGCGCCCCCGGCCAGGATCCAGGTCTTGTAGATGCGATGCTCGTCGCCGCCGATCGACGAGAAGCTGGAGCCCAGGAACGTGCCGCTTGCAAAGCGCTGCCCTGCCAGCACCGCGTCCTCGCCGCCGTTGGTGTTGCGGTTGGCCAGCCCTTCGGTGGTGCTGAACGGCGTGGTCGCAAGGCCCTGGACGTAGCGGCTGTCGGCGCCGTTCAGGAAGCGATAGCCCTGGTGGTAGAGGTAGGAGTTGTAGTTGCCGTCGACATAGACCTCGAGGCCCGGACGGACCTTCCACTGGAAGGCGCCGGCGAAGCCCTTGCGGGTGCGCTGGATGTCTTCCTCGTTCACGTTGATCTGCACGCCGGCCATGTTGACTAGGCCCGCGCGATCGGCGGCGCTCAGGGCCAGCGGATTGGCCACGTCGGCCAGGAAGGCGACGTCGCTACGGCCGGCATAGGCCTGGTTGTAGGCGCTGTTGCCGACGTACTCAGCGCTGTCGGCCCGCACCACGCGGCGCAGGTTGGTTCCACCTGGACCAGGCGCGTTGTCCGAGCGGTTCCAGCTCTTCTGGTAGTTGGCGCCCAGCAGCAGGCCCATCTCGCCGTCGCCCACGTCCCACTTGTGCGAGACCAGGCCGAAGTACTCCGGCTGCGCCTGCTTGACCATGTCGTTGTAGCGGCCGGAGATCGCGACGCTGCCCGACAGCTTCGGCAGGTCCAGCGGCCGACGGGTCTTGATGTCCACCAGGCCGCCGATGCCGCCCTCGATGTGCTCGGCCGAGGGGTTCTTGTAGACGTCCAGGCCCGCGATCATGCCGGGGATGGCGGCCTCGATGTTGAATTCGCTGCCGCCGGCGGTGAAGTACGAGCGACCGTCGACCTGCGAGGCGGTCTGGCCCGAGAGGCCGCGGATCGTCAGCCCCGAGCCCGCGCCCACCGGCGAGGCGCCCTCCCCGCCGTAGCGATAGCCCTGCACGCCCGGAATGCGGGTAAGCGTCTCGGCGACGTTGGGATCGGGCAGCTTGCCGATGTCCTCGGCGCGGATGGAGTCGACGACCTCCATGGTGTTCTTCTTGACCTGCACGGCCGACTGCAGGCTCTGGCGGATGCCCGTGACGACCACCTCCTCGACGGCCTCTTCCGCGCCCGGCGCCGGAGCGGTCTGGGCGTGCGCGGCGGCGTGCGCGCCGAGCGCGACGGCCAGCGTCGATGCGGTCAGGAACAGACGCGATTGAAACGCGGACTTCATTGGCTTCCCCTCCTGCGAGGCGCGCGCCCGATAAGCCGGCGCGGCCCGTCAGTTCCCGCGCGAAGCGGGCTTTCCCTGTTGGCTCGGACGCTTGGCGCGTCCTGTTTCACTCCCGGGCCGGGGCGGTCGCCTGAGCGGCGATCTTCTCCGACCACATAATCTTGTTATCGATATCATAGATCGCTGACAAGAGCTTTTGTCAGACAAATGCGATGATTGTGTATCAGCGCCGCGGCGTCGACCGGCGCGCCAGCGCCACGTCGTCCTGGCAGGCCTTGGCGGCGCCGTCGACCTTGATCGAGCGCGCGCCCTCGCAGGCCAGGCGGACGGCATAGGTCGGCTGGCCCTGGATGCTGGCCTCCACGCCCTGCCCCGTCCTGTTCTTGACCACGAAGGCCTTGGACAGGCTGTCGAGCTCCACCCGTCCGTCGCGGCGCAGATAGCTGCCGTCGGCGACGAACCACCGCCTGGGGCTGGCCGCGCTGCCGCCTTCCGGATAGGTCAGCGCCAGGATGTAGGCGTCGGTCCGCCACCCTCCGAGATCGGCGTTGGCGTTGCGGTGGCGGATACGACCGTCGGCCAGCAGGTTGAAATAGACCTCGGTGACCTCGCCCTTCTGGGTGAGCCGAACCATCAGCCAGTCCTTGGTCTCGACCTTCTCGATCCCGGGCGCAGGACCTGGGCCGTTTGGCGTCAGGGCGACCACGAACTTGGCGCGGTCGGTCACGCCCGGCGCCTGCAGGCGCAGATAGGGCTGGGCCTCGTCGGGCGCGTGGTCCTTCAGGCCCCTGCCCTCGGCCATGCGCATCAGCTCGGGATAGTCGGTGAACAGGCCCGCGTCCGGCAGGGTCTGCGGGAACAGCGGCCGCACGGCGACCTCGGCCTCGCCGTTCCTGACGGTGATCACCTGCCCCTGGCGCTTGGCCTCGCCCTCGTAGTGCATCAGCCACTCGAACTGGCCGGGCTTCCAGCCCTTCAGGTCGTCGATGACCAGGATGGTGTCGCCGATCCACATGAAGCTGCGGTACTTGCGCTCGAAGGTCGCCGCGTTGGGACCCGTGGCGTCGGCCCAGACGAACCGCAGGTCGCCGGCGTCGACCAGGTGATCCACGCGCCCCACGAAGTGCGAGCCGTTGTAGGTGTTGCTCTCGGGCTCGGCCTTGCCGTCCAGGGTGACGACGTTGTGGGCCACGCTCTGGCGGTAGTAGCCGTCGTATTCGGGCCGGGCGTAGCTGCTGTTGCCGGAGTCGATCAGCAGCTGCCTGCCCTTGTGCCAGAGGATGAAGCTTCCGGCGTCGGCGTGGTTGTGGTTCCAGGTGAAGCCCGAGCGCAGCGCCAGGAAGGTGGCGTCCGGCGCCCAGGACGAGCGCATCGTGGCCGCGCCGAGATCGCCGTCGATCCAGCTGGTGGGCAGGCCAGGCCCCTTGCCCGTAGAGGCGCGGGCCTTGGCCGAGGGCCACTGGACCATGTTCTCGGGCTCGGCGAACACGTCCTGCTTGGGGTCGGCGCGCACCGTGTCCAGGTACCACAGATAGCGCGACTGCTGGTCGCCCGTGGCCCACAGGTTGGCGATCGCGCTGGCCCCGCTGGAGGTCGGATTGCCGTCGCCGAAGTTCGTCGACAGGAAACCGCCGCTGGTGGGGTAGAGGTTCTGGATGAAGTAGTCGCCCAGGCCGGCCAGTCGCGGCGTCGCCGCCGGTGGTTCCTTGAAGGCGTCCAGCCAGGCGCGCTTGAAGCGCAGATAGCCCTCGGCGGCGAAGTCGGCGTAGTTGATGCTCTCGACGAAGGCCCCGTTGGATGCAAAGTGGGCCGGCTTGGTCTCGATGGCGCTGCCGTCGTAGTTGGCCCATTCCTCGGCTGCCTCGTCGATGCGACGGATCCAGGCGTCGGCCTGAGGCTCCTCGGACTTGATGGCGATCGCCGCGACGCCGGCGCCGAACACGATATGGCTGAACCAGTTGTGGCCCATGGTGTCGAGGCTGTGGATGCGCTCCTTGCCGTCGATCCAGTCGTTCAGGGTCGGACGGATCGCCCCCTTGACCAGCGCCTTGGCCAGGCGGTCCCGCTCGGCGGGCGTCAGGGCGTCGTGGATGGCGTCGAAGGTCAGGCCGAAGACGTAGGCGCTGGTCCCCATGCCGAGGTCGGAATTCCACACCGGCGAGCGGGCCAGCAGCGGCTTGTCGGTGACCCAGTTGGCGCGGCCCGCATAGACGTCGAGCAGGGCCTTGGCGCGGTCGGCGTACCTGCGCTCGCCGGTCATGCGGTAGGTCAGCGACAGGCCCATCAGCGCCGCGTTCAGCTCGCGGTCGTTGGCCGGCTTGCGGGTCAGGGCCGCGTCGGCGTCGGTGCGGGCCTTGGTCCAGGCAGCCCTGGCGTCCGGATCCTCGGCCACGCGAGCCTTGAACCGCGAGACGTGGGCGTCGCTGAAGGTCAGGTACGGGTGTCCCGACTTCAGGGTCTGGGCCTGCGCGCCGCCGGCCAGGAGACAGGCCGCCAGGGCCAGGCCGGACAACGTCCGCTTCACTCCACTCGTCACGCGCTTCTCCCCGTACGCTCTTGCGGCTTCAGAATATGATATCGATATCAGATTCAGGTGCAAGCGGCTCTCCGGCCGCCGCGATCAGGCCAGGGCCAGATTGATCGCCATCGACCGCCGCACGCCCGGACTCCTGAACGGGTAGACGCAGTGCAGCATCCACGAGGGCCACAGGTAGAAGTCGCCCGCCACCGGCTTGACCGTGAACAGGTTCTTGACCCCCACGGCGCTGCGGCTGTCGATGAACTGCAGGCAGCCGGCGGTGTTCTGGCGGGCCTTGTCGGCCGCGAACTCGGCCTCGTAGCCGGGCGGCGTACGCAGGAAACCGACGCTGGAATAGAGGCAGCCCTGGTGGAAATGGGCCGGGTTGTAGTCGCCGGCGACCATGTCGTTGATCCAGCCCTCCTTGATCTCGATGCGCAGCTTCTTCGCCTCGAGCTCCTCGGTGCGCTCGTAGTCGGAAAAGTGCATCAGGGCGTTCTCACACCGGTAGGTGTAGGTGCGGGCCACGTCGAACAGGAAGTCGGTCAGTTCGGCGGTCTCGCGGATCACGTCGGTGAAGCGGATCTCCGTGCTGACCGCGCCGGCCAAGTGGGCCGACCAGTCGCGGGCGGCGACCTCCACGTCGCTGGCGACGATCTCGTCGATGCGGACGTTGAGCCGCTCGACCACGCCCGGCGGCATGGTCGCCTTGATGATCGTCGGACTGAAAGGCGCGACGAGGCGCAGGTCGTGATCGTGGCTCATCACCGCCTCCCCTGGCGCGACGGCGAATAGATCACCGCCGTCTGGCCCGGCGCGAGGGCAAGGCTTCCAGCGCCGGCCGCCACCTTGCGCCGGGTCACAAGGTCGAGCCGCTCGCCCGCCGCCTTCGGCAGGGCGACAGCCACAGGCTTGGTCCCGGCGTTCATGGCGATCAGATACGGCCCGTAGGTCGCCTCGTAGTAGCTGCCGCGCCCGGCATAGGGATTGTCCTGGTCCTTGTAGCGCGCCTCTGGCGGCCCCTTGGCCACCGGCAGGACCTCGCCCTCCAGCGCGGCCGGCTCCTCGCCGGGATAGGCGACGATCGGGATCGAGCCGGCCGAGATGTGCGGGGTGGCGCGACGCACGCAGGTCTTGCCGCTGGGTTCGAAATCCACCCGCGAGGCGATGGTGGCGATGCGGTCGACGGCCGGCGTCTGGTAGTGGAAGCGCGCCAGACGGTTCACGCCGCAATTGGCCCGCCAGTAGAGCGAGGCGTAGAGCACCTCCTTGCCGTTCTTGACCGCCACCACCCCGTCCTCGGGATCGGCGAACACGAAGTCTGGCTGGCCCTGCGTCATCGGCAGCCGGACGTCCGACTTCGGCCAGGCCTTCACCGCCAGCCACTCGTCGTAGGCGTCGAGCAGGCCGATGGTCGTGCGCTGGCCCTTGTCCTTCAGGCGGTCGCGCAGAACGGCGTAGTACTGGCCGTCGTCCAGGGCCTGGCGGGCGATCGCCATCAGCTGCGGGTCGCGGGTGGCGACGGCGACGTTGAAGGGCGTGTTGTCCCAGCCCGATTTCTGCACGTAGGTCGAGGCGCCCGGGTAGACCGGATCACGCCAGCCGACCGGCGCCTCCAGCAGCATGGTCCGCGCGCCCTCGGCGTCGATCCCCGGATAGCGGAAGGCCATCCGCGCCCGGGCCATCTTCAGGAGCTGGTCGCGCAGCGCAGGATCGCCCGCCCCGCCCGGCGTCGAGGCCGTGGCCTGGTAGATGCCGGTCGCCCAGTCGAGGATCTCGCCGTAGCTGCCGACGAAGCCCAGTTCCTTGGAGAGGCCCGCCTTGGTGAAGAGCCTGTAGTCGTCGGCCGAACGGAAGGATCCCGTGTCTGCGGCCGAGCTGGAATAGGTGGGCCTGCCGGCATCGTCGAGACTGCCGGTCCAAGGCGCGAGGCCCATGGACTCGTAGAAGAACCTCCGCATCGCCGGCTCGGGCCGGGCCAGGGGACTGGCCAGCGACCGCAGGCCCTCGTTGCTCCAGTAGACGCCCAGGTCGACGATCATCGACTGGTTCGTGTAGAGCCGGCGATGGGTCAGGATGTAGCCGAGCCCCGCATCCAGCATGGCGGCATAGGCCTCGCGGCGCCTCGGCGCGCCCTCCAGCCCCGCGACCGGCGCGTCCAGATACGGCGCGACATCGGCCTGCAGCAGGCGCAGCGCCCTGCCGAACGGCCCCATGGCGTCCCAGTCGGCGTTTGTGCGGCTGGCGTCCACATGGACGCTCTTGGGATCGGCCTGGAAGTGGGCGTAGAAGGCGTCGCCGCTCTCGATCACCTTGCGGGCCACGGCCGGATTGGCGTGAGCCCTGGTCCAGGAAAGAGCCGCTGCGCGGGCCAGGAACTGTACCTCCAGCACGTTCAGCGGGCCAGGCTGGGCCAGCTTGCGATCGATCTCGCGGTTAACCCGCGCCTTCAGCTCGTCGAGCACATCGGGTCCGGCCGAGGGCGCGGCCGCAAGCGGCGGCGCCTGACCGGTTGGGTCGCCGCTCTCCAGGAACGGGTCGGCATGGACGTAGAGCGCGTAGACCGGCCGCGAGGGCTGGGTCATCGGCTTCTGGAAGGTCTCGAACTGCTGGGTGTAGACCCCGTAGGGGCCGCTGGCGCGGATCGCGCAGTCCAGCGCCTCGCGCCCCTTGGTCAGGGTCAAAGGCAGTGGGAAGGTGCGGTAGGTGAAGCGCCCCGCGAACGGCGGCGCCTGGGTTCCGATGTCGAGGATCTCGACGTCGCCGAGATGGCGATAGCCGACCTGCCTGCCCTCGCAGAACAGGGTCAGCTTGCCGTCGTTGACGTCGCCGCCCCACAGGCGGATCGAGGCGTAGTTCTGGATCTCAGGATCGACTGCGAGGGTGAACTTCAGGTCGCCGCTGAAGCGCGCGCCGGGCCCGGTCGGCGGCAGTCGCCGGGCCGCGAGACCGAGGCCTGCCTCGACGTGCTCGGACGCCGAGCCATCCACCGCGTGCGCGGCTTCCGACGCCGCGTCGCCGAAGACGATCTTGTCGATCAGCGGCGTGGCCGCCTGGGCCTCACCGGCCACGCAACCGAGCAGCGCGCTCGCGCCGAGGATCAGCCGATAGCGGGTCATGCGCCCCTCGCCGATGATGTTGAGGTCGGACAGGCGAGCGAGGGAAAGCCCCCTCGCCCGCCCGGCCGTTCTGGGTTCCGGCGCCGGGCCTAGAACTCCTTGCGGACGGTCAGCCACACCGATCGCGGCGCGTTGCGCTTGATCAGGTAGCCGGACTCCGGCAGCTGCTCGACCACGTCGTAGACCTGCACGTTGGTGGGCAGATTGGTGCTGATCATCGGGTCGTAGGCCGAGATGTAGTCCTTATCGAGCACGTTGCGGACATCGAGCGTGACCATCGTCTTCTTCAGGCCGCTGTACTGCACCGAGACGTCGAGATTGTCCTGGGCGGGCAGGAACCGGTGGTCGAGCGAATTGGTGTTCAGCTTGCGCTCGTCCATCCAGCGATGGCGGACGTTGAAGCGGAAGTCCTTGTAGCGATAGGACACCGTGTTGCTGAGCGTCCACTTCGGCGAGCGGGCCAGCAGGCCCGCATCGACGCGCAACACGTCGTCGGCGGCGCCGTTGCCGTTGGCCCCGGTGTTCAGCCAGACATAGGCCTCGGTGGTCTTGCCGTTCAGGAAGGTCACCGACGGGTTCCACTCGAGGTCCTTGGTGATGCGCCACTTGGCCCAGGTCTCGATGCCGCGCGTGAAATACTTGTTGAAATTCTCCGGCAGCAGATAGGTCGAGACGTTGTCGGTATCGACCGCCGTCGGATAATCGTTCACCGCGAAGTTCTGGTAGAAGTAGGTGACCTGGCCGTTGAAGCGACGATCGCCGAAGGTGTAGGCGAACTCGTGGCCCTTGATGTAGGCCGTCGGGCCCAGCGGACGCACCAGGGTGGCCGCGGTCGAATAGCGGTTGATCACGCCCGACGACGGCTGCTTGGCGTCGGTATAGCGGTAATAGATCTTGTGCTTGTCGTTGAAGTTGTAGCCCAGGGCCACGCTGTAATCGACGAGGCTGAGATCCTTGTCGGCGCCGATCATCTTCGACGCGGTCCTGGTCATGTAGACGTTGTCGTAGACGGTCAGCGGATCGCCATCGAGGCCGCCGGTGGTCAGCGACGCCGCGCCCGGATTGCGGGTGTCCCACGTCTCCGAATAGGTGCGGGCGTGGAAGTACTGGTACTTGATGCTGGCGTTGAAGTCCCAGTGCCGGGTCGGCGACCAGGCGAAGCCCGCATAGGGCGACAGCTCCATGATCCGCGCGCGCTGCGAGACGGTGGTGAACAGGCCGCTGCCGTATGAGCCCCAGCCGCCGGCGTCGGTCAGCTGGTAGTTCGTGCCGCCCTGGGTGACGTATTTGACGTTCAGGTTCTGCACCTGGCCGTCGGCCCAGGCCGAGACGCCCAGGCCGTTGGCCCAGTTGTCGTTCACCTGCTCGGAGCGCGACAGGTAGAGACCGCCGTTGATGCTCCAGGTCTCGCCGCGATAGGTGGCCGTGAAGTTGCCCATGTAGTCGACGGATTCACGGTAATTGTCCTCGGCCCGGGTCAGCAGGACGAGGTCCTGCGAGCTGGTCCCGGTGGGCACCGTGCCGGAATTGTAGCTGCCGTCGGCGCTGGGGATCGTGGCCGTGACCAGGCCGCCGCGCATGTCGATGTCGCGGTTGGGCAGGGTGTTGCCAACAATGCAGAGGCTGGCGGTCTGCCAGGTGGCGGCCGTCACCCGCGGGCAGGCCGCGCCGGTGCGGTAGTTGGTCCCCAGCTGCGAGCCGGCGACGTTGCTGGCGACGCGGGCCACTTCCTGGCCGGCGGCGTTGGTGAAGACGTAGTAGCCCGGCGTACGGTCCAGATTGTTGATGTTGAGGCCGAAGCGCTCGCGCGTCGCCGCCGCCGAGCCCAGAGAAGCCAGCTGCTGGGGCTTGTAGGACTGGCCGCGATAGGTCGACTTCTGGATCCGCGCCGAACCGGTGAAGGTCAGGCGCTCGCCGATGTCGTGGTTCCATCGCAGCGACAGGGCGTCCTGCTTGTAACGATAGCCGTCCGACGGATCCAGCGTATGGCTGCCCGGCTTGAAGTAGTTGGGAACGGTCTGCTTGCCGCCGTTCATGAACAGGTTCACGTCGCGGCCGAAGCCCGGGATTTCCTCCGGGTTCTGGTAGCCGTAGGTCGGCTGCTGGAACGTGGTGAGTTCGGCGTTGGTGTCGTCCAGGTGCTTGTAGACGAGGTTGAACGAGCCCGACCCGTTGTCGGTGTTGTAGTCCTTGTAGAGGTTCACCCGGAACTGGCCGCCGTGATTCAGGTCGAAGCCCGGATCCACCTGGCCGCTGGACTTGCGGTAAAAGCCGCTGACGCCCAGGCCCAGGTCGCCGGCCTCGTTCACCCAGCCATAGGCGGCGTCGACCTGCTTCCACGACAGGTGCAGATCCTCGCCCTCGAAGCCGATCCGCGTCTGGATCTGGGCGCCCGGCTTCACCTTGCCGGTGATGTAGTTGAAGGTCGCGCCCACCGAGGTGGTCACGCCTGTGGCCGACGAGCCGCCGCGCACCGACTCCACCCGGCTGGTGGAGATGTCGGCGCGGTAGAAATAGCCATCCTGGAAGCCGCTGAACTTGAACGGCACGACGGGCAGGCCGTCCTCCAGGATCGTGGTCCAGAAGTAGCCCGAGGTGTTGGCCCCGGTGCCGATGGTCATGCCGCGCGTGAACACCTCGTTGCGGGCCACGCCGTCGTTCGACTCGACGACCACGCCAGGCATGTCGCGCAGCATGTCGTCGGCGCTGATCGGCGTGAACTTGCTCATGTCGTCCTCGGACAGCACCGAGAACGAGACGTTGGCCTTCTTGGCGGCGGTGCCGACCATCACGCCGGTGACGATCACCTCGTCGACGGCCGTGGTCTCGACCGCGACCGGCTTGTCGGCCGCCTCGGCGGACTGGGCCTGCGCGGCCGTCGCCGAGAAAGCGCCCGCGCCCGCGGCCAGCGCCAGGACCATGTGAGAAACTTGCAGCGCGCGGCTGCGGCCGCGCCGATGGCCTTGACCACCCATCCTATCCTCCCCTTCGGACTTTGGTCCGACGTCGCTCCGCGCCGAGGCCGACACCCCGACCGCGCGCCGTTTTCGAAGGCGTCGCGACGACGGCTCCGATCGGCTTGTTGTTATCGATACCAGCGCATTTCGAGAACTGTCAACGGGATTCGCGACGATGTTATCCCGCAACATTCGCGCCCCTTTACTGACGAGCGCGCATCCGCCGACGAACAGCCAAACAACTTTCGCCGCGCTGACGCGGCCTATCGCTCGCCCCGACACATGTCGGTCGATCACGATTATCCAGGGATGCATTCGACGAGCGCTGCACCATCGCGCGCCGCGCTCTCGATTACATGGGAGCGGCGGACTTCATGCTTCTGGCCTCGATCGCCGCCCCTCCGCCGACGTCGGCGCGAACCACGGTGCCATGACGCCGTCGACGCGAAATCAGGTCGTCCGCCGCCAGGAGGTCCAAGGCAGCCCGGACGGTGATCCGCGCCACCGTGAAGCCGCTGGCCAATTCACGCTCGGTCGGCAGGCGACGCTCGCCTTCCAGGATCGCCGCCCGCAGCCGGTCGGCCAGCTGGCGATAAAGCGCCACGCGCCCGGTGCGCTTGAGGGGCGCCCAGCAGACGCCCGAGGCGTACGGTCGAACCATGTCGCCAAGCCCTCCCGGCTATTTGAAGCTCACGCCTTCGACATTGCGTCCGATCTCGATCGCCGCCGGATCGGCCGCCTTCAGGCGCTTGCCGCCGATGGTCACGTTCTCGAAGCTGATGTTCCTGACCGGACGATCCGGCCCGAAGCCCGAGATCGTCGACGGGCTGGGCCAGCCGTCGCCGGAGAAGGCGATGTCGCGGAACCGCACGCCGTCGACCAGCAGGCCCGGGCTCGTGCCGTACTTGGCGTTGAACACGGTGCGGACGTTGAACAGCTTGCCCTCCTCGATCTGCTCGACGCGGATGTCGTCGAACAGCACGTCGCGGACGGTGTTGTCGTCGCCGGCGCTGATCGCCAGCGCGCCCTGGTACTCCGGATCGTCCTCGTCGAGCCCGAGGATGTCGATGTTCTCGAAACGCAGCCCCTCCAACAGGTTGGGCTTTTCGCTGTCCCCGTGGATGCCGATGAAGATCGCGTGGGCGACGTCGGGCCAGAAGATGGAATCCCGCACATTCACCCGCCGGGTGTCGCCCTTGCCGGACTTGCGGGTGGCGTAGACCGCGACGCTGTCGTCCGAGGTGCGGATGAAGGCGCGCTCGACGGTCACGTCGCTGCAGGCGAAGACGTTGACGCCGTCGGACCAAGAACCGTTGCTCAGCGTCCGGATGTCGCGGAAGGTGACGTCGCTGGACGAGGCGCAGGCGATGGTCCCGTGCTTGGGCGTCAGGAAGGTCAGCCCCTGGACGGTGACGCCTTTGGAGTCCTGCACCACCAGCTGGTCGGCCGGCCTGTCGACGATGCCTCGGCCGATGATGCGGACGTTCTCGACCTTCTCGGGCTTGAAGGTCCCCTGCAGGATCGCGCCGCCGGCGACGTAGATCGTCTGGCCCGACTTGACCGGGAAATACTGGCCGCCGCCGGGCGGCGTGTGCAGCCCCGCCTCGTATACCACCACGTCCGGTCCCGGCGCGGGCCTGGGGAGCGGCGCGCCGGCGAAGATGTGCAGATTGTGCAGCCGGTCGCCGTCGAACTCGACCGACAGGTTCTGCGGCTTGTCGATGGTGAAGTAGACGATTCCGTTCTCGACCTTGTGCCTGATCGCCTTGCTGGCGGGGCGCACCTCGACGCGTTTGAAGTCGCCGTTGTTCTTGCGCACGCCGATCTCGACCTGACCCGTAAAGTCGAACTGCACGACCGAAACGTCGCTGGGTCCGTCTGAATCGACCTTGGCGGTGTATTCGTAGAGGTCGCGCCAGGGTCCGCCGGGCTTGCGCACCCGCACCGTGAACGCATCGTTGTGCATGCTGTAGAACAGGCCGCCCGGCGGCAGCGGATAGACGTAGAGCCCCGGCGCATCGGCCAGGTCGCCCGCCGAAGCCGAACCTGTCGCGAGACCCAGCAACGCCATGCCGGCCAGCCCCGCCCAGAATGCCTTTCGAGCCGTGAACCCCATCGCGTACTCCTCCCCAGGTGACGCTCTGCATGCGCGGCGGCGTCATTGTCCTTCGCATCGAGCGCCGAAAAGCCTTGCGGATCGCTCGAACACGAATATTGATATCGATATCATATCGCCCGCGCAAGCCCCGGCCCAGCGAGCGAAAGCGACGCCAAAAGACTTGGTATCGTTATCAGATCAGTCTATGACCGCAGGGTCGGACCAGTCGCGCCATGAAGCGCGGCCGGCGTGGGAGGTGTCGCATGGCCAACAGGAAGAACTACGCGCTGCTGAGCGCCTTCCTCTTCTTCTACTTCTTCGCCCAGGCCATGAGCATCTCGCTGCTGGCCCTGTGGCTGAAGCGCACCCTGGGCCTTTCCGGCGCCGAGACCGGCGTGGTCTTCGCCGCCAACTTCATCTTCGCGATGATCTCGCAACCGCTGTACGGCTTCGTTTCCGACAAGGTGGGCCTGCGCAAAACCATCCTGTGGCTGATCAGCGGACTGGTCGTGCTGTCGGGCGCGTTCTTCGCCTTCGTCTATGGCCCGCTCCTGAAGACCAACCTGCTGCTGGGCGCGGTCGCCGGCGGGGCCTATCTGGGCGTCACCTTCATCGCCGGCAGCTACGCCCTGGAGTCGTTCGTCGACCGCGTGGGCCGCAAGTACGGCTTCGAGTACAGCCGCGCCCGCCTGTGGGGCTCGCTGGGCTTCGCGGCCGCCGCCTTCTTCTCGGGCCGGCTGTTCAACCTCGACCCGCTCTACAACTTCGCCCTGGCCTCGTGCGCGGGCCTGATACTGCTGCCGCTGCTGGCCTTCGCCAAGATCGAGCCCAGCGCCGACGAGCGCGAAAGCTCCAGCGCGCTGAAGGCCACCGACGCCATGGCCATCTTCAAGCTGCCGAAGTTCTGGGGCTTCATGGTGCTGATCCTGGGGGTGACGAACCTCTATCTCGTCTACGACCAGCAGTTCCCGGCCTTCTACGCCTCCCACTTCGCCGATCCCAAGCAGGGCGCGGCCATGTTCGGCTACCTGAACTCTGCCCAGATCTTCCTCGAGGCGGGCATGCTGTTTGTCGCGCCGTTCGTCGTGAACAGGATCGGCGCCAAGAACGGCCTGCTGCTGGCCGCGGCGATCATGATCGTGCGCATCGCCGGCTCCGGCCTCGTCCACGGCCCGGTGCCGATCTCGGCGATGAAGATGCTGCACTCGCTGGAACTGCCGATCCTGGTGGTCTCGATCTTCCGCTACATCGCCTTCCATTTCGAAAGCCGCCTGGCCTCGACGCTCTACCTGGTGGGCGTCAGCTTCGGCCACTCGCTGGGCCTGGCCGTGCTGTCGCCGATCGTCGGCAAGAGCTACGATCTGATCGGCTTTCCCAACACCTATCTGCTGATCGCCCTGTTCGCCGCCGCCTTCTGGGTCGCCTCGGTGTTCGCCCTCTCCCCCACCCCACGTGAAGCCCCGCCCGCCAAGGACGCCGAGCCCGATCCGGCCCTGGCGCAAGCCGACCTGGGCGGCGGCGACGTGGCCAAGGTCAACTGACGATGTCCCAATCCGCTTCCAGCGCCGCCGCGCGCGAACCTCTGCGCCGCGCCGAGGAAATCCTCGCCCGGCCGCGCCCCGACCGCGCCAAGCTCGACGCGATCCTCGCGGCCGTCCTGGCCCGCATCGACGCCAGCCTGGATTTGTTCACCGAGGCGTTCCCCAGGCCTTCCAGCGAGGGCGGCGTCTATGCGCCCATGGACAACACCGAGTGGACCAACGGCTTCTGGACCGGAATGCTGTGGTTGGCCTTCGAGGCCAGCGGCCAGAGCCGCTATCGCCTCGCCGCCGAGCGACAGGTCGAAAGCTTCCGCGACCGGATCGAACGCGAGGTCAATGTCGACCACCACGACCTGGGCTTCCTCTACTCGCTGTCGTGCGTGGCGGCCTGGAAACTGACGGGCAGCATGAGCGGCCGCGAGGCTGCACTGGCCGCCGCCCGCCGGCTGATGACGCGCTACCTGCCGGCCGCCGGCATCATCCAGGCCTGGGGCGATCTTTCCGATCCCGAACAGGCCGGACGGATGATCATCGACTGCAACCTGAACCTCCCCCTGCTCTACTGGGCCAGCGAGGAGACGGGCGACCCGGCCTTCAGGATCGCGGCCGACAGCCATATCGCCCAGGCCGGCAAGCATATCGTGCGGCCCGACGCCTCGACCTTCCACACCTTCTACATGGACCCGAACACCGGCGAGGCGGTCGGCGGCAAGACCCACCAGGGGTTCAGCGACAGCTCGTGCTGGGCCCGTGGCCAGGCCTGGGGGGTGTCGGGCTTCCCGCTGGTGCATCGCTACAAGGCCGATCCGGCTCTGATCGAGCTGGCCGCGCGGCTGGCCAACTACTTCCTCAACCGCCTGCCGGACGACCTGATCTGCTGCTGGGACCTGGTGTTCACCAACGCACCGCACGAGCGCGACAGCTCGGCCGCCGCCATCGCCGCCTGCGGCCTGCTGGAACTGGCCCGCGCCCTGCCGCTGGCCGACCCCGACCGCGAGACCTACGAGGCCGCGGCGCTGGCGATGGTCGAGACCCTGGGCGAGCGCTACCTGCTGCCGCTGGGCCAGCCCGGAACCGGGATCCTCGCCCACGGCGTCTACCACATGCCCAACCGCGTCGGCGTCGACGAGGCCTGCATCTGGGGCGACTACTTCTTCCTCGAGGCGCTGGTCCGCCTCACCCGGGTTTGGGAGCCCTACTGGTGATTCAGATCGGCGTTGATTTCGGCGGCACCAAGGTGGAGGCCGCCGCCCTGGACGCCAGCGGCACGCTGCTGGCCAAGGCCCGTGTTCCCAATCCGGGCGGCTACGACAAGGCCCTGATCGCCGTTCGCGAACTGGTGACGGGGCTGGAGCAGAAGCTCGGCGCGCGCGGGACGCTCGGCGTCGGGGCGCCGGGCTCGATCTCGCCGGCCACGGGCGTGATGCGCAACGCCAACTCGCTGTACCTGAACGGCCGACGCTTTCGCGAGGACCTGTCCGACGCGCTGCAGCGGCCAGTGCGGCTGGCCAACGACGCCAACTGCCTGGCCCTGTCGGAGGCCGTCGACGGCGCCGGCGCGGGCGCGCGCGTGGTGTTCGCCATCATCCTGGGCACCGGCTGCGGCGGCGGCCTGGTGGTCGACGGCAAGCTGATCGAGGGCGGCAACGGCATAGCCGGCGAATGGGGTCACATGCCCCTGCCCTGGCCCACCGTCGAGGAACGCGAGGGTCCGCGCTGCTGGTGCGGCCAGAACAGCTGCCTGGAGATGTGGGTCTCCGGCACCGGCCTGCGGCGCGACTTCCGGGAAACCACGGGCCGAGACTGGAGCGGCGAAGAGATCATCGACGCCTGGCGGGGCGGCGATCCCGCCGCGACCACCGCCTTCGACCAGTTGATGGACCGCCTGGGTCGTTCGGTGGCGGTGCTGTGCAACATCCTCGATCCCGACGCCATCGTCGTCGGCGGCGGCCTGTCGAACGTGCCCGAGGTCTGCCAGCGCCTGCCCGGCCTGGTCTCGCGCCACGTCTTCGCCGACCGCTGGAGCACGCGGATCAAGCCCGCCGTCTGGGGCGACGCCTCGGGCGTGCGCGGCGCCGCGCGGCTGTGGAGCGTGGAGGAAGCCCGCGAACTGCTGGCCGCCCCGGCCGCCTAGGGTGCGGACTCAATTGGGCGGGATGTCGGACCCAAGAAATTCAATCGCTTATCGTTCGTCATCCCGGAAAGCGCGAAGCGCCTATCCGGGCCCCATGGGCCGGCGCACTGCAGGTGGCCCCTGGGTCCGGGCTCTACGATCCGCTAGGCGGCCCTTCGGCCGGGATGACGAGCAGAATTGCTCGCGCAATTGAGTACGGACCCTAGGGCGGGGCCGGACCCGACGAGGCGCGGTCCATCAGGGTGAAGGGCAGCAGATGGTGGACCGGGGCCGGATCGCCTCCGGTCTTCCGTGTCCGGATCTCCTCGACGATCAGGCGCACGGCGGCGCGGCCCATCTCGGCGATCGGCTGATGGATCGTCGTCACCTCGGGCCAGACCGTGGTGGCCACGGCGGTGTCGTCGAAGCCGCAGATCGTCAGGTCGCGCGGCACGGCGATCTGCCGGCCATGCGCCACAGCCAGGGCGGCGGCGGCCATGTCGTCGTTGCTGGCGAAGATGGCGCTGGGCCTCAGCCGCGCCTCGAACAGCTTTTCCGCCGCCGCCAGGCCCGAACGGTAGGTGAAGAGTCCCTGGGCCACCCACTCCGGACGCACGGTCAGGCCCGCCTCGGACATGCCGGCCAGGAAACCCTCGTAGCGCAGCTCCGTCGGGGTGTGCTGAGGATCGCCCTTGATGAAGGCGATGTCGCGATGGCCCAGCGCGATCAGGTGACGGGTCATGGCCAGCGCGCCCTCGAAGTCGTCGATGCGCACGCTGGAGACGTCGATCATCGGCCGGGCCGTGGCCAGGGCCAGCACCGTCACCCCCTCGGCCCGCAGCATGTTGATGGTCTGGCGGGAGTCGCACAGCGGCGGCGGCAGGATCACGCCGTCCACGCCGGCCGCCAGCAGACGCTTGACCGCCTGCTTCTGGCCCGCCAGCCCCTCGCATCGCTCCAGGATCAAGTGGCTGGCCAGCCGAGAGCTCTGCTCCAGCCCGCCGACCATGATCTCGCTGAGATAGGAAGCGCTGGGGTTGCTGTAGAGGACGCCGACACGGGCCGCCGCCGAACGCGAGCGGGTGGCGCGGGCGGCGACGTTGACCTGGTAGTTCAGGGCGCGGACCGAGGCCTCGACCTTCTCGCGCATCGCGGCGCTGACATTGCCGGCGCCTCGGATCACCCGCGATACGGTCATCGACCCCACGCCGGCATGGCGCGCCACGTCATGGATGGTGATCGTCTTGGGCCCCGGCCTTGGAGGGGGCGACGAGCCACGCGCGGAAGACGGCTGCGCCGCCTTGGCTTTGCGGGGACTTTTCAACGACGCACCACCATTGTTCACGATACCAACGCATCCTAGCGACGCTTCTCGCCGGCGCCAGCGCAAAAGCGGTGGAGGCGATCGAGAGGCTCGCTTGGACTTATCCGTCCAGTCTTCGCTAGACTGCGCGGCGACCGCAGAGAGTCGTAACGAGGGCGAGGACTCCTTGAGCACGCAGAGGCGACAGGCGCCGACCATCCACGACGTGGCGCAGCACGCCGGCGTGTCCTCGATGACCGCGTCCCGCGTGGTCAACGGCTATCCCCACGTGCGGCCGGCCGTGCGCGAGAAGGTCGAGGAAGCCATCAAGGCCCTGGGCTACCGGCCCAACTCGCTGGCCCGCGCCACACGCACCGGCGTCTCGCAGATCGGCATGCTGTACTCCAACGCCAGCTCGTCGAACCTGTCGAACTACCTGATGGGCGCGTTCCGCCAGGCCAGCCTCAGCGGCTGCCAGCTGCTGATCGAGCCCAGCCAGGCCCACCCGACGCCCGCACAGGCGGTGCAGAAGCTGGTCGACGCCGGAGTGGGCACGGTCATCCTGCCGCCGCCGCTGTGCGACGATGCGGCGATCCTGGAGTCGCTCGAAAAGGCCGGCGTCGGCGCGGTCAGCTTCGCCACGGCGAGGCCTCTCGAAGGTCGCCCCGCCGTGTTCATCGACGACTTCGAAGGCGCCCGGATGATGACCCAGCATCTGCTGGACCTGGGCCACGTGGACATCGCCTTCGTGCGCGGCGATCCCGCCCACTCCACCGCCCAACTGCGCGAGAAGGGCTTTCGCGAGACCATGGCGGCCGCCGGCCTGACCGTGGACGAGACCTATGTCGCCGAGGGCGGCTTCAGCTATCGCGGCGGTCTGGACGCGGCGCGCCACCTGCTGGGCCTGCGCCGCCGCCCGTCGGCGATCTTCGCGGCCAACGACGACATGGCCGCGGCCGTCAGCGCCGTCGCCCACGGCCTCGGCCTGTCGATCCCGGCCGATCTCAGCATCGCCGGCTTCGACGACACCTCGGTGGCCACCACCGTCTGGCCGGAGCTGACCACCATCCGCCAGCCGATCGCCGACATGGCCGCCTCGGCCGTACTGCTGGCCATGGACCTGGCCCGGCCGACCGCCGACCCAGGCGGCCACGTGCAGGCCGAATTGCAGCTGATCCAGCGCGCCTCGACCGCCCCGCCGCCGGCCTGACCGACTTTGCCAAAGCCTCGCCCCATGCTAATGATAACGATATCATAATATGGGATGGGAACACGGAATGGCAGGCTCGGGTCGCACCTCGCTCGGACTGGGATTGATCGCCGCGGCGGCTCTGCTGACGGCCTCCGCCGCAGCGGCCGAAACGCCGAAGGCAGAGCGGGCCTGGCTGCCCGACCTTGGCGACGGAACCTACAAGAACCCCGTCCTGGCCGGCGACTATTCCGACCCTGACGCCATCCGGGTCGGCGACGCCTACTACCTGGTCTCTTCCTCGTTCACCAACGTGCCCGGCCTGCCGATCCTGAAGTCGACGGACCTCGTCAACTGGACGATCATCGGCCACGCCCTGCTCGCCATCACGCCCCAGGCGCACCACGCCACGCCCCGCCGCGGCGGCGGCGTCTGGGCCCCGGCGATCCGCCACCACGACGGCGAGTTCCTGATCTACTACCCCGATCCCGACTTTGGGGTGTTCGTGGTGAGGGCCAAGGATCCGGCCGGCCCGTGGTCCAAGCCGGTGCTGGTCGACGACCGGCGCGGCGTCATCGACCCCGCGCCGTTCTGGGACGACGACGGCCAGGGCTGGCTGGTCACGGCCTTCGCCCGCAGCCGCGCCGGCTTCGCCAACGTCATCACCGCCCGCAAGCTGAACAAGGCCGGCGACCAGACCGTGGGCGACGCGATCACCCTGATCGAGGGCGACAAGCAGCCCAAGGTCGCGACCTCGCGCGGGCCGTTCCCCTGGATGACCACCGAGGGTCCCAAGCTCTACAAGCGCGACGGTTGGTACTACGTGTTCGTGCCCAGCGGCAGCGTGAAGGGCGGCTGGCAGGGCGTGTTCCGCTCGCGCAAGCTGGAAGGTCCCTACGAGGGCCGCAACGTGCTCGACCAGGGCGCCACCGAGTTCAACGGCCCCCACCAGGGCGCCTGGGTGACCACGCCCTCGGGCGAGGACTGGTTCCTGCACTTCCAGGACGCCGACTCCTACGGCCGCCGCGTGCTGCTGCAGCCCATGGCCTGGAAGGACGGCTGGCCGGTGATCGGCGAGGACAAGGACGGCGACGGCATCGGCGAGCCCGTGCTGACCCACCGCAAGCCCGCCTCCAAGGCCCCCTCCCCCCGCCTCGCGCCGCAGGACAGCGACGACTTCGACGGGGTCCTGTCGCCGGGCTGGCAGTGGAACGCCAATCCCGCCGACGACTGGGCCGACCTGAAGGCCGCGCCGGGCAAGCTGCGCCTCAAATCGATCTCGTCGCCGGAGAACCTCTGGGAGACCGGCGCGCTGCTGACCCAGAAGCTGCCCGCCGAGCGGTTCACGGCGACAACCAGGCTCGACTTCGCGCCCAAGGCCGTGGGCGAACGCGCGGGCCTTGTGATGTTCGGGTCGGACTATGCCTGGATCGGCCTGCAGAACACGGCCGCGGGACCCGCCCTCGTCCGCGTCGATCGCACCGGCGCCGACAAGTTCCAGCCCGAGCACGTCGAGGTGATCGAGGCCAAGGCCGCCAGCTCGGTCTGGCTGCGCATGAGCGCCGAACCGGTCTTCGTGACCGAACCGCCGCCGGAGTTCTCGCCCTATTGGCCGTCGATGCTGCGCTCGATGCATGCCAGGGTGACGCTGAGCTACAGCCTGGACGGCAAGGCGTTCACCAACATCGGCGCGCCCTTCGTCAGCCGCCCCGGCCGATGGGTCGGCAGCCAGGTCGGGATCTTCGCCCAGGCGCCGGCGGGCACGCCGGCCAACACCGCCACCCGCATCGGCTGGACCGACTTCGACGGCTTCTGGATCACGCCCTGAGGATCAGGCGCCTCGCGTTCGAAGAACGCCGGGCGCTTGACCTTCACTCCAATTTTGATATCGATACCAAGCCTTCGACGATGTCCTGCGACGTCGTCTTATTGGATCTACTTCCTCCAACACTCCCAAGGCGGGCGCCCTCTGCAGGCGCCCTTTTTTTTCGTGGGAGCCGAGCCGTTCAAGCCGGTTCGAAACGGATGGCCTGACCGCCGGCGGCGTTGAGCTGCAGGCGCAGGCGCGTCCTGGCGTCGACGATCTGGCGTTCGATCACCACGCGAGTGCGATTGGCCGGCCGGGCCAGATCGCCGTCCTTGTAGCGCAGCGCCGTCCAGCGCCCCTGCCCCAGGAAACCAAGGTCGAGATCCAGGCGCCGCTCCATCTCGTTGGTCAGCGCGCCGAGATACCAGGCTTGGCCCTTGCGGCGCGCGACGACCACGTAATCGCCAAGCTCGCCGGCGATCGCGCGGGTCTCGTCCCAGGTCGTCGGGCAGGCGTCGAACCACTCCAGCTCCGGCCAGGCCTTGTCCGCGTACTTCTCGGGCTTGTCGTACCAGTAGAGCAGCGTCAGCGGGCTGTAGCAGGTCACGGCCAGGGCCAGCTGGTGGGCGTTGGTGGTCTGGTTGCGCTCCTGAGCGTAGCAGATGGTGTAGTCGATCGGTCCGGCGATCGGCCGCGTGAAGGCCAGGTTCACATGGTGGCGCGCGGCTGGAAACTGCTCGTTGCCCTTCACGCCCTCCAGGGTGAGATAGTTGGGCAGGGTCCGCTCCAGGCCAGCCGGCCGCAGGTTGTCGTGCAGGTTCACGACCATGCCGTGCTCGCCGAAGGCCCGGACGACCTTGGTGATGAAGTCGACGTCGGACTGCCGGCCCTCCCACATGAAACCCAGCTTCACGCCGGCCAGGCCCCAGCGCTGGTAAAGACGGCACATCTGCGCCAGCGCCTTGGTCACCGCGACACGGTCGATATAGACGAGCACGCCGATGTCGCGGTCCTTGGCGTAGTCGATGACCCGCTGCAGGTCCAAGGCGGCGATCGGCGCGGTGGGATCGGAGGCGTCGGTCCCGTCGCCGTACCAGTGGGCGTCGAACAGCACGTAGCGGATGTTGCGCTTCTGGGCGAAGTCGACCGCCTTCAGCGAGGCCTCCGTCGAGTAGGGCTTCATGATCCGGAAGGCGCGCCCTGGCTTGACCCACGACACGTCGCCCAGCTGGTTCGGCGTCGCCAGGGTCGGAACCACGTGGTGCAGCTCGATCAGGCCCTTGGCGCTGTCGGCCGCCAGCAGTACGCGCCAGGGCGTCTTCTGGCCGACCTCGATCTCGAAGGTGGGCTCTTCGGGCGTGTCGTCCTCGCCGCCCCAGCCGGTCGCGCGGCCGGGATAGCGCATCAGATAGGTGACGAGCCCGCCCTGCTCGTGGGCGCGGACCATGCAGCGCGGATAGTGCAGCCGATCGGACTCGGCCATGAAGCCGAAGACGCCGTTGCCCAGATCCACGGTGACCGGCAAGTCGGCGTAGGGGCCCTTGTCGGACGATCCGGTCAGGTCGGGATGCTCCAGCGGCGCCAGGCCCGCCTGGGTGGAGACATGGATGTCGCCCTCGTCGCGGCTGGCGTAGAGGCGCGCGGCCTCAGGGAAGCGGAAGCGGGTGCGCTCGCCCATCAGGGCCAGCCTCTGGCCCTTCGACAGGCCGGTAAGGGCGTAGCGCACGGCCGCCGCGCCGTTCAGCACGCGCAGCACGATGTCGAAGCGGACGCCGGCCTTGGCGTCGACCATGTGCAGGGTGAGCTGCCGGCCCGACTGATCGTAGCGCGACGACTGGCCGAACACCGGCCGCCAGTCGCCCTCGAAGCTTTCCGGCGTCACGCCGGCGACCCTGGCTCCCTCGCCCAGCAGCCGGCCCTCGGCCAGCCAGAGGCCCAGCTCCGAGGGCAGCAGCAGCGGCTTGCCGTCATAGGTTGCGCTCCATTTCGGCGCGACGCCCGAAACGTCCAGGACCGCCTTCAGCCGACCATCCGGCGAGGCGACGGCATGGACCCGGGCGCCTTGCGCCGCGGCAGCCTTGGTCGCCGCGCCGGTCGTGGCTCCGGACGCCATCGCCAGCGCGACCATGTCTCGACGTGTGGGCTTCATGGCGTCGCCTCCCCTTTTTGATCGCCTTATCGATTTGAGGGCAGGCTACACACAATGATATCGATATCAAGTTCAAGTCGACCAACGGCGGCGCGACCTCGTCCCTGATCCGGAAACTGCGTCCGGATCAGGGACGAGGCCGATCGGGCCGTCAGGCCGCGGCGGGGTCCGATCCCGCCGCGTCGTCGCGCAGCATCTTGCGATACTCGCCCAGGTCCAGGAGGCGGGCGTTGGCCGCCGCCTGACGGTCGGCGGAGATCTTGGTCAGCAATGCGGCGGCCTCGGCGAGATAGGCTGTGAGCTTGTCGCCGGTGATGTATTGGCCGGCCAGGCCGTTCAGCTTCGTGAAGCCGTCGGCGAAGCTGTTGTTGAAGGCCTCGGAGACCACGCCCACCGCACGCCATTCGCCAGCCTGGCGGATAAAGAACTCGTCGGTCGAGCGCAGCAGCCGCTCGAGGCTGCTCTTGCCGATCACGCCGCGATTGACCAGGCCCTCGACCACCGTGACCTCGATCCGGGCCTCCTCGGCGACCCGCGCCATGAACTGGACGAACGAATTAAAGAAGCTGGCGATCTCCTCGATGATCTCCTTCGTCCGCTTCAAGGCGCTGATGCTGAGGTTCAGCGACTGGACCGCCAGCTTGATGGTCTCTTCCTGAGAGAGCTTGCCCTTCAGCAGCGCATTGATCTTGACCAGCTTGGCTGCCTGCTCGCGGCGTTCGCGCTCGTAGGCCTCGGCCTTGTCCAGCATTTTCATCTGGATCTCGCGAAGGCCGGCGGCTTCGTCCTTCTGGTCCTGCGACAGCTCGCCAAGGCCTTGGGCCAGGGCGGTGAGCGAGGCCTGCAGCCCCGACAGCGCGCCGACCAGCCCGACCACCTTGCTCTCGTCCTCCGACAAGGTCTGCTTGGCGTCCTTCAGCCGCTCCTTGACGCCCTTGACCTCTTCGTTGTCCTCCGGCTGGGCGATGGTCTCCTTGGCGCTTCCGGCCTCGACCGGCTTGCCGGCGGCTTCCTGCGCCGTGGTGAGGTCCTTTCGCAGCCCGGCGACCTTGCTCTTGCTTTCGGTCACCTTCTTCTCGGCGAGCACGAGATCCTTCTTCTTGGCGGCGATCTCGGACTTGGTCTTGAGGACTTCGCTGGTGGAGTCCGGCGCGGGCTTTTCCTCGAGCTTTCCGGCCTGGGTGATCGACTTCATGGTCGAGGCGGCGATCACCGACGCGCCGCCCGTGGCGCCGGCGCCCAGCGCCATGGCGATCGGCGGCAGGGCCGCGGCCACCACCTGGGCGCCGATCTTGATGATCTGCAGCACGAAGGCCCGCTCCTCGGCGGTCGTGGCGCGCTGCTCGTAGGCCCGGGCCTTGGCCTCGAACTTCTGGACCTCGTCCTGCAGGTCCTTGACCAGCGACTCCACCTGGTCGCGGTCGGCCTCGGCCTCGTTGATCTCCGCGAGGATCGCCTTCTGGTCGGCCAGGCGGCTGGCGAGCACCTTCTCGCTGCTGTGCGTGGCGGCCGCGGTGTCGGTGATGATGTCGTCATAGCTGGTGGCGATCGACCCCAGCTTGCCCCGGATCTCGGTCGCCTTGGCCTTGATGTCGGTGGCGGTCTGCAGCAGGTCCTGGGTCAGGAAGGCCTTCACGCTGTCGACGCCGCCGTCTTCCTTGGCGTCCAGCCAGCCGGGCAAGGCGATGTCCAGGAAGGTGATCACGTCGTCGGCGGCCCCCATGGCCTCGGCCATCACCAGCTGGCTGGTGCGCTGGGCCCGCAGCAGGCGGTCCATGATCTTGGAGATCTTGACGCGGATGTCGCCCTCTTCCTGGGGCGTGGTGTTGTAGGCGATGTAGAGCAGGTCGACGGCGTTGTCGGTGTCGGTCTTGGCCCGCCGGACGTCGTACTTGCCCTCGATCTTGGCGACGTAGTGCTTGACGATCGGCGCGCCGCGCTCGGGCAGTTCCAGCGGATCCTGGGCGCGAAGCGTCTTCACCTCGTCCTCGATCGCCTTGGCGAGCCGGTCGGCGCTGCTTTCAAAGGGGACGGTGTCGGGCATGATTTCCCTCCTGGTCGGGACTTGGCTTTTCGAAATTATTTGAGGCAGGCCGTGAGCTGCTGCGGCGTGAGGACCGCCCGGGTCTGGTCGGACAGGGCGTCAGACTTCGTACGGACGCCGTCGACCCTGGCGGCCAGGGCCTTCACCAGCCGCCCGGTGCGCGCGCGGCCATCGGCGGTGTCGACGCGCCGGGCGTCGCCCAGGGCGCTGGCGAACTCGTTGAGCAGCTGGGTGTTGCGCAGGACTTCCGGCCGCAGGAGCGCCAGCGCGGCCTGCAGCCGACTGATGGACGCCTCCGCTACGTTGATCTGGTCGGTGGTCTGAACGGCGTCGGCCTCGGCCGCGGTCAGCTGGGTCTGGCTTTCGTCGTAGCGCTTGACGGCCGCCTCCATGCCGGCAACGGCGTCGTTGACCTGCTTCTCGGCGGGGCCGATCAAGGGATCGATGTTGCGGATCTGGCCGGTCAGCTGGGCGATCTCCACCGAGACGTCGCACAGGAAGCCCAGGATGCCCCACTTGTCCTTGCAGAAACGTACGGCCTCTTCCTTGGCGGCCTTGTAGGCCTTCAGCTGATCGAGGTCGGCTCTCAGCGCGCTAAGGCGCTTGTTGGCGTCGTTGTATTGAGCGAGGAAGCCGTCGTACTCGACGCGTCGCTGGGCCAGCGTGCTCTCCAGCTCCCGCTTGTGGGCGACCAACTGGCCCAGGCGCAGCTGATCGGCGTCGCGTTCGGCGACCAGCGTCGCGTCCTGGCGCTCCAAGCACGCGACGCGTTCGGCGATGCCGGCCTGCGTGGTGCGCGCGCCTTCCAGCTTCTGCTCGAACGCGGTGATCGCCGCTGGCGTCAGGATGTCGTCGCGGGCGAAGGCGGCGGCGGAGCCGATCCCGAGGGAGAGCGTCAGCGACGCGGCAAGCACCGTCATCACATGGCGGACGAGCCCCTGCCCCCTGCCCTCGCCAGCTTTTCTCGCAGGCGGCCTTTCGCCGCGTGACGGCCAAGCCATGACTTCCCCCGGATCAGACGCCCCCCGTGCGCGGCGTCAAAATCGCCGTAAAATTGATCCTGGGCAACTCACCCTGATAGAGGGAAATTTGTGAAAATAGTCACCTTCGGCGTCTGGCGCGGCCGAAGCGCGCGGCGACCCGCAGGTCGCCGCGCACGTAAGGATCAATAGCGCCAGGTCAGGGCCAGGCGCAGGGTGCGGCCCGGCGCCGGAACCACTGCCAGCGACAGCGGGTCGAGGTAGTACTCGTCCCCCACGTTGTCGAGATTGGCGTCCAGGGTCACCTGTTCGGTCACCTTGTAGGTGGCGAAGAGGTCGTAGACCGTAGCCTTGCGATAGAGCTGCTGGATCGCCGACAGGCCGACGTTCCATTCCTTGTCCAGCTTGCTGATCGGTCCCGAGTTGGCGACCATCCGCCCGCCCACGATCAGGCGATCCTGGAACAGCCGCGTGCCCGCCGTCAGGTTGACGTTATACTTCGGCGGGTTCTGGGTGTTGGTGTAGGAGCCCTCGAAACCGCCCGCCACGCAGTCGGGCGTGTTGATCAGCTCGTCGATCCCGCGCTGCTGGCCATAGGCCCGGCGCTCGGCCGCGATGTCGGGCGCGCAGGTCTCGGCCTTGAAGTAGCGGTGGGCCGATAGTTCGGCGAACACCCGGCCCATGTCGTACGAGCCCTGCAGTTCCACGCCCTCGACATTGAAGCTGTCGACGTTGCGGATCAGGCCGGCCGACAGGGTGCGGTAGTCGCGGGTGATCAGGTCGCGGATGCGCGTGTCGAAATAGGCGACCTTCAGCGCGCCGCGGTCGCCGGTCTTCCACAGATCCCGCTGCAGGATGCTGGCGCCGACTTCCCAGCTCTTGCTGCGCTCGGGCTTGAGATCGTTGGTCGGCTTGGCGGCCGTGAACAGGCCCAGCGTCGACTCGAACAGGCTCGGCAGCTTCACGCCCTCGGCGTACTTCACGTAGACGAGGCTGTTCTGCGTCGGCTTGTAGCTGGCGCTGACCGTGGGCATGAACGCGTCGGCCTTACGCCGGATCGGCTTAGACCAGGTCCAGGACGTCGGCCCTTCCAGGTCCTCGGCCGCGTCGGCGCGATAGGTTGTCCAGCCCTTGATGTCGCCCACCGTGCCCTTTTCGTAGGGCGAGGCGAACAGCGAGGCCTCAGTGAAATTGCCCTGCGCGTCCGGGAACCAGTAGACGCGCGCGACGCTGGTCAGCGCGCCCGGCCGGGTCGGGTTGGGCATGTAGAAGGTGGTGTCGCGGTAGCGGCCGGTCACCTCGTAGGGCCCTTCGGTTGCCGTGCGGTTGCGGTCGCGGATGTCGATGCGGTTGAAGCGCCCGCCGGCGGTCAGCTCCCACTGGTCGTTCGGCGCCCAGGTGACCGAGCCGACGAGGCTGTATTCCTTGCGCTCGGCGTTGCGCAGATAGCGGTTGTTGCGCAGGTCCTCCTCGAGGATCGGCGAGTTGGGACCGGGCTTGATGTCCTCGCTGGTGAACGAGCCCCCGTAGGTGAAGTCCAGCCGGCCAAGCCCCGTGAACACGCGCGAGGTGTTGGTCACGTCGCCGCCGAAACGCTCGATGCTCAGCTCGTTCCAGTAGGCGTCGCGATAGCCGTCCTCGGTATTGAAGGTCGGGCCGTCGTACCACTGGGTCGGACGGTCGAGGAACCACGGTGTGACGCCGGTCAGGCCGTTGTAGGCCAGACTCTCGGCCTTGGTGAGCCAGAGGTTGGCCTTCAGGTCGATCAGGTCGTTGGCCGGCCGATAGCGATAGCGCAGATTGTAGGCGTCCAGGTCCATGTGGCCGAGCGCCCATTGCGGCACGCGCTCGCGGTTCACGCGGATGATCTGCGAGGCCATGATCTCGCCCTGGCGGCCGTCGAAATGGCGGTAGCCGGCTTCGAGCACCTGGTCGTCACTGATCTTCCAGGTCCCCTTCAGCAGGAACGATTCCGAGCTGTTGGAGGTGTTGAAGACCTCGGTCTTGGCCGGGTTCAGGGTCGCCAGCAGGCCGCGGCCGGTCGGGAAGTTCTCGTAGCCCTCCGAGCCCGAAAAGTAGTTGCCGTTCTCGCGCTTGGCGTAGGCGGCCACCAGGTCGAACCGATCCCAGCTCTTGGCCACCGCGAGGTTGTAGAAGTGGCTGCCGGGACGGGTGATGTCGTTGCGGCTGGGGTTCTGGAAGGCGCTCCAGGCCGGCAGATCCTTTGTGCTGGCGTCCGAGATCCCGGCCCGCACGCGCATGCCGAAGTCCTTGCCGGCGCGCAGGATGTCGGCCGCCTTGAGGGTGTCCATGACCACCACGCCGCCGATGCCGCCCGAGGCGTTGGCCTCCAGGCTGGGGCCCTTGGTGATGCTGACGCTGCTGATCAGGTCGGGGTCGAGATAGTTGCGCTGCGACTGGCCCGCATAGCCGCGATAGGTGTCGATGGTCGACTGGCCGCCGTCGATGACGACCGGGATGCGCCCCTGCCCTTGCACGCCGCGGATGTTGAGATCCAGCGCGTTGGCCGAGCGCGGATCGCCGGCCGTCACCCCGGCCACGCCCTTGACGATGTCGGCGACCGACGTACCGCGAAATCGCTCCAGCGTCTCGCGGGGGATGTAGGCCGACGAACGGGCCTTCGAATAGACGGCGTCGGCGCGGGCATCGTCGCCTTCCTCGTCGGCGAACGGCGCGCCGGACTGGCCGCCCTGGCCGGCGGACGCGGCGTCGCCCTGCACGCGAAGGGCGCCCAGCTGCGTGGCCCCTTCGGCGGTCGGCGCCGGCGAAAGGGTCAGGACGTCGCCCTGGATGCGGTAGGTCAGTCCGGTGCCGGCCAGCAGGCGACTGACCGCCTCGGCCGCCGACAGGCGACCCGAAACCGCGCCGGAGACACGCCCCCGTGCGAGGGCGGCCGGAACGCTGACCTGCAGGCCCGACTGACGGCCGAAGGCGGTCAGGGCCGAGGGCAGCGGCTGGGCAGGAATGTCATAGGCGCGCTGGGCGCTTTCCTGGGCGGCGGCGGGCATGGCCACGCCCGCCCCGGCCAGCGCCGTCGTCAACATCAGCGCCGCGGCCAGCGCCGCTCGCCCGCCGCCCGTACGCACCCGATTGGAAAACCCCACGACCGTCTCCGAACTTACGAAAAACTATAGATTGCGACGCATGTGCAATCCGTTCTTCCCAATCGACGGCGCAGGCCGGGCTTTTTCCGAAAAAAAGTTCGAAAGACCCGTCGGCGATTGGATTTTCCAACGGCGCCAGCACGTTGCGGGACTTCAGCGCTCGGAGATCACCAGGATCCACGGCGTCACCCGGGCGACCTTCAGGTCATAGGCCTGGGCCAGGGCGCTGGTCACAGCTTCGGGATCCCGCAGATTGTAGACGCCCGTCACTCGGCGCTCGGAAAGCGCCTGGCCACGCACCAGCACGATGTCGCGCGTCCAGGGACCCAGGGCCCTCACTACCTCGCCGATGGTCCCGTTCTCGACCAACATCTGGCCGTGGCGCCATGCCGCCACGGCGTTCGGATCGGCCGGCGCGCGCAAGAACCGACCATCGCGGCCAAGCATGACGCCCTGCCCCGCCGGCACGCGCTCCATTCCCTTGACCCGCCGTGAGGTCACGCCCACCAGCCCTCGCTGGACGGTGACGCCAGGGCTCTCGGCGTCGACCTCGAAGGCCGTGCCCAGCACCCGCGCGTCGACCTCGCGCGAGGCCACCGTGAACGGACGCGAAGGATCATGGCGCACGTCGAACCAGGCCCGCCCCCTGACCAGCCGCAGGTCCCGCTGGCCCGCCGAGTAGTCCACCGCCAGCGCCGACTCCGGCGCCAGGCTGACCAGGCTGCCGTCCTCCAGACGCACCTGCCGCACCTCGCCCACGCCGGTGACGTAGTCCGATTGCAGCCGGACGATCGCGCCGGGCGCCAGCACGGCGACGACCAGCGCCGCAGCCGAAGCGGCCAGGGCCGCGACCAACCGGCGCCGGCCAGGATCCTGGACCGCATGCCGCCGCGGACGGCGCGCGCCGCCGACCGCTCGCCCCCGCCCGTCGGGCCGGCTCGCCCAGCGCTCGGCGTGGGCCGGCGGAACGTCGCCGATGACGGCATAGACGCCGGAAGCTTCCTCCCAAGCACGAGCCCGGCCCGGATGACCGACGCGCCAGGCCTCGAACCGGGCGACGAGCTCGGCGCTCTCCGGCTCTTCGTGCAAGGCCAGCAGCCACTCCAGGGCTTCGGCGTCCGCGCGCGCGACGTCTTGCTCGGCCATTCGGTCAGGTTCCTGCGGCCCGGACGGCCGTTCGTTGCAATAGACGTTCGAGCATCGGGTTTTTCCGAAATCCGCTTCAGCGCCGCCGCAGCCGGTCGCGGCAGTGGGCCACGCCGTCGACCACCAGTTGGTGGGCGGCCGAGGTCGAGATCCCCAGTTCGGCGGCGATCTCGCGCAGCTTGGCGCCGCCGAGGCGATGCATCTCGACGGCGATCCGCGTCCGTTCGGGCAGTTCGGCCATGGCCGCCACCAGGCGCTCGTAGTCGTCGCGCGCCACCGCGGCGGCTTCTGGCGAGGGCTGCTCGTCGCGCGCGCCTTCGATCAGGGGATCGGGATCGTCGGCATAGAGGCGGCCGTCGCGCCGCCCTCGACGTCGTCCGTCCAGGGCGAGGTTGCGCACGATGCGGAAGAGATAGCGCCCCGGGTCCTCCAGGAGCCGCTTGGTCAGGGCCTGACCCAGGCGCAGGTAGGCCTCCTGCACCACGTCCTCGGCCTGATCGCGATCGCCGGTGATCGTCTGGACGTAGCGGACCAGCCCGTCGCGATGGGCCTGGTAGTGCGAGCGGATCATCTTCTTCTGCGTCACGCGCCCGCCAGACGAAAACGCCCGGACCGCGAGCGCGCCACCGGCGATCCACGCCGGAGCGCGGCCCTTAGCATTTGAGAATAACTCGCAACAAGGCTTGTTTTGCGCTGCGATCCCTGGCACGCAGGCCCGCGAAGCCGACGAACGCGAAAAGATCGGATCGCCCGCACGATTTTCTTTCGGAAAGCGGCGGGCCTGAACCGTCATTCCCTCGTGAGGCGCGAATGCGATGCGATCGCCGGCGCGCCCCGAAGCTCACGACGCTCCGGAAGGCCTCCATGAACGCACACGTCTCGATCCACGACCCGTCCCGCGCCAAGCGACTCAAGGCTCGCACCAACACGACCCACGAGGCGCTAGACAGCCGCATCATGTCGCTCGAGCCCTTCCGCGATCGCGACCGCTACGGCCGGTTCCTGCGGGCTCAATGGGGCTTCCACCGCGAGATCGACGCGCTCTACGCTCATCCGGTCCTGGTCGCTCACGTTCCGGACCTGCCCGAGCGTCGCCGTCTCGACCTGATCGCCCAGGACATCCAGGATCTCGGCCAGCCCGCGCCCAGCGCCGTGACGCCGCCGATCTTCGGCAACGGCCCCGTCGATCCGGCCGAGGCCTTCGGCTGGCTCTACGTCGCCGAGGGCTCGAACCTCGGCGCGGCCTTCCTGCTGAAGGCGGCCGCCGCCCTGGAGCTCGACGAAACCTTCGGCGCCCGCCACCTTGCGGCCCATCCTGAGGGCCGGGGCCGCCATTGGCGCAGCTTCGTCGCCGCCCTCGACGCCCTGCCCTTCGGCGACGTCGAGGAGACCCGCGCCGTCGAGGGCGCGGCCGCGGCCTTCCGCCGGGTGCGGGGACTGGTCGATGACGCCTTCGCCTGAGAACGATCGCCGCCGTCCCCTGGCCCGCTGGGTCTGGCTGGTCCTGGGCCTGATCTGCGTCGCGCTGGGCTTCATCGGCGCCGTCGTGCCGCTGATGCCGACGACGGTGTTCCTGATCATGGCCGCCGCCTGCTTCGCCAAGTCGTCGCCGAAGCTGGAGGCCTGGCTGCTGGACCATCCGCGCTTCGGTCCGACACTCCGGGCCTGGCGGCGCGACCGGGCCATCCCGCTCGCCGCCAAGCTGATGGCTTGCGGCGGCATGGCGCTGGGCCTGGCGATCTTCTGGTGGGGCGCCCATCCCAAGTGGCCGCTGATGCTGGCGGTGGCGACGATCATCGGACTGTGCGCGGCCTATGTGGTCTCGCGCCCGTCGCGAGGCGCGCGCGGGTGAAGCCGATCGCCCTGGCCAGACAGGAGGCGGTCCCGTTCCACGACCCGCCGATCTCGGCGTCGCTCGCGCCTCGTCGAGGGCCGCGCAGGCGCGGATCGCGAGCGGCGACGGGGATGGCGCTGTCGGTCACGCTGCATGCGGCGCTGGCCGGCGCGATCCTGTTCGGCGGATTCGCCCCGGCCTTCATCGCCCCGCCGCCCGCCGCGCCGATGATCGTGGCGCTGGAGACGACCTCGCCTCCGGTTCCTCAGCTGGAGGTCCCGCCTGGTCCGCAGCAGCAGGAACGCCAGGCCGCGCGGCCTGCGCCGCCCGATCCGCCGCCGGTCAAGACCGCCCGGGCCGCGCCGGAGCCTGTGTTCTTCACGCCGCCGCGTCCCAGCGCGCCCGTTGATCCCGGCCCCGCGGCGCCCGAGACCACCGCGCCGCCGGTCCAGCCCGCGCCCGTCGCGGTCCGGGCGGCCAGCGACGCGGTCGCAACCTGGGAGGGCCAGGTGCTGGCCGCGCTGGAGAAGAAGCGCCGCTATCCGCCCGCCGCCCAGCTGCGCCGACAGCAAGGCGTGGCCCACGTGCGCTTTCGCATGAACCGCGGCGGCAAGGTGCTGTGGTCGCGGCTGGAGCGTTCGTCAGGCTTCGGCGAACTCGACCGCGCGGCGGTGGAGACCCCCAAGCGCGCCCAGCCGCTGCCGCCGATCCCCGGTGATCGTCCCGACGAAGTGGAACTGGTCGTGCCGGTGGAGTTCTTCCTGTCCCGTCCCTGACGGGCCTTTGTCAGGGCCGGGGCGCCCGCGCATCGCTGTCGGCGCTGTTGATCAGGAAGATCGCCAGCACGCTCGCGGCCTGGGCCAGATCGGCGGACGACAGTCGCTCCAGCGTGTCCAGGCTCGCGTGGTGGGCCCGGCTGTCGTAGTCGAGCGGATCCTGCAGGAACGAGATTCCCGGCAGGCCTATCTCGGTGAAGGTCGACTGGTCGGCGGGCCAGTGCGGCCCGTCATGGACCGCCAGAACGCCCAGGTCCTTCAGCGGCGCGATCCAGGCGCGGTAGAGCTCGGCCAGGGCAGGGTTGCCGCCGGTGAAGACGCCCCGGATACGGCCCGAGCCGCCGTCCAGGTTGAAGGCCACGCTGAAGCCTTCGTACTCCGGTCCCTTCCGCAGCGGACCGACCTTGGCCCGCCGTCCCTCGACCGGCAGCGCCATCTGCTCGGGCGCGGTGGAGCGCGGGATCCAGCCCAGGCGCCGCCTGGCATAGGCTTCGGAGCCATAGAGCCCCTGCTCCTCGCCGCCGTAGAGCACCACGCGGATCGTGCGCCGAGGCTTCGCCCCGACGGCGCGCAGGATGCGGACGGCTTCGAGGGTAGCGGCCACGCCGGCGGCGTTGTCGGCCGCGCCGGCGCCCGCCGCCCAGCTGTCGAGATGCGCGCCCGCCAGCACCACCTGCGTCTTCAGCGCCGGGTCCCAGCCAGGCAGCTCCGCCACGACGTTGTAGCCGGGCTCGTTCGGATCGCCCTCCTCGGTGGCGATCTCCAGCGCCAGGCGCGGCGCCGCGCCGGCCTGCGCCAACCGCCAGCAGCGGGCGTAGGCCTGGCCGTCTAGATAGAGCGCGGGAAATGAAGGGCGTTCGGCCGATAGCCATGGACGGCCGCCGAGCTCCGAACCGTCGACGACCATGGCGCCCGGCGCGGCGGCGCCGCCGTCGATCACGACCGCGCGCACGCCCTCGGCGGCCAGGAAGGCGTTGCGGCGGGCCTTGAACAGCCCTTCCCGCCCCTGCCGCGCGCGGCGCTCTACGACGGTGCGATAGTAGGCGCGCACGGCCTCGGCCGCCTCTCCCCGCGACACCTGTTCGTCGCTGTGGCGTACGACCGCCGGGCCGTCGGCGGGCGAGGCCGTCGGCGCCCCCAGCAGGACGACCTTGCCTGCCAGCCGCCCCTTGAAGCGCCGCAGATCCTCGTCGGTTTCCAGCCGGACGGCGACCGCTTCGCCCTCGACCGCGCCCCTGGTGGCCACCGACCAGGGACTGGCCGCGGCCGCGAACTGGGCCTGGTCCGGCGCGATCATGCGCGCCCAGGCCAGGGTCTGCCGCCAGGACAGGCCGAACGGGCCGATGGGTTCTAGCCTGGGATCGCTCAATCCCAGCGTCCGCATCCTGGCCAGCGCCCAGTCATAGGCCCGCCGCATGCTGGGAGAACCCATAAGGCGGGCGCCGACATCGTCGACCAGGCTCTCGGCATGGGCCATGGCCTGGCTGCGCTTCAGCCCCTCGTCGCGGATGGCCTGGTAGAGGGCGAGGTCGGGAACCGACGCCTCGCGCGCGACCGCCTTGGGCGCCAGCGCCACAGCGCCAAGCCCCACCAAGGCCCGCCGGCGCGCCAGCCTCACTTCAGCGCTCCGTGGGCAGGCGGATCACGCCGACGTCGCCCTCGATGTCGATCCGGGTTCCGAACTGCGCCGAGGCGACCTGGATCCGCTTCAGGATGCGCTGGGCGTCCTCGTGCGACGGCGACTTAGGCGTGCCCTGCAGGCGCTCGTCCTCCAGGTTCTGGACGAACGGGTGGATGCGGATCACGGCGACGCGGCCCTCGCGATACTCGCTGACCGCCACGGCCCCGTCGTACCACTCGGCCGGCAGGGTGAAGCCCCGGAACTGTCGGTTCCTGTCGCCGACCTGGAACATCAGGCTGCCCATGCCGTAGAAGATCGGTCGCCCCTTGTAGATCTCCACCCCCAGCAGCGCGTGCGGACCGTGGCGCACCACCGCGTCGGCGCCGGCATCGATCAGGTCGTGGAACAGCGGCCTCATGTAGTCGGCCGGTCGGGCGTCCTCCGGGTCGGACGAAGCCGTCTCGTGGGCGTGGATCGAAAACAGCACCAGGTCGGCCTTGCCGCGCGCCTCCTTGACGCTGGCCAGGGCGGCGGCGCGATCACCGGCGTCCAGGTCGTAGCTCAGCCCCGGCCGCTCATCGACGCGGAAGGTGGTGCGGCCGATGGTCAGTTCGTCGCCGGTCCTGGCGGCGCTGAAGACTTCCGGGTTCTTGGCCGCGTCGGGCGTGGCCGAACGGGCGGCGATCTCGCGCAGGGTCCGCATCTGCTCTGGCGTCACCCGCTGCAGTTCGCGCGAGCGCAGCGGCGCCAGGCCCGGACGGGCGCGGAAGCCCCGGGCCGGATTAGGGTCGGTGGCCAGCGAGATGTCGGTATAGGTGCCGGCGAACGACACCAGGGCCACCGTGCCGCGCCCCGTCTTGGCGTAGGCCGGAGCGCGCGCGGCGGTCAGGCTGTCGCCCGTGCCGGCATGGGCGACGCCGGCGGCGTCCAGCGCCTGCCGGGTCAAGGCCATGCCCTCGACGCCGAAGTCGGTGGCGTGGTTGTTGGCCATCGACATCAGCCTGAAGCCCATCGCCTTGAGGTCGAAGGCCACGGCCGCGTCGTTGACCGGCGTGCCGCCGCCGTTCTGGGCGGCCGGCCAGCCGGAGAACTTGTCGAAGTCGAAGATCGCCCCTTCCTGGTTGCCGAAGGCCGCGTCGGCGCCCGACAGCAGCCGCTGGATGCGCAGCGTGCCGGGATCGCTGTAGCCGGTGATCGAGTGCTCCGGGCCGATCAGGTCGCCGGTCACGGCCAGGGAGAAGCCGTCCTTGACGGTGGCGGGCGCCTGGGCGGCGGCGGAACCGGCGATCGAGGCGGCCAGCAAGGCGGTGATCAGTAGACGCATTTCATCCCCTCCGTGCCAGGCTTGCGCGCCCACTGGTAGACCTCGACCGCCTCGCCGCGCGGCAGGTAGGTCAGCGGGAACGTCCTGCCGTCGCGGGTGACCTTCAGGGTCAGGGTCGCGGCCTGATCGCCCTGCACGCCGTCCAGCGCGACGGCATAGGTGACGACGTCGCCGTCCTTCAGCCCAGCCTTGGCCGCCTCCGAACCCGGGACGAGGCCGCGAATGGTCTTGGTCGTTCCGACCAGCGACCGGGGCTCGAAGCCCAGCTCGAAGCGGCGGGCCTTGGCCGTCAAGCGGGTGAAGCAGGGACCGAAATCGTCGGCCTCCGGCAACATCAGGCCGCCAGCCAGCATGGCCTCGTGCAGCTTGCGGCCGTCCTCGCCCAGTTCCTTCGCCACCAGCTCGACCCAGGCCGCGTCGTCGGCCTTCTCGCCGGCGGCGAAGCGGCGGTTCATCTCCAGGACGAGATCGTCGACCGAGCGCTTGCCCCCGCTGGCGCGGCGGATGCGGCCATCCAGCACTGCGAAATAGAGACCGCCACGGTCGTAGGGCAGCACCCGGATACGGCTGTCCTCCCAGAAGCGCGGCGCGATCTCGTGGTCGGGCGTGCCGTTCAGCGGATTGGCGTAGTAGCGCCGCGCCGTGTCATTCAGGTCTTCGAGGAACTCGTCCGCCGAAAGCAGGCCGGCCCGGAACGGCAGCAGGCCCTGATAGTGCACGGCGATCCCTTCGCCGTACCACTGGCCGGCGTCGGAGTCGGTCCAGGTATGGACCATCTCGTGGGCCAGGGTGCCCTTGAGGCTCTCGCCCCGGGTGTCGGCGCCGTAGGTTGTCAGGAACGAGCGGGTCAGCGCCGTGCCGCCCCCGGCGTTGATCGGGTTGTAGCGCAGGAAGACGCGATAAGGCGGCACGGCCTTGTCTTGGAAGAAACCGCTCATCCAGCCGTGCAGGCTGTTGGTCCACGCCATCAGGGGCGCGGGATCGAAGGGCGGCTTTCCCATCCAGGCCGACGAGAAGCCCGCCTCGGACACCGCCGCCGGCTCGCGCTTCATCGGACCGGCCATGAACACGGTCGAGGCCAGTTGGTCGGCGGGACCGTCCGGCAGGGCGACGTCGCCCTCGCCGAAGCTGGAGGTCGCCGTCGAGCCCTTGGGCAGCGCCGCCAGGTCCCAGCGCAGTCGGATACGGCGGACGGTCTTGTCCTCCGGGAGCAGGATGAAGGTGTTGCCGACGCCGGAGACGCCGCCGCCTTCGGTGCGCAAGGCGTAGGGCGGCCCCGATCCGCGCGTGGACGGCGTGTTGTCGACTGGGGCGACGTAGCACACCACGACCGGGCCGCGCGTGGCGCGACCGGCCAGCCAGTGGCGCGACCAGACCATGCCCTTGGCGGGATCGTCCCTGACGGTCAGCGGAATCTCGCCGTCAGCGTCGGTCGCCTTCAGGCCGGTCAGGGTGTCGGCGACGGTGGCGGTGTTGGCGATCACCAGCGGTAGGGTCAGCAGCGGCGCGCCGGACTGGACCGCGAGGTCCGAGAACCGCAGTTCCACCGTCAGGTCGCCCAGGCCCGTGGCCTCGTCCATGCGTCCGGGCGCCAGCCGGACGTCCAGCGACCCGGCGGGCTGGGCCAGACTCGCTCCAGAGCCAAGGGTGAAGGCGGCGGCCAGCCCGGCCAGCAGACGGGTTCTAAAGGTCATCGCACCTGCTCGTAGAGATAGGCCGCGGCCGCCAGATCCTGCACGGCGTGGCCGATCGACTTGTACACGGTAATCTCCGACGGCGACCGCCGCCCCACGCCCGGATCGGCGAAGACCTCGCCGATCTCGGCCTGGATGCAGTCCTCCGCGACCAGGCCGGCGGCGATGGCGCGCAGGAACTCGCCCGCGCCGTTGCGAGCGGATTCGCGGCTTTCGACAAAATAGCGCCCCGCCGACACCACGGCGGCCTCGGCCTCGGCGGCCGAGGCGACGCTGGCGCCGACCAGGTTCACGTGGGTTCCCAGCGTCAGCCACTCGGCCATCAGCACCGGCTCGACCGCGCCGGTGACCGTGCAGACGATCTGGGCGTGGGCGACGGCCTCGCGGGCGTCCTCGACGGCGACCATCGACAGGCCGGTGGCCGCCGACATCTGCGCGCAGAAGGCCTGGGCCCGCTCGATCGAACGGCCCCAGACCCGCACCTCGCGCAGCGGCCGCACCCGGGCCAGGGCCTCTATGTGGGCGCTGGCCTGATGGCCGTGCCCCATCAGGGTCAGGCGCTCGGCGTCGGGCAACGCGAGGGCGTCGGTGGCGGCGGCCGTGCCGGCGGCGGTGCGGATCTGGGTGATCGCCCCGGCGTCGGCGACGCAGACCGCCTGGCCGCTCTCGGCGTCGAACAGCACCACCACGCCCTGGTGGGCGCTGCGTCCTGGCCTATCCGGCTCGGCGAAGACGCTGATCAGCTTGGCCCCGAAATAGCCGCCGTTGAGCAGCGCGCCCGGCATCTGGCCGAACAGCCGCCCCGCGCCGATCGGGATGATCGAGCGGGGCAGTTGCCGGGTCTGACCCGAGGACAGGGCCACCATCGCCTCGCGCACCGCCGTCCGGCAGCCATCGAGATCGAGGCGCTGCAGGACGGCGGCTTCGTCGAAGAACCTCATGCCTAGAAGCTGCGGCTCAGCGCCACGCCCGCCGTCCGCGGCTGCAGGAAGATGGCCTGCGGCGAGCTGGTGCCGCCGCGCGTCGTGGCTTCCACCACGCCGCGCTCGTCGCCCAGGTTCTTGATGTAGGCGCTAAACCTCCAGTCATCGTTGTAGAGGCCCGCGCGCACATCGACCGTCGTGTAGGACGGCAGCTTGATCCGCGAGCCGTAGGCGGTGTTGGCCGTGGTCGTGGGCAGGGTGTTGGCGAAGTCGCCGTAGCGCTCGCCGACATAGGCCACGCTGGCGCCGACGGTGGCCGAGAAGCCGTGACCGATCGACCAGTCGTAGTCGCCCAACAGGCTGGCCGAGACCTTCGCCGAGCCCGGCAGGCGGTCGCCCTTGTCGCCATAGATGGGCGAGGCGCCGGCCGGCGACTTCAGATCGTCCGACAGCTCGGCGTCCAGCAGGGTCAGGGCCCCGTCCAGCGACAGCCCGCGGACCGGCGCCCAGCGGCCCGACAGCTCCAGGCCCTGGCTGCGGGCGGTGGAGCCGTTGGTGTAGTAGGTGAACTGCGAGGCCACGTCCGTGGTCAGCAGCTGGATGTCGTCCCAGTCGACCCGGAACAACGCCGCTTCGTAGGTGAAGCGCGCCGCGGGGATCACGCCCTTCAGGCCCGCTTCGTAGCTGACCACGCTGTCGGACTGGAACGACAGCGGAATGCCCGAGACGCCGCTGCTGTTGGGACCGCCCGGACGATAGCCGGTGGCGATGCGCACATAGGCCATCGTATCGGCCGACAGCTTGTATCGCGGGGTGAACAGCCAGGTCACCGCGTCGTCCGACGACTTGGCCTGCGGCTCGGACGAGGTCGGGCCGAAGAAGCGGACGGCCTGCGGGGCGATGGTCGTGGTCGAGGCGCTGTCCTGATCATTGGACGAGTAGCGCACGCCGGCCTGCACATCGAACGCCGACGTGAAGTGGTAGGTGACGTCGGCGAACGCCGCCTTTTCTTCGAACGTGGCCGGGCCCACCGAGGCGTAGGCGGTCGTGTCCGACCCTGTCGTCGGGCGGACGACCAGCGTCTGGTCCACGGAGATCTTTTCGCGGGTGTAGAAGCCGCCGACCAGCCATTCGAGCGGGCCGTCGGACTTGGAGGCCAGGCGGATTTCCTGGCTGAATTTCCTGGTCTGGTCGGCGTTGATCAGCGACACGCTGGAACCGGTCGGCGCCGAGAAGGCCGACAGCAGGAACCCGAAGGTGTTGGTCTGGTCGAGGTCCGAGGCCGACTTGACGCGGTTGTAGGCGCTGACCGAGGTCAGGTCGGCGAAGCCCAGATCCAGCGTGGCCCGGCCCTGGTACAGGGTGACGTCGACGTCGCGCTTGGTCGGCGCGATGTTGAGCGTCATGTCGCCGTAGTACGGGGTGAAGTCGACGCCGCCGGTGAAGGCGCCCGTGCCGCACGAGGGACAGATGCGGATCTGCGGGCTGCCGACGAACTTGGCTTCCTGGCGCAGGACCGACAGGTCGATCGTCAGCGCGTCGGTCGGCTTGAACAGCAGCGCCGCGCGACCACCTTCGACGCGGTTGTCGTTGACGTCCTCGCCCGCGGCCTTGGCGTTGATGTTGTCGAGATAGGCCGGGTCATGACGGGTGAAGCCGCTGAGCCGCAGGGCCAGTTTCTCGCTGACGATCGGCAGGTTGACCGCGCCGCGCAGCGACCAGCCCTCGCCGCCGCCCGAGACGGTGTTGGCGCCGGCCTCGACACGACCGCTGAACCGCTCGGCGTCGGGGCTGACGGTCACGTACTTCACCAGACCGCCGAGGCTGGAGGCGCCGTAGAGCGTGCCTTGCGGGCCGCGCAGGATCTCGACGCGCTGCAGGTCGGACGGATCGATGTCGATCAGCGGCGACTGGGCCGAGGCCGCGCCCGAGGTCAGGGGCACGTCGTCGAGGGCGAAGGCCACGGTGGCCGCCGTGCCGCCGCCGGTGGTGACGCCGCGGATGGCCACGCCGTTGGCCCGCTGCTCGGTCCCGCCACCGCTCAGCGACACGCCCGGCACGCGGTTGTAGAAGTCGCGGACCTGGACGAGGTTCTGCCGCGAGAGGTTGTCGCCCGTCACCGCCGCCACCGACACCGGCACGTCCAGCAGGCGCTCGGACTTCTTCTGGGCCGTCACCACGATCTCGCCGATCGTCGTGTCGTCGGCGGCGTCCTGGGCATGGGCCAGGGAGCCGGCCAGCAGGCAGGCGCCGCCCGAACTCGCCAGAAGAAAAGCCTTCAAACCGTCGCGCATCTCAAGACCCCCAAGCAGTCGGGCGAGGCGCTGGCGGCCGGCCCGAGACCCATGTTCGCCAACAGCCTTGCAACAGAACGAAGACACCTTCAACATTTTGTTGAACTCATCGACACAGCGTTGAGGTGGACGGAATTTCGCATGCATTCCAGGCTATTGCTGATCAAATGGAAGGCGCCGACGCAAGCGTCGCAACCGAGCGGCGATCGAGTTGCGCCGGGCACGAGGCCGGAATATCAACGCTCTGTTGAACTTAGCCGCGTCGTTCCCGGCCGACCGCCCGCATGAAAGAGCAAACCTCCGTGCAAGACGAAAAGGCCCTGCTGGGCGTTCTGCAAGGCGTGGCCAAGGCGCTGGAATGCGCCGTGAACCAGCACACCGAGGTGGTGGTCCATAACCTGCGCGAGCCGGAATCCTCGATCATCGAGATCGTCAACGGCCACGTCAGCGGCCGCAGCGTGGGCTCGGCGATCATCGCCGGCCCCGCCGAGGACAAGGCCTTCGACACCCTCGTGGCCAGCAAGGCCGCCGCCCACCCCAACGAGGTGCGCGTCGTCTCTAACTATACGTCCAAGACCGGCGACGGCCGCGCCCTGCGCTCGTCGTCGGTGGTGCTGTTCGACGAGGACGGCGTTCCCGCCGCGGCCCTGTGCCTGAACGTCGACATCGGCGCGATCGAGCGCATCCAGCGCGACGTCCAGGCGGCGCTGGTTCCCAGCGTCCTGCCTCCCCTGCCCGCCCCGAAGTCGGAAGCCAACATCGAGAGCCTGATCGAGGAGATCATCGCCTCGGCGCTGGAGACCGCCGGCGCGCCGGTGGAGCGCATGTCGAAGGCCGAAAAGAAGGCCGCCGTCGCCACCATGCACGAACGCGGCCTGTTCGTGATCCGCGGCTCGGTCGAACGGGTCGCCGCGCGCCTCGGGGTCACCAAGTTCACGATCTACAACTATCTCGACGAGATCGGCGCCAAGCGCTCCTGAGCGCCGGCGCCTCTCGACCTCAGTTCGCCGCGTCCGGCTTCCAGCCCCAGGCGTCCATCATGATCTGGAACAGGTGGGTGTTGGGGAAATAGCCGCGCACCCGCTGCGCGCCCGCGCCGGTCGCCAGCGCGACGACCTCCTCGCCGGTGTGGCTGCGGTTGACCATGACGTTCTTCAGGCGGACGACATCCTCGTCCTTCCCGGCCGCCTTCCAGGCGTCGTAGCCTTCCAGCAGCGGCTCGCCGCGACGACCGCCGTCAACCTGCAGGCCGAACGAGTGGTCGGCGGTGAACAGCAGCAGCGTATCCTTCAGGTCGACCCGCCCCTCGATCTCGGCGATCAGCTTGTCCAGGTCGACGAGGTTTTGCAGGCCCTTGCGGGGATCGTCGGTGTGGGCGTCCCACTCGATCACGAGCAGATAGCCCTTCGGCGAGGACCGCAGGAGATCGAGCGCCCGCAGCGAGGCCGCGCGCACGTCGATCTGATCGGCCACGACCACCGGCCGAGCGTTGGCCGGCGAGGCGTCCTCCAGGCGAGCATAGATGGGACGGTCGTTGGCCTTGGCCAGTTGGTCGAAACCGGTTCCACGCGCGGCCAGTTGCTCGCCGATCTTCTGGCGGCCGGCGCCGAACAGCACGTCGACACCGTCGCCGAAGCGCGGAGAGAAGGCCTGCGGAAAGATCTCGCCCCATTTGGCGCGATCGTTCGAGTGCGCGTAGGTGGCGGCCGGCGTCGCGTCGGTGATCGGCTCGGAGGTGACGACGCCGGTCCGCAGGCCGCGCTCCTCGGCGTATTCCAGCAAGGTCTTGGTCGGCGCGCCGTCGACCTTGCCGCGCACCGCGGCTGGCGATTGGCTGATGACGCCGTTGCGGGTCTTCACGCCGGTCACGATCGAGGACATGCCGTTGGCCGAGTCCGAAACGAGCTGGTCGACCGGCGAGGTCTCGCTCAGGCCCAGGTTCGGCCATTTCTGGATGTGCAGCTTCAGGGGCTCGCCGTAGCCCAGCAGGCTGGCGGCGTTCACCGACGGCACGCCGCCGGCGTCCGCGAGGAAGAGGATGACGTTCCTGGCCTTGCGAGGGGTTTCCGGGGCCGCGGACGGCCGCGAAGCGCCCTGCGCCAGAACCGGGGACGACATCGCCAGCGACAGCGAAGCGACGGCCAGAAGGTGTTTGAGCATGGGCATCCTCAGTGAACGTCGCTTCGACGGATGCGCCTTCTAGCGGCTGGCCCGCGGGATTCGTGTGAATTGACTGTTACAGCCGGCCCCTGCGGGCGCGGGGATGATCGCCGCCGGCCTCGCGCGGAACCCTCAAATCGAGCAAGCACGGGGCTGGTCAGCCGCGAGTTGATCACCCATGACGGTGTTATCTTGCACGGTTTTGCAGCATAGTAATGTCTAGGTTGAGGGCGGTGTCGCGCTCGTAGCCGGAGGGTTGGGGGCTTGAAAACTCTGTTCCGTATGCGGCGCGCCATGCTCGGCGCGAGCGCGGCGATATGCGCGTGCGCGGCCCTGGCGGCCGCCGCTCCGGCGTCGGCGCAGGTGACCCTGCCCTCGCGCCAGCAACTCGACCCGGCCAACGCGGCCCCCATCGCGGCCGCGCCGCGCGGCGACCTGTTCAAGGGCGTCGAGGCCGGTCCCTGCGCCTTCCGCGACAGCCCCCTCAAGGTCACGCTGAAGGCGGTGGACTTCCAGGGCGGAACGTCCGGCGCCCTGGCGGTTTCGGACGAGGCCCTGGCCTCGACCTACGCCGAGTTCCTGGGCCGGGAGGCGCCGCTCAGCGTGGTCTGCGACATCCGCGACCGGGCCGCCTCGCTCTACCTGCGGCGCGGGGTTCTGGCCAACGTCGTCATTCCCCAGCAGCGCATCGCCGACGGCCGCCTGACCCTGACGGTCGTCGAAGCGCGGATAGGATCGGTGAACTACAGCGGAGACGCCGGCCCGGCCCAGAAACAGGTCATGCGGTTCCTCGACCAGCTGCGCGGCATGGCCCCGTTCGACCTGGACGCCGCCCAGCGTTACCTGCTGCTGGCCTCCGACGTGCCGGGCGTGCGCATCCAGTCGGCGCTGAAGCCTTCGCCGGCTGGCGACGGCGCCTTCGACCTGCAGATCGCCATCTCCCGCGACGCCGTCGACGGCTCGGCGGTCGCCCAGAACTACGGCTCCAAGACCGTCGGACGCGACCTGACCCTGGCGCGACTGGACCTGAACGGTTTCACGCCCCTGGGCGAGCGCACCTCGATCCTGGGCTACGGCACGCTGTCGAGCGACGAGCAGCGGGTCATCCAGGTGGCCGAGCGCTTCTACATCGGCGCCGACGGCCTGACCGCCGACCTGTCGGGCGCCTGGGGCTGGACCAAGCCGGGCGACGTGCTCGCGCCGCTGGACCTGGAAGGCGACTCGTTCGCCGGGAGCGTCCGCCTGACCTACCCGCTGGTGCGCCATCGCCGCCAGAACCTCAACATCGGCGTCGGCCTCGACTGGATCGACCAGAAGGTCGAGTTCGGCGGCGGCCTGGCCACGCTGACCGAGGATCACCTGCGGGTGTTCTTCCTGCGGCTCGACGGCCACTACGCCCCCGCCGGTCTGGCGGCGCATTCGGTGGCGCTGACCGGCGTGTTCGAAGTGCGCCAGGGCAGCAACGGCCTCGGCGCCAGCCGCTACGGCGACCTGGCGGCCTCCCGCCTGCTGGGCAAGCCCAAGGCCACGGTGATGCGGACCGAGGGCGAACTGGGCGGCCGCCTGGCGGGGCCGGTGATCGGCAAGCTCAACGTCGTCTGGCAGCACACCGACGATCCGCTGCTGTCATACGAGGAATACGGCGTCGGCAACCTGACGATCGGGCGCGGCTACGATCCGTCCGTCGCCTCGGGCGACCGCGCGCTGGCGGCCTCGCTGGAATTCAGCACCGTTCCCCTGCCCTTCAATGGCGGCCGCGCCGCCTGGCGGCCCTACGCCTTCTACGATCTGGCCGAACTGACCAATCTGGGCGTCGGCGCCGGCAAGCTGGACCTGACCTCGGCCGGGGTCGGGGTCCGCGCCCAGCTGAGCTCGCGCGTGGCGCTGAACCTGGCCTGGGCCAAGCCGTTCGACAGCCCGTTCGGCGTCGGCGACGCGCCGTCGTCGCGCGTGCTCGTCTCGCTGTCCGCCGCCCTCTTCTAGCCTGCTGAAGTCTCCGGAGCGTCCTCCATGACCCAGTCGCCGCAAATGATCCACGACCGCGCCCTTTCGGGCGGAAGCCGCACCCGACTGCTGGCGGCCTCGGCCCTGTGCGGCATCGCCGCCGCGCTGGCCCAGCCGGGCCTCGCGCAGACCCTGCCCGCCATCCCTGGCGCCGGAAGCATCACCGTTTCCACCGGCGGCTCGCAACCGGTCATCACCGCACCCGACCCCCAGACGCTGGACATCGACCTCAACGCGCCGCGGACCGTGATCAATTGGGGCAGCCTGCACGTCAGCGGCGGCGACACCATGAACTTCCAGTTCGACGCCGCCAGCGACATCGTGCTGAACAAAACCACCAGCCAGATCGCCATCGACGCGGGCGGCACGGTGACCGGCACGGTCGGCGGCTCCGCCGGCGGCAACATCTGGTTCTACTCGCCCCAGGGCGTGATCGTTTCGCCCACCGCCAACATGACCGCGGGCGGATTCGTGTTCGCGGGCGGCACAGGCCTGATCGACGCCAATTTCGTCGACGCCGCGGACCCGACTACGGTCCTGCGGGCGGCGTCGAACGCCATGATCCGGATGCTCTCGGTCTCATCGGCGACCAGCGCCTCGATCAACTCGGCCGGCGACGTGGTGCTGAGCGCGTCGAGCGGGAACCTCGCCGTCCAGACGGTCTACGGCGCGACCGCTCAGATGAGCACGACCAGCGGCTCGATCACCGTCTCGGAGATCACCGCCACCTCCGGCGCGGCCTCGGTAAACGCCGGCGGCTCCGGCGCGACCGTGACCCAGATCACCGGAGCCACCGGCGCCACGGTGCATTCGGCCTCCAACAGCTCCGTCGGCTCGGCCACGACCACGATCTCCGGCGACATCGAGATCACCAGCAACGGATCGGCGTCGCTGACCCTGGGTAACTCGGCACGAGATGTCAGGCTGGTCGCGCCGCAGGTGTTCATGAGCACCGTCGACGCGGTGCGCAGCGTCTATGTGACCGGCACGATCCAGGCCTTCGTCACCAACCGCATCTTCGCCGGCGACGATATCGAGATCACGGCCGACGGCAACGTCACGGCCGGCGGGCTCTATGCCAGGACCACCGGCACCGGCGCCGACGACGGCCACATCCTCATTCGCTCGACCAACGGCTCGGCGTCCGGCGGCACGCTGCTGACCCAGGGGACGGGCTCCAAGGCCGGCGACATCACCGTCAGCGGCGCCACCACGGCGACCCTGACGACGGGCAGTTCCACCCGCGACGTGATCATCAGCGGCGCGAGCGTCAGCGTGACGAACGCCAGCGCCGCCCGCGACGTCTTGCTGACCGCCACCAACGGCTCCGCCACCGTCATCACCTCGGCCACGGCCGGGGACGACGTCGAGGTCATCGCCACCGGCGGCGACGTGCTGGCCTCGGGCGCCACGCTGAAATCGTCGGGCGTCGGCGCCGCCGACGACGGCCACGTGACGGCCAGATCGACCACCGGCGCCGTCAACGTCGGCTCGGCCGTCACCCAAGGGACGGGCGGCGCGGCTGGCGATGTCTGGATCTCGGCGGACACGACCGCCACCCTGGGCTCGGCGTCCTCGACCAGGAGCCTGACCTGGGCGGGCGCCGGCAGCCTGGCGCTGACCGGAAACTACACCGCCGCCGGTACGGCCACGCTGGTCTCCAGCAGCGGCGCGCTCAGCCAGACGGGCGGCCGGGTGGCCGCCAACGCCCTTTCCGCCTCGGGCGCGACGGGGGTCGACCTGAGCGGCGCCAACGAGATCAATCAGGCCGTCAGCATCCAGGCCACGGCCAACGACGTCGTGCTGAACAACGCCAAGGCCCTGACCATTACGGGCAATATCGACGGACGGGACGTCACCGTCACCACCACCGATGGCGGCCTGACGGTGAACCCGCTGGCCCAAGTCGTCGCGACGCGGAACCTGGTGCTCACCGGCGCGACGGGCTTCACCGGCGCCACCGGCTCTGGCGGGCTGGTTTCGGGCGGCGACAGCGTCACCGTGACCGCGACCACGGGCGATGCGACCGTCGCCTCGCTGACGTCCAACGGCTCGATCCTGGTCCAGGCCCTGGACGGCGCCGCGACGCTGCGGAAGGTCAGCATCGACGGCGGCGGCGCGCTCACGGTCTCGGCGACCGGCGCGGCCACGCTCGGCGCCGACGACCAGGCCGGCATCTCGATCACCAACACCATCGACCGCACCGGCGGCTACGGGACCCTGGACGTCACCTCCTCGGGCGGCGACGCGCGCGTGTTCCTGGCCAGCCTGGCCGGCGGCCTGACCTCGGTCAGCGCCAGCTCCACCAGCGGCACGGCCTCGATCGGCGTCGACAGCGGCTTCACCGCCGGCTCGGTCAGCGGCTTCAACGTCGACCTCTACGGCGGCGGCGGCGCGATCGACGCCGCCGCCATCACCGTGGGCGGCGGCGACTACACCGCCCGGGCGCCGAGCTGGGCGGGCGTCACGCTGGATCCCGGCGGCGCGATCCGCAACCTGTCGATCACCGACACCGACGGCGGCCTGGTGCTGACCAACGCTCTCAACGCCTCCGGCGACATCACGCTAGAGTCCTACGACGTCCTGACCAGCGCCTACGACCTGACCGCCGGCGGCGACGTCACGGTCACCGCGGCGGGCGATATCGACCTCGTCTCGGCCACGGCCGGCGACGACATCGACGTCAACTCGACCGGCGGCCAGGCGATCCTGCGCAAGGCCGACCTGACCGGCGCGGGCGCCGGGCGCGACCTCCGCGTCAGGGCGGCCGCCAACGCCGTGCTGGGCGACCCCGACTACCTCGCGATCACCACCGACAATCTGTTCTCCCGCTCGGGCGGCGGCGCGGGCACGGCGGAGGTCAGGTCGGCCAGCGGCTCGGCCATGGTCCACCTCGACACCAGCGCGGCGATCGACACGCTGACCGGTTCCGACGTCGACGTGACGATCGCCAGCGGACCAGGAACCTTCGGCGCGATCACGGCCACGGCCGGAAACATCTATGCCGAGGTGCTGGACGGCGCGATGACCGTCGGCACGGCCACGGCCGGCAATGGCGACGTGGAGCTCTACAACGCAGGCGGCGACCTGACGGTCACAGGCTCGGTGCATGGAGCCAACCTCGTCCATGTCGAGACCGACGGCCTGCTGGACGGAACCCTGGCCAGCCTGATCTCGAGCGACGGCGACCTGCAATTGATCGGCGGCGCGGTCGACGTGGGCCACGTCACGGCCGACGGGATGATCGAGGTCACGGCCGCCGGCGCCGACGCCACGGTGCAGCTGGCCGAGGCCGGCCAGACCGTCGTGGTCGCCTCGCTCTACGGGAACGCAACCCTGCGCGGCGCCAGCGGACCGGACGGCGTCGTCGTGCTCGCCGCCAACACCGCCACCTTCGGCGCGGACGACAAGGCCTCGATCACCGCCGCCAACTATGTCGACACCAACGCCGCCAGCGGCGGCATGGGCGGCCTGCAGGTGATGTCCTTCAATGGCGACGCCGTGGTGAACATCGATACGGCCACCAACGGCGTCGCGCTGGTCGGCGCGTCCATCGGCGGCAGCGCGACCGTCGTGCAGAAGACCGGCGACCTGAAGATCGACGAGATCGCCGCCTACGACATCTCGATCGAAGCCATGAACGGCACGCTGGAGACCGGCGCGACCACCAGCAGCGGCGGCGACTACACGATCACCGCGCAAGGCTTCCTCGGCGACGCCCTGACCCCCACCCTGTTCTTCGGAGCCGTCCGCGACGTCACGATCACCGACACCCTGGGCGATCTCGACCTGGGCGCCGCGGCGATCCATGCCGACCGCAAGCTGACCATCGTCGCCCAGAACGGCGCGGTGACGGGCCTTGCCCAACTCAGCGCCGGCGCGGGCCTGGGCGACGGCGACGTCAGCTTGACCGGCCAGGGGGTCTCGCTCGCCACGATCGCCGGCGACGGCGACGTCGCCCTGAACGGCGGGACCGGCGTGGTGAACGTCGCGACCAGCGTCACCGTCGACGGCGACTACAGTCTGACCGGCGGCGCCTTCACGGGGGCGGCCCTGTCGCCGCTGGGCGCCAAGGCCGGCGCCTGGACCATCGTCGACAACACCGGCGATTTCGACTTCAGCGGCACGTCCCTGCACTACGGCGGCGGCATCTCGATCAGCGCGGCGGGCGACCTGATGGGCGGCGACGTCACCAGCGACACCGGCGACATCGTCGTCGCCGCCGCCAGCGGCCAGCTGGGCGCGCTGGACGCCTCGTCGGGCCAGGTGCGGGCCGTCGCCAGCGTCGGCGGCATGAGCCTGGCCTCGGCCAAGGCGGCGGACCTGATCGAGGTTTCGGCGGTCGGCGCCGCCGGCCTGGGCGCGGCGGCGCTGACGGGGACGGGAACCAACAGCCTGCTGGTGCGGTCCTCGGCCGGCGACGTGCGGCTGGGCGCGGCGACGCCGGGCGCGATCACCACGGCCAATCTGGTCACCTCGGCGGGCGCCGGCACGACGGTCGAAGCATCGGCCGCGACGGGGAAGGTCGACGTCAACCTGGACCACACCGATACGGCCCTGACCACGATCGCGGGTCTGGGCGCGGTCCAGATGAAGATCGTCAACGGCTCGCAACGGATCGGCGGCGTCAGTTCGACCAACGGCTCGGTGCGGATCGACGGCCCGACAGGCGCGCTGACGATCGAGCAGCTGACGTCGGGCGCGGGGGCCCAGGTCAGCGGCGGCGGCGACACCCGGCTCGTCTCGGCCAGTGTCGCCAGCGACCTCTCGGTGCGTTCCGCTGCCGGCAATTTGCGCTTCGGCGACGCCGCGCCTGGCCGCGTGATCGACGTCGGCGGCCAGCTTTCGCTCGACGCCGCTACAGACATCGCCCAGCAGGGCGGGCTGCGGGCCGACGCGCTGAGCGTGAGGGCCGGAACCGGCGCCGTGCTGCTGGGCGCCAACCAGGTGGCCTATCTCGATGCGGTCGACGTCGCCGCAGGCGGGTTCGCGTTCAACGACACCACCGGCTTCGGCATTCGCGGCCCGGTCACCGCGGCCGGTCAGACCGTCGACCTGCGCTCGGGCGGGGCCATCGGCCAGGATTCCGCCGGCGTTATCACCGCCCAGCGGCTGACGGGTTCGTCGGCGGGCGACGCCGACTTCGGGGCGGCCAACCAGGTGGCCCAGCTCGGCGACTTCAACAGCGCCGGCGGCCTGTTCAGGCTGATCGACAATCGCTCGTTGACCATCGACGGGGCGGTGCGCGGGGCCGGCAAGGTTTCACTCGCCTCGCATGGCGGCATGACGTTCAGCGCCAACGGCAAGGTCGTGGCCGACGGCGCGGGCGACGCGGTGGTCTTGGCCTCCGACGGCGTCTTCACCAACGGTCGCGGCGCCGACGCCGTGACCGCGACCAACGCCGCCGGCCGCTGGCTGATCTACACCCAGGCGTTCGGCGACCCGGCGGGCACGACCGCCGGCAACAGCTTCAACGGCCTGGCCGGCAAGTCCTTCTACGGCTCGGCCTACGACTTCCAGGCGGGGACCTTCGCCCTGGCGCCCAACGCGGGCAACCGCTTCGTCTACGCCTACCGCCCGACCCTGACGGTGACGCCCGTCAGCCAGGTCGTGACCTACAACGGCGCCATTCCCTCGGTGTCGGCCACGGTCACCGGCATGACGAACGGCGACACGGCCGCCGACGCTTGGTCGGGCACGCCCGTCGTCTCGGGCGCGACCAGCAGGAACGCCGGGACCTATGTGCTGACCGCCAGCGGCGCCCTGACCTCGGACCTGAACTACGGCTTCAGCTACGGCGTGGGCTCCCTGCGGATCGACCCCAAGACGCTCGGCGCCGCCGTGGTCGCCAACGACAAGACCTATGACGGCACGACGGCCGCCACGGGTTCGATCGTCCTGACGGGCGTGATCGCCGGCGACATGGTCTCGGCCGCGGGGACTTACGCTTTCGCCGACAGGAACGCCGGCTCGGGCAAGACCGTGACGGCGTCCGGCGCGACCCTGGCGGGCGCGGACGCAGGCAACTACGTTCTCGGCGGGGTCGCCGGTGATCTGGCCGACATCCTGCGCCGACAGGTGACGGTGTCGGCCAACGACCTGTCAAAGCCGTTCGGCCAGCTCGACCCGGCCCTGAGCTATCGCGTCACCGCGGGCTCCCTGGCCGCGGGCGACGCCTTCACCGGCGGGCTCGCGCGGGGCGCGGGCGAAGCGCCCGGAAGCTACGTCATCTCCCGAGGGACCCTGGCCCTTTCGGCCAACTACGACCTGACCTTCGCGGGCGCGATCCTGACGATCGAGCGTTTCCCGATGATCGAGCAGGAGGGCTCCATCATGCTCAAGCATGTGACCCAGTCGCCCGACTTCACGCTCGACTGGGATCCCGAAACCAATCTGGAAACCCAAGGCGCCGCCTGCGAGGGCGAAGACTGCCCACGCCAGGCAGCCGTGATCGACGGCGGCAAGGTGGTGGCGGCCCTGCCCTAGACGCGGGTCGCCCAAACAAGCAGGGCGGACGCCGTCGCTCGGCGCCCGCCCTGCCCGTCAGGTCTCGCTGGAACTACCGCGCCGCCCTGGCGAGCGTCTCCACCCGAGCCACGCCCTTGGCGTTCTTTGTCAGACGGAACGCGTCGAGTTCACGGCCCGTCGCGGTGAAGGCGCGATAGGTCACGGCCTGCGGCGACACCTCGAGGGTCTGGAAGGTCTGGGTGCGCGACGCCGAGGCGGTCGCCCAACTCAGCGGAGCGACCGGATACATCTTAGGCCCGGCGACCGAGACGACATAGGTCGACCCCTTGTCGGACGGATGGCTCGGCCCCGCATTGGTCATCGCTCCCGTCCCGATGGCCCCGCGGGCGTAGCCATGGTCGTGGGCCTGCAGCACCAGATCGACGCCGTACTTGTCGATCAGGGGCTTCAGCGCATCGCGCACCCGGGCGTTGTCGCGATCGGGATCGATCGAGAACAGCGGGAAGTGCAGGAACAGCGCCGTCCAGCGGTTGGGGTTGTTCGCCAGCAGGCCGTCCAGCCAGCGCACCATCTCCGCCCGCATGGCCTCGTCGCCGTGGAACAGCGGCGCGTCGACCGAGATCAGGCGCAGGCCCTGATAGTCGACGGTCCAGGCCGTCTCCTTCAGCTTCTCGACGCCGGCCGGTCCGGTCTCCGGCAGGGTGTACTGCCGCCGCCACTGCGGGTTCAGCACCGGGCCGCGGCCATACTCGTGATTGCCGGGCGTCGGCATCTGCGGGGTCTGGGCGTAGAGGAAGCCGCCGGCGGCGAACCATTCGCCCCACTCGTTGTCGCTGTCGTGGCGATTGATCAGGTCGCCGGCGTGGATGACGAACGCCGCGTCGCCGGCCTTGCGGAACGCCATCCTCATCGTGCGTGAAGCCTCGCTGAGGATGTTGTTCTGCATGTCGCCCATGTAGAGGAACGTGAACGGCTTGGCGGTCGTCGCCGCGGTGCGGAACTGCAGCCATTCCGACCACCGCTCGCCGTCGCCGACGCGGTAGGCATAGACCGTCTCCGGCTTCAGTCCTTTCAGCACCGTCGAATGATAGGCGGCCTTGAACGCCGGGTCCTCGCGCACGGCGATGGTCGCGTCGTCGGTGAGCGCGGGAACACGCACGGCCTTCTGGACGAAGTCGGGCCCGTCCTCGGCCTGCGCGTACTCGACATGGCCCACGAGGCCCGGCGCGGTGCGCCAGGTCACGGCCATCTCATGCGCCGGATCGGCGGTCAGGTTCAGGACGATCCGCTCCGGCTGGAGCGTCGGCGCAACCACTCGCCGGTCCGAAGCCTGGGCCGGCGCGGGTTCGGGACGCAGGGGCCGCTCGGCCTGCCGCGCGAAGGCTGGTCCGCCCAGGGCCGCGAGCGCGGCCCCGAGCATCAGGGTGTGGAGGATCTTCATGGACGCCCCGATCAGAACACGTAGTTCAGGCCGAGCGAGATCGACCGCCCGTTCTTGATGTAGGCCCGGCTGGAGCTGGTGCTGTCGCCGGCCGTGTACCAGTAGGTGTGGTTGTCGAAGAGGTTCTGGACCTGCAGCGAGGCGGTCGCCCCCTTCCACAGCTTGCGCCGGACGTTCAGGTCCACGAACTCGTAGTCCTGCTCGTACGGATTGTTGCCGAAGTCCTGGATGCCCTCGAGGAACTCCGACTGGTAGCTGTAGGCGGCGTAGGTTTCCCAACCCTTGTATTCCCAGAACAGCTGGACGTTGGCCACGCGCTCGGGCGTCTCCATCAGCGGCAGGGTGTAGCCCGCCGGATGCCAGGAGATGCCGGTCTCGGCTTCCGACTTCTGCAGCGTCAGGTTCACGCTGGCGCCGAGCTTCGACAGCGGACCCGGCAGCCAGTGAAACACCTGCTGGGCGCTCATCTCCACGCCGTAGACCTTGGCCCACTTGCCGTTGTTGGGCATCGAGACGGTCACGCCGTCGGGGCCGATGTTAGTCCCCGCCGTCCCGTCGCGGATGTTCGAGGACGAGGAGCGGTACAGGAAGTTCTTGATGTCCTTGTAGAACAGACCCAGCGAATAGGCGCCGGTGTCGCCGTTGTAGCGCTCGATCGAAAGGTCGTAGTTCACGGCCTTCATCGGCTTCAGGTCCGGATTGCCCTGCTCGATGGCGACCAGCACCCAGTCGCTGGTCGGGTTCTCCTCGCCGTCGCCGTCGGGATCGACGTCGTAGCCGTACTCCCGAGCCGAAGACATGCGGGCGATGTCGGGCCGGGCGAAGCTGGTCCAGATCGCGGCGCGGATCTTGGTGCGGTCGTCCAGGCCGTAGTTCAGGTGGATCGACGGCAGGACGTTGGTGAAGTCGCTCTTGTCGGTCGCGTAGTGGCCGCCCTGCACCTCGTCGAGGATGTAGGCGTCGATGGTGTTGTTGGTGTTTTCGACGCGCACGCCGCCGATCACCTGGGCATTGCCGAACCGCGCCGTCGCCATCAGGTAGCCGGCGAAGATGTCCTCCTTGAAGGTGAAGCTGTCCTCGCCGCTCAGTTCGGCGTTGCCCGGATCGGTCGCGAAGCCCTCGAAGAAGGTGCTGTTCCCCGCCATGGCCCGCTGCAGCTCGGCCAGCATGGCCTTGTTGTCGATCACCGTGCCCAGGCGATACCGGCCCGAATACTCGCCGTCGAAGAGGCTGGTCACTTCCTTGCCGTAGAAGCGCGAGAAGTCCGCCAGCGTGCCGTCGGCGTCCAGGTCCATGAACTCGCCGTTATAGGTGGAGCGCTTGGAGCTGTAGAACTTGCCGCCGGTCTTCACCGCCTCCAGCCAGGTCGCGACGGGACGCCATTCGAGGTTGAACTGGCCCTGCCACAGGCGTTCCTGGGCGCCGCCGATCTCGCCCGACAGGCCCGCGAAGGCGTACTGGCTGTTGTCGTGGATCGCCGCCATGCCGGCGTCGTTCAGCACCCACTTGGGAAAGCGGCTGTCGCCGAAATTGGTGACCTTGACGCCCTTGTTGCCCAGCCAGCCGTACTTGTCGCTGCGGAACTCCATCTCGTAGCTGTCGTCGATGTTGTCCTCCGACTTGGCGTAGGACAGGTCGTAGTCGACGGTGAAGTCCCTCCAGCGGCTGACGCCGCCCAGGTTGACCGACATCAGCGAGCCGGTCTCGCGCGAGCCTTCCCAGAAGCGGCGCAGGCGGAAGCCCTGCGGATCCCAGGTCCCCGAGGCGCCGTCCAGCGTGTAGTACGACTTGGTCGAACGGTCGGCGTCGGTGATGCGGCCGTCGCCGTCGCGGTCGACGATCTGGGCCGTGGTGTAGCTGTAGATGCGCCCCAGCTTGGAGTCCGAGCCGATGATCGAGGCCTCAGGGCTGGCCAGGCCCGTCATGGTCTTGTCGACCTGGGTCAGGCGGGTCGAGTTCTTGCTGGTGTCGTTGCGGAAGTTCAGCCGGTTGCTGAACTCGTCCTTGGCGTACTCGTTGAACTGACCGCGCAGGTGGAAGTCGTGCTTGTCGCCGCGGTAATCGAGGCTGGAATTGAAGCCCCGCCGCTCGACCTCGGTCTCGCCGACGGCCAGGTCCATGCCCCGCATGACGAAGGTCTCGGGATCCCAGCCCAGCGTCTCGCTGTTGGCGTACCAGACCGAGGGCTGGTTATCGCCGTCCGCGCCGTTCTGCTCGAACTGCGACTTGCGGCGCGACCAGCTGCCGGTGACGAACACGCCCCAGCGGTCGGTGAACTGGCGGCCGAACGAACCGGCCACCTCGCCCGAGGTCTTGTTGTCGAACTTGTCGAGCATCCCCGCCGACATCGACAGCACGCCATAAGTCTTGCCGTGGTCGAACGCCGTCGGCGTGCGGATGTCGATCGAGCCGCCCAGGGCGTCGCCGTCGCGATCGGGCGTCAGGCTCTTGATGACGGTGATCGAGTCGATGCCTTCCGGCGGCAGAAAGCTGAGGCGGACGCCGCGAAAGAAGTTGTCGTCGCGCGAACCGGCCCCGCCCATGCGCACGCCGTTCATCGTGTAGTTGTTCAGCTCGGTCGACAGGCCGCGGATGGTGATGCGGTCGCCCTCGCCCGTCGTGTGATTGCGCACCGCGTTCACGCCCGGCAGGCGCGACAGGGATTCGGCCACGTTGTTGGCCGGCAGGTCGCCCATGTCGTCGGCGCTGATGACGTCCGAGATGAAGTCGGCCTTGCGCTTGGCGTCCAGCGAGCGGCGCAGACCCGCCGCGTAGCCGACCACGACGCCGTCGACCTCTACGGCTTCGGGCGCGACGGCCTCGGCCTGCGCCGACTGGCGTTCCAGGGTCAGCACGCCGCGCACTTCGCGGGCCTCGATGCCCGAGCCGGCGATCATCTTGCGCAGCGCCTCGCGCGCGGTCATCGCGCCGGACACGGCGTTCGAGGTCCGCCCGCGCGTCAGGCCCGGATCGAACACGATCGACAGGCCCGTGTCGCGCGACAGCGTCCGCAGCGCCTGGCCCAGGTCCTGGGCCGGTATGGCGATGGTGACCCGCGCCTCGGCCGTCCTGGTCGCCTGCCAGGCGTAGGCGGGTGCGGCGACCGACGCCAGGACGGCCACGGCCGCGGCCGTAAGCAGGCCGTTTTTATGGATACGCATTCGAACAATCCCCTCCGATCAAACTGATCGTCACGGGGTTAGACGGCGGCCGCCGACGTCCTGACAGCTGTCATAAAAACTTGTTCCAGGCAGCGCTAACCGCCTGAAATCTCGAACTGATCCGCCTTCTGACGAGTCAGCCTGAAGCCATGCAGCCTGGCCATCGCCGCCAGGGCGTTCTCGGGATCGTCATAGGCGAAGCGGCCGCTGACCAGCACCCGCCCCAGCGCGGGATCCGACAGCGTGACCTGCACGCCGGTCGCCCGTTCCAGATCCGCGACCACGCTGGCCAGGGTGGCCTCGTTGAACTCCAGCCAACCCTTGGCCCAGGGCGGCACGTCGGTTTCCAGTTCCGGCCGGGCCAGCACCGTGCGCTGGACGATCCCGCCGGACACCCGCGCCAGTTCGCCCGCCCGGACGTGGACGGGGTCGCCTTTCCCCGCGACCCTCACCACGCCTTCGAACACCTCGACCTCGACCACCGTGCCGGCCGCCGTCTGGTGCTGATCGACATTGAAGCGGGTGCCCACCGCGGTGACCCGCACGCCGTCGACCTCGACCGAGAAAGGCCGGCTCTTGTCGGGCGCGACCTCGAAGAAGCCCTCCCCCTTCAGGCGCAGGCGGCGTTCATGCTCTCCCAGCTGCACCCGCACCTGGCTCTGACCATTCAGCCGGATCGACGAGCCGTCGGCCAGAGCGATCGGCTTGGGCGCGCCACGCGTTCCCTCGATCAGCTCTCCGCGCGGCGCGAGGCCGCCGCCGAGCACGAGGATTGACCCGACCACGACCGCCAAGCCGGCGCCGGCCAGGGCGCCCAGTGTCCAGGCGCGCCGTCTCGGCGCGGACCGCGCGTGCGCCAGCCGCTGGGTGGCCCAGATCACGGCGGCGTCGTCGAGCACGGCCTCGTGGCGGCGCAAGAGGTCCTGACGATCGGGACGGCCCTCCAGCCAGCGGTCGAGGGCCGCCTGCTGTTCGGCGGACCAGGCCTTGTCGCGGCGGGCGTCGGCCCACAGCGCGGCTTCGCGATCGTCCTTCGGGTTCACCGCTCTAGTCGACATGGCGGCCCTCCGCCGTCCGGCGCAGCGTCTGGGCCGCCCGGCTATAATGCTTCTGCACCGCCTCGATCGACAGCTTCAGATCGCGGGCGATGGCCTCGTAGGATTCCTCGCCCGCGCGCCGCCGCACGAAGACCTCGCGCCGCAACGGCGGCATCGCCTCCAGCGCCCTCTGGCACAGCCGCGACCGCTCGCTCATGTCCAGCGCCTCCAGCGGCGTGGCGCCGCCATGGATGGAAAATTCCGCCGCTTCCAGGTCGTCGATCTGGACGTTGGCCGCCCGCCGGGCGCGGTCGACGAGAATGTTGCGCGCCGCGCGCATGGCGTAGAACAGGGGGTCGGTGATCAGCGTGTCCCGCGCGCGGGCCAGCACGCGCAGGATCGCCTCCTGGGCCACGTCCTCGGCGTCGACGGCCGTGGTAAGGCGTCGCCGAACATAGGCCAGCAGGATCCGGTTCTGCGTCGCCAGCGCCCGTCCCACCTCCTGTTCGTTCCCGATCACCCGCTAAGCCTCCCTCGACGGAGCGTGGCTATAGGAGCGCCTCGTGACGGATCGGATTAGGTTTGGTGTCGGTTTGATGGCGGCGCTCGTGGCCCGCCTCAGCGAACCGCGCCCGTCCCGCCGCCTGGGGTGCGCGCGAATCGTGCGCCCCCCAGCCAGGCCTCGGGGCGCCATGGCTCGCAGACGGTCGCGAGGCCCCAATTGGCCTTTCGCCAACTCAAACCCATCGACAGCGCCGAGCCCTGCCCTCGAAACAGGCGGCGCGCGTGCCTTCCACGCCTGCGCGCGGAAATTCTTTTCGAGCGTGCCGGAACCTTTATCGAAATAGCGCATAGTAGCCGCCAGTAATTTCCGGGGGATATCCATGCACGAACACGCCGGCCGCCGGGCGCGTCCTGAAGACCTGACCGACACCGACGCCCTGGTGCTCGCCTATGCCGACCGGCAGCCGGACATGGCCGACGTCGCCCAGCGTGTCGCCTTCGGCACCTCGGGGCATCGCGGCTCGAGCGCGGATGGCGCCTTCAACGAAGGTCACGTCCTGGCGATCACCCAGGCCATCGTGGAGCACCGCGCCAGCCAGGGGATCACCGGACCGGTCTTCGTCGGCCGCGACACCCACGCCCTCTCGGAACCGGCCTGGCGCTCGGTCCTCGAGGTTCTGGCCGGCAACGGCGTCGAAGCCCTGGTCGACGCCGCCGACGGCTTCACGCCGACCCCGGCCGTGTCGCACGCCATCCTGGCCTACAACCGTGTTCGGCCCGGACAGGCCGACGGCATTCTCCTCACCCCGTCGCACAACCCGCCGCGCGACGGCGGCATCAAGTACAATCCGCCCTCGGGCGGTCCCGCCGGCGGCGAGATCACCTCGGCGGTCGCCGCCCGCGCCAACCAGCTGCTCGAAGACGGGCTGCGCGACGTCCGCCGCGTTCCGTTCGAGCGCGCGCGGGTCCAGGCCAAGGCCCATGACTTCCTCGGCCGCTACATCGACGACCTGCCGGCCATTCTCGACCTGGACGCCATCCGATCGGCCGGGGTCCGGATCGGCGCGGATCCGCTGGGCGGCGCCAGCGTCGCCTACTGGGGCGAGATCGCCGAGCGCCATCGGCTGGACCTGACGGTGGTCAACGACAAGGTCGATCCGCGGTGGGCGTTCATGCCGCTCGACAGCGACGGCAAGATCCGCATGGACTGCTCGTCGCCCTGCGCCATGGCCAACCTGATCGAGATGATGAGCGGGCAGACCCCGTTCGACGTCGCCGTCGGCAACGACGCCGACGCCGATCGCCACGGGATCGTCACGCCGGACGGCGGCCTGATGAACCCCAACCACTATCTGGCCGTCGCCATCGCCTACCTCTTCGCCCATCGCCCGCAGTGGGCCGCCGGGGTCGCCGTCGGCAAGACGCTGGTGTCGTCGTCGATGATCGACCGCGTCGTCGCCGGCCTCGGCCGTCGCCTCCTGGAGACGCCGGTCGGTTTCAAGCACTTCGTGCCCGGCCTGCTGGACGGCTCGGTGGGCTTCGGCGGCGAGGAGTCGGCCGGCGCCGCCTTCCTGCGCAAGGACGGCTCGGTGTGGACGACCGACAAGGACGGCATCCTGCTGTCCCTGTTGGCCGCCGAGATCCAGGCCGTCACCGGCAAGAGCGCCAGCCAACTCTACGGCGACCTCGCCGGCCGGTACGGCGCCCCCGCCTACGCGCGCATCGACGCCCCGGCCGATCGGCGCGAGAAGGCCAGGCTCGCCGCGCTCAGCCCCACCGACGTGTCGGCCCAGGTCCTCGCCGGCGAGGCGATCACCAGCATCCTGACCGCCGCCCCCGGCAACGGCGAGGCCATCGGCGGCCTGAAGGTCACGACCGAGAACGCCTGGTTCGCAGCCCGTCCGTCGGGCACCGAGGACGTCTACAAGATCTACGCGGAGTCGTTCCTGGGACCCGAGCATCTCAAGGCCGTGCAGACCGAAGCCCGCGACCTGGTCGGCAAGGTCCTCAAGACCGCCTAGTTCGCGGCCCACGATCCGCGATCGCCACGGGCCGATCCGGGCCAGGAGCTCATGAGCGTCGACCTCATCGAGCGACCTGGCCCGCCGGCTTCACGCGGCGACGTGCGGCCGACACAGATCCTTGGCCAGTTTCGCCGCCTTCCCCGCGCCCTGCATCTCCCGCAGCGCCGAGAGGGCCGACACGGAAAGCGGCCGCCCGGTCAGCGCCTGGGTCTCGCGCAGGACTTCGAGCACGTGGACCGCGCTGCGCTCCTTCAGATCCAGGCGCGGCAGCCAGGCATTCAGCGCCTCGAAGACAGCCTGGGCATGCAGCGCGGAGACCGGCACGACCTGCAGCAGGGCTTCACCGAGGCGATTGAGCTTGCCCCACTTGCCCTCGCCCAGTCGCGCCATGACGTCCGCGAAGATCGCCGGGTCGAACACCCTGCCCTCGATCCCTTCGATCAGGGCGTCGACGGCCAGTCCCTTGACGTCGGCGTCCTTGCCGATCAGGCCCATGCACAGCAGCAGATGCCCGATCTCGCCCCACGGACGGTTCTTCTGGAACAGGGAGTCGAGGAAGCCGAAACCGGGCGTCCAATTGCTGCTGTTCTCGTCGATCCGCTCCGACAGCTTGGAAACGCCCTTCATCTGCGCCCCGGTCGGGTTCTGCGGCCACAGATGAGCCAGCCACTGCGTCACCCAGATGGTGTTGAGATCGCCGGCGAAGTGCTTGGCCTCAATCCGGCGGGCCGACGCGGCCGTCGGCAGCTCGCTCCATTGCGTCGCGATCCGTCCCTGGATGGACTGGGCCAGGCGGCCGATCAGTCCGCCCTTGGCTTCCGGCGCGGGCGCGACCGCCCGGCTCACCCTGACGTGGAACTGAGGCAGCTTCCACTGCATCGCGTCATGCTTCACGACCTTCTGCTCGGACCGCCAGTCGTATCGCGCGGGGCTGAGGCTGTCGGGCCACTCGTCGTCCAGGCCGAGCGGCGCGAAGGCCTCGGTCCAGTCCGCCAGCGGCGCGCGGCACCGCGCCGCGGTGATCAGAACGGCATAGTCCTTGCGATCCTCCTTGGCGGGCGGAGCCTCGCCGCCCAGGGCGAAGACCACGAAGCGACGCAAGGCGGCCGGCAGCGCAGCCGCCCGCTCCAAGGCCTGCGCGCGTCCGTCCGGCGCCAATCGCAAAAGCGACAGGCGGAAATCCATCGCCTGCTCCAGCCCCGGGACATGGGCGAGCGCGTGCAGGCGATCCATCCAGACGCCCACATCGATCCAGCCGCCCCGGTGCGTGGGCGCCGACAGCAGCTGGCGGCTCTCACGTCGCGCCGCCCGGCCGGCGACGGTTCGCAGATGAGCGATCATCGGCGTGAAGGCGTCGTCCTGCGTGTAGTATTGCGAATGGGGATGCTCGGTTCGGTAGAGCCGGCCTTCCGCCCAGCTGAGGACGAGGTCGACGAGGGCCGGCCCCACGCCCACGCTGACGGCCCCGAGTCCGTTGGAGCCCCCGCCCCTGCTCTTGATCCGGTGCGCCAGCGGGGCGACCCGACGCTCGAAACCCGGCGACTGAGGCGAACCGGCCAGGCGGCCGATCGCATCGATGATCAGCTCGATCTCGTCCGGGCCGTCGACGACCTCCACCGCGTGCAGCACCCTGTCGATCAGCACGTCCACGGACATGATCGGCGCCAGCACCGTCTCTTCCGACAATATCGCCTGACCGGCGATGTCTTCCCTGATCGGGACATAGGCCTCAACCGCCGGCTGGAGCGGAACGCCGGAGGCCGAGGCCGGCGCCGCGCGCGCCGCCGGCTCGCCGGCAGCCTGGCCGGCCAACGCCAGCAGACCTGGCTTGTTGCTCGCGGCGACGAAGTCCTCGAGCTCGGCGATCGACGCACGGCGCGTCTCGTCCAGCCGGTCGGCGTTCGCCTGCAGGAAGCTCAGCGCCTTGGCCTGCACGTCCGCATTCACGTGCCGCAACGCCTCGACGGCCGCGACGAGGCACTGCGGGCGGGCTTGCTCGTCGCGCGCGGCGAGGCGCTCGATCAGCTTCAGGGCCGCCATGGCGTTGCCCTTGCCCGCGCTGGCGAACACGCCCTGGACCTCGCGCAGCACGGCGTCGGTTTGCAGGGCGCCCAGCTTCTCGACCTTGGCCAGCATGTCGATGGCGAACTTCACCACATGGCCGACCGGATGGCACAGCAGGTCGATGTAGAGCGGCTGGTGCTGCAGGATCTCCGGGCCGGTCGGCGCCATCAGCGCGTAGAAGCGATGGAAGCCGGCGAGCTGGTTCTCCTTGATGTCCAGCCTCAGACCGTCGAGCGCGGCCCGCAGCAGCCTGGCCCGATCAAGAACGCCCTGTTCTGACAGCTTCACCAGCGCCTGGGGCCACGTCTCGTAGTCCGGGCTGGCGCCGCTCGTGAGCCAGCCGTTGGTGTTGAAGGCGATGGTCTCGACCTCGAACAGGCGCCACACGTCCTCGAGCAGGGACGGCTCGTCCAGCAGCTGGCGGCTGATCGGCGGCGCCGGCGCGGTTCCCCCTCGCTCCTGGGGGCGCATCAGGTAGGCGGCGAACATCCGGGAGTAGCCCTCGACGTCCGGCTTGCGGCAGACCCCTTCCTTCACCCAGGCCAGGATCATCGGCAGTTCTACCCAGGTGATGGCCTGTTCCAGGTCGTGGACGAGCCACTCGTCCATCCAGGGCGGCCGGCGGTCCGAGATGATACGCTGGGCCACGTCCTGGCCGCTCCAGACATGCGCGTCGCGCTTCTTCACCGCCGATAACGGGCCCAACGCGAACAGGGCCAGGATGGCCTTGTTGTTCTGCGACGAGCTGTAGAACCGCCAGCCCTCCTTGCCGCGCGAGGCCAGCAGAGCCTTCAGCCGATCCGACGCCCCCTTGTTCGCCTTGGAGGTTTCCAGCTGCCGGTGAAGCTTCTGCGCCGCCGACGAAAGCTTCGCCCGCGCCTTTTCGTCCAGACCGGCGCAGGCCTGCTGCAACGGCCAGGCGTCGCCCGGCGCGAGGACCAGGTCCTCCAGCGTCTCAGGCGTCATGGCCATCGGCTCCGTTGCACACGAGCGACGCGGCCAGGATGTGCTTGCAGGGGCCGCGCTGCCCCTGGTGCTTGCTGAACCACGGACAGGTGCAGACGTCCTGGTCTTCGGACAGCCTCACGTGATGCTCGGTCCCCGTGCCCTGCACGGCGAAGGTCCCGACGCCGCCAAGCGGCCGGATCTTGCCGGCCTCGACGAGTTGGCGGGCGGCCCCAAGCCTCGGCTGCATCTCCTCGACCTTGGCCAGGTCGAACGGCAGCTCACGGTGGAAATACTGGCGCGCATTGGCGTCGAAACCCGCCAGTCCGCGCGCGCCCAGCACGGCCAGCGCCCCGGTCACCTCGTCGACGTCCAGCCCGAGCGCCGGCGCCAACAAGCCGGTATCCAGCTGCGACTGCCACTTCAGGCTGGCGCGCACCTTGGCGATCACCAGCTCCGATGGCGGCCTGGCCAGGGCGGACAGCACCTGCCCTTCACCCGAGAAACCCCGATAGACCTCGGGGCTGATCATCAGGAAGAAGCTGCCTTGGGGGTAGCAGACCTCCCAGGCGCTGGCGCCGCTGCTGTCGTCGGCCCAAACCTTCAGGCTCTGGGCGCGCAGCAGCAGGGGCTCGACGACCTTCACCCGATGGGTTCCCAGGATCGGGACCGCGCCCTTCTGGGGCCGCTGGCTGAGCCGTATCGACCGCCCGACCGACGCCGCGTAGCTGGGCATCTTCGGTCGCGAGGCCTGCGGCAGGGTCCGGACGAAACGCAGCGCCTCGGCGGCGCTTACCTCCATCTTCAACTCCAGCCTGGGCTGGTAGGCCTGCACCTCACTGAACCCCTTGATCCAGCGAAGGGGCAACTTGACCTTCTTTTCGACGGTGCGATCGGCGCCGCGGCTGAGCACCACCTCCTCGGCGCCGACGGCGAAGGCGACGTCCTCGTCGTCACGCAGGCGCAGCAAGGCGTTGCGCATGTCGACGTTGAAATCGACATTGGTGGTTCCCCGGCCCTGGCGCTCGCCGTCGAAGGCCGAGGACGGCAGGTCGACGCGTGCATATACACCGCAGCAACCGCTGAAGCCCTCGAGCCGCAGGATATCCTCGTTGCTGGTCAGCACCGGATCGAGCAGGGCCGGACGCGGCAGGAAAAAGTGCGTCCGGACGACGTCGCTCAGCACATGCAGCATCTCGCCGACCATGCGCGGATGGCGCATGCGGCCATCGAAGAAATAGGGCTGGGCGTGATCGGCGCTGCAGGTCGCCAGCGACAGCTGCGCCCCCCCTCGCCCACTGGGCTCCACCCGCGAGGGGGCGGCGTAGCGATAGGTAAAGTCGATGGCCGCTGACAGGTTCGTTCCCCGGGAAGACGTGCTCAAGCCTCGATACTAGACAATTCGAACCCATTCCACCTTCGGTGGCAGGGCGCAGAAGCTTGGCGCCTTACGGCGCCCAAACCGCATGTCGGGTATCAGCCAAGCTGCCCACTCGACGTGATGTTACAGCACAGCTACAGAACCCGCGTACGTAGAGTGTGTTTTGGGGGCTTTGTTCCAGTGGTAGAGTCGGTTGGTTTCGCGCGATCGAAGCGCAAGCGTCTGTTGGGTTGCAGCGTCATCGCGTTGACGATGGGAATGGGCGGCGCGGCCGCCGCGGCCTGCCTGCCGGATCCATTGCCCCTCTACAGCACCGGACCGATCGTCTGTTCGGGCGTCAGCAGCGACGGCCTGACGGTCTCGCGCTCGGTCACGGCCAACATCCAGTCGGGCGCGCTCCTGACGCCGGGCGCCGGCGACGACGCGGCCTTTCTCGCGACGATCGAGGCGACTTCGCTCTATAGCGTCAGCCAGACGCTGAACGTCGACGGCCGCATCGACGGCGGCGCCGGCGTCGGCGTGGTCGCCAGCTCCCTGCCCTCGTCGAACTCCAACTACGTCACCCTCGACATCAGGGTCGGGGCTGCGGGCGAGATCACCGGCGCCACCGCGATCAAGGCGCAGGGCTCCAGCTTCTGGTCCACCGCCACGGTGTCGCTGGACAACAGCGGCCAGATCACCTCGACCTCCGGCCCGGCCCTGCTGGCCGGTGACTATGCCGGCTTCAGCACGGTGCGGAACCGCCAGGGCGCCTTCATCGGCGGCATCGACGCGGCGGTCGGCAACCTGATCAACGCCGGCACGATCGACGGCGGTTCGGGCAGCGCCTACCGCAGCGGCCCGACCAACGCCCGCCCCTACGCCGGCCCGATCGACAACAGCGGCCTGATGCGCTCGAACGGCACGGCCGCGACCATCGCCCTGGAGTTCACCGGCGGCTCGATCGTCAACACCGGCCAGATCACCAATCTGGGCGCGGGTCCGGCGATCAGCTCGGCCTATTACCTGGCGATCCAGAACGAAGCGGGCGGCGTGATCTCGTCGGCGGGCCCCATCGCCATCCAGGCGAGCAACTACTCGCTGACGATGAAGAACCGGGGTACCATCATCGGCTCCGTCGTGAGTTCCGGCGCGGGCTACGGTTCAGGCTACAGCAACCAGTTCGACAACGTCGGCGGAACGATCCAGGGCGACGTCCTGCTGGGATCCAGCGACGACACCCTGATCACCAAGATCGACCTGGCGACAGGCGCCATCCTGGGCGTCACCGGGCGCATCGACGGCGGCGGCGGCAACAACGTCCTGATGATGGACCTGACGCAGGACGCGGTGCTCGACGGCCTGGAGGGACGCGTCGTGCTGCCCACTAACTTCCAGAGCCTGCAGATCCGCCTCGGCGCCAACGCGACCGCGACGTTCGAGACCGGCTCGCTCAACAACCTGACCTTCGTGGGCGCGGGCAAGGTGGTGTCCAACACCAACTTCGCCTCCACGAACCAGGGGCTCAGCCTCAAGACGCCCTTCAACAGCTACGCCAAGATCGACTTCGTCAACAACGGCGACATCAACTTCGTCCGCGACCATTCCTCGCCCGGCTTTGGCTTGGCCAACGACTACGCCCTCATCGCCGACGGCCCGATCGCCTTCACCAACAACGGCGACGTCTTCGCCACCAACGGCGGCAACGGCCTGGCGCTTCGGAACGGCGAAGTGACCGCGTTCGTCAACAACGGCCTCGTCGACGCCGACGGACTGGGCGTGTCCTCGTCCGGCCTGTTCCGCAACAACGGCGTGATCCGCTCGCGCACGACCGGCGTCGCGCAATCCAGCTTCAGCTATCCCGGCGGCGGCTTCGTCAACACCGGGACGGTCACCGGCGTCGAGGAAGGCGTCAGCGCGAGCGGCACGACCGTCAGCAACAGCGGCACGATCACCGCGACCAACGGCCCCGCCGTGCTGGTGTCGCAGTCGTTCGTCGAGAATCTCGCTGGCGGCGTCATCACCGGTCCGGTCGCCATCAAGACGAGCATCAATTCGCTGAGCGGCAATCGTGTCGCGAACGCGGGCGTGATCAACGGCGACATCGACTTCACGCAGACCCCGACGCTCTACCCGTCGCGAGACGCCTACACCGACAACGGCGGCACGCTGAACGGCAACCTGCTGCTCAGCGAAGGCGACGACGTCTTCGTCACCGACCTGACCCGCTACGTCGACGGCCGCTTCCTGGGCGTGACCGGCCGGGTCGACGCCGGCGCCGGCACGGACCGCCTGGTGCTGCGCATCGGCGCGGACACGACCACGACTATCGACCTGCCCACCGGCTTCGAAGGGCTGGGCCTGGTGCTGCAGAACAACGCGCAGGCCAAGGTGAGCGTCGTACCCGTGCTGAAAACGACGCTCAATGTCACCGGGCAAGGCTCGCTCGACCTGACGGCCGACATCACCACCAACTGGACCAACCTCATCGCCCTCTACGGCGACTACGGCCAGCCCAGCGACACGACGACCGCGCCGATGTCGATCATCAGCCGCGGCGCGCTGACCTACACCCAATCGGGCGGCTGGCCGTCCTCGGGCACCACGAACAACGCCATCGGCCTGCATGACCAGGCGACCTTCGAAAACACCGGGAAGATCTCGGTCAGCGGCGCGAACTCCTCGTTCTACACGGTAAACGCCATCCTCGGCGGCGCCTCGGTGATCAATTCCGGCACGATCTCGCTCAGCGGCGCCGTCGGCGTGAACGGCGCCAAGACCTTCACCAACACCGGCGCGATCTCGCAGATCAGCGGCGGCGCGGCGGCGGTCGGCGTGAAGAACGCCTCGACGATCGACAACAGCGGCAGCATCGTCACCGCCGGCGTCGCCGTTCACATGACCTACGACTATCCCTACGGCCTGGGGCCGTTCGCGCTGACCAACAGCGGCGTCGTCAAGAGCACCGGCGCCGACGCGATCCGCGCCGATACCGGCTCGACCCTGACCGTGACCAACGCGGCCGGCGGCGAGATCACCAGCGCCGGCGGCAGGGCCATCGTCGTCGGCGGCTACGCGACCACGACCATCCGCAACGACGGCGTCATCAACGGCGACATCGACCTGCGCTGGGGCGAAGACCGGATCGAGAACTACGGAACCATCAACGGCGCGGTGAACCTGGGCGACGGCAACGACACCTTCGTCCAGTGGGTCGGCGGCAAGATGAACGGCACGGTGGACGGCGGCTTCGGCCTCGACACCCTGGTCATCGACTCCACCGGCGGCGGCACGATCTCGACCTCGCAGTTCATCAACTTCGAGAGCTTCAAGCAGATCGGCGGCGGCAGCATCAACTACGTCGGCGCGTTCGGAACCGGCCCCATCGTGCTGGAAAACGGCTCGGCGGTCGTGCTGGCCGGCGATCGCGTGAGCACCACCGGCGCCCTCACCTTCAGCGGCGGCGCGGGCTCTGAACACCTGCGGGTCGAAGGCTCGATCTCCGGCGGGGTCTCGCTGGGCGACGGCGTCGACAGCGTGGTGAACCGCGGTTCGATCGGCGGCTCGGTCCAGCTGGGCGCGGGCGATGACAGCTTCACCGAAGGCTGGGGATCCACCGTCGCCGGCACGATCAACGGCGGCGCGGGCTCGGACACCTATATCGTCGAACTGGCCGGCGACCGCTCGGGCATCCATAGCCGAACCGGCTTCGAACATCTGGGCGTCACCGGGGCCGGCAACCTGACCCTCACCCTCGACCAGAACTGGGATTCCATCAGCCTGGCCGGATCCAACCTCCAGCTGACCTCGGGCGGACGCACCGTCGGCCGCCTTACCGGCGGGGCCGACAGCGAGGCCGTCAGGCTGGACGCCGATATCGCCGTGGTCGACCTGGGCGCCGGCGACGACAGCCTGCAACTGGAGTTCGCCGCACTTGGCGGCGCTTATGCGGGCGGCGCGGGCTCGGACGCCATCCGCTTCACCACCACGGGTCCCGTGACCCTTGCCGGGTCGCTGACCGGCTTCGAGACCATCGCCCTGGACGGCGGCCAGCTGGCCGTGTCCGGAACCCTGGGCGCGGCGGACGACGCCACGCGCTTCAGCGGCGACGGCGGCCAGACGCTGTCGATCCTCTCCGGCGGCGTGCTGAACGGCGTCGTCGACCTGGGCGCGGGCGACGACGTGTTTCAGATGGCGGCCGGCGGCCAGCTTCTGGGCACGGTCCTGGGCGGCGCCGGCAACGACCGGGTGGCCATCGACCTGACGTCGGACTTGTCGCTGCGCGGCGACCAACTCCAGCAGTTCGAGACCCTGCAGGTCACCGGCACGGGCGCGCTGAGCTTCACCGGCGGCGCGGCCAAGTTCGAGCGCCTGATCACCAACAGCAAGGACTTCACCCTGGCGGCCGGCGCGACGCTGGACGCCGGCGCCCTCACCCTGAGCGGCGACGCCAACACCGTGAACCTGGCCGGCGCGTTCTCCGGCGCGCTCGACCTGGGCGGCGGCGACGACGTCCTGCGCTTGACCACCGGCGCGGCCTTCACGGGGTCGGCCGTGGGCGGCGGCGGCCGCGACCGCCTGGAACTGGCGCTCGGCGGCGTTGACACCGCGCCGATCGCCCTTGGCGGAGCGCGCTTCGAGGGCTTCGAGACCCTCAGTGTGCAGTCCGGCGTGATCAGCATGTCGGGCGACTACGGCTTCGACAGCGTCGAGGTCCAGAACGGCCGCCTGATCGGCCTCGCCGGATCCCGCCTTTCGGCCGCCCGCATCTCGGTCGGCCGAGGCGCGACCTTCGGTTCGGCGGGCGCGGTGACCGGCGACATCGCCGTGTCCGGCACGCTGAGCCCCGGCGCCTCGCCCGGGACGATGACCGTGACTGGCAACGTAGCGCTCGCTTCGGGCTCGACGGCGCTGTTCGAGATCACGCCCGCCGTGGCCGACAAGCTGGCGGTCTCGGGCAAGGTGACTATCGCCCAGGGCTCCACCCTCAAGCTGGTCGGCGCCTCGACGCTGACACCGGGTCGCCGTATCGACCTGATCGTCGCCAACGGCGGCATCGAGGGTGCCTTCTCCACGGTCGACGGCATCCAGGGCCTGAACATGCATCTGGGGCAATCGGCCAACCGCCTGCAGGCCGTCGGCCTGTTCTCGACCGACGCGGCCTTCAGTTCGCAGATCACCACCCTGGTCGGCCAGCTGAACACCGCGCTGATCGAGGACAAGGTCGGCGCGTCGCTTTCGGAGGCCATGTCGTCCCTCGCGGACGCCACCACCAACAAGAGCGATCCGCGCGCCCTGGCGCGGCTGACGCCCGAAGCCTACGCCTCGGCGACCCAGCTGGCGGTCGAGAACGGGCTGACCGTGGTGGACGCCTCGCGCGTCCAGAGCCGGTTCGCGCCGACCACGCCGGGCATGTTCGGCTTCGGCCAGGCCATCACCAGCAACCGCAAGCTCGACGGCGACGCGGCGGTCGGCGTGTCCAGCGGCCGCATCGAAACCTCCGGCGGTCTGCTGGGCGTCGGCTACGGCGTGCAGCAGGCCTGGGCCGGCGTGTTCGTCGGCTATCTCGACGGTCGCCAACGCGTCCGCGACCTGGACGCCCGCACCAGCGCCGACAGCTTCGTGGTCGGCGCGCAGGGCCAGGTGCGCCTGGGCAGCCTGCAACTGACGGCCATGGCCGCCCACGACGCCGCCGACGCCGATACGCGCCGCGTGGCGCCCGCCGGCGCCTCGGCGTCGAGCGCCTACGAGCTGAAGAGCTGGGTCGCCGACGTGAACCTGGCCTATAGCGCCAAGCTCAACGCCGACTGGGTCGTCCAGCCGCGCATCGGCGCCAGCTACGTGCGGACCAGCCGCGACGCCGTCACCGAGCAAGGCGGCGGCGCCTTCGCCCTGACGGTCCAGGCCCGCAAGGAATCGACCTGGTTCGTCGACGGCCAGGTGGAGCTGATCGGCGGCCAGGACGCCGGCGCCCGCCTGCATCCGTTCGCCTCGCTGGGCTTGCGGTCGATGGTGAGCGGCGGCGAGGGCTCGGCCTCGGCCACGCTGGCCGGGCTGGCGACGCCGATCACCGTGACGGGTCTGCGCCGGGGCGACACCCTCGTCACCGGTGGCGCCGGCCTCGCCTACGACCTGCGCAAGGGGCTGACCGTTTCGGCCAGCTATGCCGGCGAGTTCGGCGACGGCGGCCGCCAGGCCGGTCTCATCGGGCTGAACTGGAAGTTCTGACCGCAACCGGAGATCCGCCTTTCGCGCGGATCTCCGGCCTCCTCCAGGCCGAACGTCTGCCTCTGCGCGCGATCAGACCCCCGGTTTCGCCGCCTTCGCGCCCTCCGCCCAAGGCACGCGTCCGAAAGGCTGGGCTTCACCCAACTCCTGATCACGCGCACGCCAGGGCCGCCGCCGTATTTTCCCCTGCGACTGTCCGCGCTCGAGTCGACAACAAGCCCTCCGGCACGGAAGACCTGATCCCCAGAACGATCAGATCTGTCTGAAGGCAGACGCGGCACGTCCAGGGCTGCACTGGTACGACATCGACGGTCCAGAGATAGGAGGTCTCTCCGCGGCCTGGATGCGCGCAGGGCAAGGCGGTCTGCCGAGGCTGCCACTGAACGCCTTGGCTCGGCGTCACCGTAAGGTCGTCCGCCGCCCCGCACTCCAAACAGATCGCCTGCAAAGTTTCCGTGTCGAGGGGCATCCGGCGCCGGATCGTGGCGTGGGCGTCGGCCAACTGCGCGAGCCCCTCGTCCCGGATCTGCGCGACCGTGGGTAGGTGCAGATAGCCTCCCCCACCCTGATGAATGAGGAACCAACGATATTCAATAAATCGGATAGTTGCCCAAGACCCTTGTCCCAGGCTCCAGACAGGCACCAGGCTCGCAAGCTACAAGGGCTTGATTTTATCGGGAAACCTTCGCCACCAAGCCGATGGCGCGCCCTGCAGGATTCGAACCTGCGACCGTTCGCTTAGAAGGCGAATGCTCTATCCAACTGAGCTAAGGGCGCGCGCTCGCCGGCCCAGCGTTCCGGACCTAGTGGGTCCAGGGCTGCTTGCGGTTGGTCGCGAAGTTGTCGGCGTAGGCCTTGATGATCCGCTTGGGAACCTTCGGCTCGAAAAGCTGGAACGAAATCTCGTGCCGCTGGGCGTAGGCGATGGCCTCGTCGCGGGTTTCGAAGGTCAGACGGACCTGGCCGTTCATGTCGCTCGACTGGGTCCAGCCCATCAGCGGGTCGGGCTTGCGGGCCGAGGCCGGTTCGAATTCCAGCACCCAGTCCTTGGTCTTGGCCTTGCCCGACTGCATGGCGTTCTTGGCGGGACGATAGATGCGGGCGAGCATGGGCCTCTCCAAACGGCTTTGCCAGGTGGTCGGAGCGGCAGGATTTGAACCTGCGACCCTCTGCTCCCAAAACAGATGCGCTACCAGGCTGCGCTACGCTCCGGACACCAGCAAGGGCTTGCTCCTACTCGGCTTTGGGGTCGAAACGCAAGCCTGCGCGGGCGGGATTTTCGACGCGCCTCAGCCCTTGGGGAAGATCCTGTGGCGCACGCGGTCGCCGGGAAGCACGCCCAGTTGCCCCGCCCGGCCGCCGGCGATCTCCAGCACGCCGAGGACCGGGCCGCCGGACGGCAGCGGCGTCTCGTCGTGCGGACGGGCGTTGCGGACCATGGACAGGATCCTGCCGTCGGGACCGATGTAGAGGATGTCGAGCGGGATCAGGGTGTTCTTCATCCAGAACGCCGCCCGCTGCGGCTTCCTGTAGACGAACAGCATGCCGCGGTCGGGCGCCAGCGCCTTGCGGAACATCAGCCCCTTGCGCTGCTCGGCTTCGGTGGCGGCGATCTCGACCTGGAACCGGGCCACGCCCCGACTGGTGACCAGCTCCAGAGGCTCTAGACGCGGACCGGCCGCGAAAGCCGCATCCGCGACGCCGAGGGCCGGCACGACGCCCGCCAGAAGCCGTAGCGCGTCGCGCCGCCGCGGATCGCCTAGAAGGGCCAAGAGCGCCTCGCCAGAACCATGGAACCAGCGAGCACCCTACCCGCCCCTCGGCGGCCGGAAAAGCCGCCTCAGGCGGCGGTGATCTCGGCCACGACCAGGCCCTTGGGCCCTTGGGCGAACCGGACCATCACGTCGTCGCCCGGCTGGAGGTCTTCCAGCCCGCCGCGGCGCAGGGTCTCGATGTGCACGAAGATGTCGCCCGGCGCCTCGTCGCGAACGACGAAGCCGTAGCCCTTGGTGCGGTTGAACCACTTGACCTTGGCCCGCTCCGGCGGACCGGCCGGCTCCAGGGACTGGCGCGCCGCGCCGCCGAAGCCGCGAGGCCCGTCGCGCCGGGGCGCGGCATCGTCGAAGGTGCGACGCGGACGCTCCAGCGGCGACGGGGCCGAGGTCTCGTCCAGGTCGACGACCTCGCTGACCTGCCAGCCCTTGGGCCGCTTGACCACGTCACAGACGATGGCCGAGCCCTCGAGCGCCGACTCGCGGCCGCAGTTGCGCAGGGAGGTGACGTGAAGCAGGACGTCCTTCAGGCCGGTCTGGCCGGGATCGTCGGGAACGATGAAGCCGTAGCCCTTGCCGACGTCGAACCATTTCACGCGGCCGCTGATGCGCACGAGGTCTTCGTGCGCGCCCGATGCATCCAAGTCGTAACCAGACATTCCGCCCCTCTGGCTCGCCCAAACAGCCCAAAGGAGCGAGCACCACAAGAATAACACTGTTCTCGGGGAGGGATGGCCGTCAATGGCCAAATGATGCGGAGAGCGCGCAATACGAAAGGCGCGACGTTTAGTCGCGCCTTCTGTGTCGTATGGGAAACTCTGAACTCTGCGGTTGGCAGTCCCTAGGGGAGTCGAACCCCTCTCTCCAGATTGAAAATCTGGCGTCCTAACCGATAGACGAAGGGACCACTAAGCTTCGTAGAAGCAAGGTAATCCGCAGTAGTTCAAAGTAGACGCCTCGCGACTGGCAGTCCCTAGGGGAGTCGAACCCCTCTCTCCAGATTGAAAATCTGGCGTCCTAACCGATAGACGAAGGGACCGCGTCGCCGCGAGGAGCCGGGGATATACAAAGGCTCCCCGGAGAGCGCAAGCGGTCAGATGCGATTTTTTTATTCCGTCCACATGCGCGGGTCGGCGGCGTCCTCGATCTCGAGCTGGACCCCTTCGCGGCCCATGTAATCGTCGGGTTTCAGGCGTCCCACGACATGCAGCGCGCCGCCGCCCGCCAGCAGCCGGCGGCCAAGATCGGTCTCGGCCGAGCGCCAGGAAACGGCCTTGATGCGATCGCCAGAGGGGCCGACGAGGTCGACTCGCACGTGGCCGCCGCGCAGGGCCATAACCCGTTCGGGCCGCACGCTGGCCAGCGCGAAGGTCGGCTCGACATTGCCGGGACCGAACGGCGCCATCTGCTGGAACTCGGTCCAGAGGCCGCGATTGGCGGCCCTGGGCTGCACCAGGGCGTCGACCTCGACCGACTCGGCGCCGACGGCCTCCATCTCGCCGGCCAGGGCCTCCTCCAGGAAGGCGCGCAGCTCGGGAATCGAATCGGGCCGCACGGTCAGGCCCGCGGCCATGGCGTGCCCGCCGCCGGCCATCAGGATGCCGGCCTCGAAGGCCGCCTGCACCGCCCGCCCCAGGTTCACGCCGGGCTGCGAACGCCCCGAGCCCTTGGCGATTCCCGCCGCCCGGTCGATGCCGATGACGAGCGTCGGCTTGCGATAGCGCTCGCGCAGGCGACTGGCGACGATGCCGACGACGCCGGGGTGCCAGTCGTCGCCCGCCACGACGATGACCGGCGCGTTGGGATCGAAATTGCTGCTGCGTTCGAGAATCGCCACGGCCTCCTCGACCACGGCGGCCTCGACGGCCTTGCGCTCGGTGTTGAGGGCGTCGAGCTCCTCGGCCAGCGCCCGCGCCTCGATCGGATCGTCGGTCGAGAGCAGCCGCGCCCCGAGATCCGAGCGGCCGATGCGGCCGCCGGCGTTGATTCGGGGGCCCAGGATGAAGCCGGCATGGAAGACGCTGGCCGCCCCCTGCCCCTTGGCGACCTCCAGCAGGGCCTTGAGACCGGGATTGGCCCAGCTCGACATCACCCGCAGGCCGGTGGCCGTCAGCGAACGATTGAAGCCCACCAGCTGGGTGACGTCGCAGACCTCGCCCAGGGCCGTCAGGTCCAGCCACTGGCGCAGGTCAGGCTCGGGCCGCCCCTCCCCGAACAGGCCGCGCTTTCGCGCCTCGCGATTGAGGGCGACCAGGAGGACGAAGGTCACGCCGGCGGCGGCCAGCACGCCCTGCCCGCTCTGGCAGCCCGGCCGGTTGGGATTGACTACGGCCGCGGCGGCCGGCGGGTCCTCGCGCATCAGGTGGTGGTCGATGACCACCACCTCCAGCCCGATCGTGGCGGCGCTGGCGATGGCGTCGTAGGCGGCCGCGCCGCAGTCCAGCGTGACGACCAGTTCCGCGCCCGTGTCGCGGATGGTCTTGAAGGCCGCCGGACTTGGCCCGTAGCCCTCCTTCAGGCGGTCGGGAATGTAGATCGGCAGCTCGACGCCCATGTGCCGGAACCAGCGGACCAGCTGGGCGGCGCTGGTGGCGCCGTCGACGTCGTAGTCGGCGAACACCATGGTGGGCCGCCCCTGCTCCAGGGCGTCGACCAGGATCTCGGCGGCCCGGTCCATGTCGGTGAAGCTGGAAGGATCGGGAAACAGCGACTTCAGGGTCGGCTGCAGGTAGTCGCGCGCGCCGTCCAGAGTGATTCCCCGCGCCGCCAGGGCGCGAGCCAGCGGCTCGGACAGGCCGTGCAGGCGGGCGATGTCACGGGAGACCGCGGCGTCGGCGGGACGCTCGCGCCAGGCGCGGCCCGACAGCGAGCGCTCGACGCCAAGGAAGGCCTCGGCGGCGGCGGGAACGGCATGACCGTCGGCGGCCATGGGCTAAACCAGCCTGAAATCAGCGTCTTGGGGCATTGGGGGACCCTATCCGCTTTGCGGGATTCGATCCATGACACGCCGCTGCGGCTAAAGCGGACGTGAGCGCGCCCAAACCCGCCTGGAGCCTGATCGTGTGGCGGCGACTTCGTTCGCCAGGCGCGCCAACGCTCGCGGGCGCTCTAGTTTCGGCCCCTCGTAGAGACAGCGAATCGGACGGAGCCCCCTCGTGATCACTCTCGTGTTCTGGCTGATGGCGGCGGGAATGCTGGCCGCCAGCGTCTTCGCCGGCTCTCTCCGCCTCTGGCCGCTGACCGTCATCATCCTGGCGCTGTGCTGGGACAACGCCATCGTCGCCGCCGGAGCCCTGATCGGCGGCGGCGACCTGCTGTTCGCCCTTTCGGTGCCGCGCTACGTGGCGCACGGCCTTCTCACGCCGCTGCTGATTCCGATCGTCTTCTGGATCGCGAAGCTGCGCCTTCGGGCCTGGATGTGGATCCTGACCGCCCTGCTCGTGGCGCTCGGCGCCTATACCGAGATCCTCGGCCTGGATCTGGTGCTCAAGGAATACGGCGGCACGCTGCGCTACGCCCACGCGGCGGCCAGCCCGCCCGTCCCGTCGATCGTGACGGTCCTGGTGCTGATCGGCGTCGGCGTGCTGCTGTGGCGGCGCGCGGGCGTGCCCTGGCTGTGCCTGGGCGCCCTGGCGATGTTCGGCAGCGCCGCCAGCGGTGTGTTCTGGCTCGGCAACGCCGGCGAACTGGCGCTGATCGGCTCGATCCTGGCGACCGCGGCCGCCCTGCGCTCGAAGGCGGCGCCCGCCCGCTGACGATGGAAGCGCCCTCCCCCGACGGAGAGGGCGCGAACCGTCACCCGGCGACCGTTTCCCGGGCCACTTCGTCGACCTCGTTGGCCGAACCCAGCACCACCGGCACGCGCTGGTGCAGCTTGCTGGGCGCCAGGTCGAGGATAGGCGTGACGCCGTCGGTGGCCTTGCCGCCGGCCCGCTCGACGATCAGGGCCATCGGGTTGGCCTCGTACATCAGGCGCAGCTTGCCCGGCTTGGTGGGCTCGCGGGCGTCCCAAGGATACATGAAGATCCCCCCGCGCATCAGGATGCGGTGGACGTCGGCGACCATCGAGGCCACCCAGCGCATGTTGAAGTTCTTGGCGCGCGGGCCTTCCTTGCCCTGCAGGCAGCCGTCGACATAGCGGCGGATCGGCGCGGCCCAGTGGCGCTGGTTCGACATGTTGATCGCGAACTCGGCGGTGTCGGCCGGGATGGTCGACTTCGCATGGGTCAGCAGCCAGCGGTCGTCGGCCGACAGCGTGAAGCCGACCACGCCCGACGTCAGGGTCAGCACCAGCATGGTCTGCGGGCCGTAGACGGCGTAGCCGGCGCCGACCTGGTGACGCCCCGGCTGCAGGAAGTCGGCTTCGGTCGGCTCGCGGCCTTCGGGCGCGGGCAGGATCGAGAAGATGGTGCCGACCGAGACGTTGACGTCGATGTTGCTGGAGCCGTCGAGCGGATCGAAGGTGACTAGATAGCCGCCATGGCGACCGGTGGTCTCGACGTGCTCGAGCTCTTCCGAGGCGATGCCGGCGACCGGTTCGCAGGCCTTGAGGGCGTCGCTCAGCAGGTCGTTGGTCAGGATGTCGAGCTTCTTCTGCTCCTCGTCCTGGACGTTGGTGATCCCGGCCGCGCCGAGATTGCCCAGGATGGCGCCGCCGGCCACCACGCGGCTTATGCGGGCGCAGGCGGCGGCGATTTCGGTGACGACGGTCTTGACCGCGGGGCTGGAGGGATCGCCGGCGAGATGGCTGGCGAGATCGATCAGGGCGGTCATGGTAACAGAGCCTCGGACTGGACAGGCGGCGATGATCGCCGCGGCGCGAGCGACTCGCAGATTAGTACGACAATATTACGAGCGGGACCGGGCCGGCTGTCGAAACCGGCCCGAGATAGCCTAGACCCGGCGCTTCATGCGCACTTCGCGCACGGCCCCGGTCGAGGAATTCATCACCAGGCTGTGGGTGTGGACGAAGCCGTCCTTGAACCCCACCCCGTCCAGCAGGGCGCCGGAGGTGACGCCGGTGGCGGCGAAGATGGCGTCGGCCCGCACGATCTCGTGCAGGTCGTACTTCTTGTCGAACTCGGTGACGCCCCAGCGCGCGGCGCGGGCGCGCTCGTCGGCGTTGCGGAACACGAGACGGCCCTGGAACTGGCCGCCCACGCACTTCAGCGCCGCACAGGCCAACACCCCTTCGGGCGCGCCGCCGGAACCGAGATAGAGGTCGATGCCGGTGGCCGGATCGGCGGTGTTGATCACGCCGGCGACGTCGCCGTCGGTGATCAGGTTGACGCGCGCGCCCACCGAGCGGACCGAGGCGATGATCTCGGCGTGGCGCGGACGGTCCAGCACGCAGACGGTGATCTGCGAGGGCTCGACGCCCTTGGCGGCGGCCAGCGCCTTGACGTTGTCGGCCGGCGACTTGTCGAGGTCGATCACCCCGGCGGGATAGCCCGGCCCGCAGGCGATCTTGTCCATGTAGGTGTCGGGAGCGTTTAGCAGCGTGCCCTTGGGCGCCCAGGCCATGACGGCCAGCGCGTTGGGCATGGCCTTGGCGGTCAGGGTGGTGCCTTCCAGCGGGTCCAGGGCGATGTCGACGGTCGGGCCGCCACGGCCCACCTTCTCGCCGATGTAGAGCATCGGCGCCTCGTCGCGCTCGCCCTCGCCGATGACGATCTCGCCGTCGATGGAAAGGTCGTTCAGCGCGTTGCGCATGGCGTCGACGGCCGCCTGGTCGGCGGCCATCTCGTCACCCCGGCCCACCATGGTCCAAGACGCGATGGCGGCGGCTTCGGTCACCCGGACCGCATCCAGGACCAGAGAACGGTCCAGGGTGTTGGAACTCATCAGTGTCTCCCAGCCCGTGGCGAGGCTAATTTCCCAATGTCTTCAACACCTGGACCACTCTATTCGGTGATCTCTAGTTGCGCGCGACGCGCAGAAGACGGGGACGCTCTAGCACGGCCTGCAGCTTTTCGATGCGGCTAATCGCGTCGAGCAGCTTGGATTCCGGAGTCGCATGAGTGACGAGCACGATCGGCACGCCGCCCGCCCCTTCCACGGGCTTCTGCAGGAAGGCGTCGATCGAAACGCCGCATTCGGCCAGGGTTTCGGAGATCGCGGCGATGGCGCCGGGCACGTCGCGGACCATGACCCGCAGGTAGGCCTTGCCCACCGACCTGGCCGGATCGACGACGACGAACGGCTTCAGCGCGCCGGCCGGAGCCTGGAACACCGGGCGCGCGGCCTTGGTCATCACGTCGGCGATGTCGGCGGCGACGGCCGCGGCGGTCGGACCCGCGCCCGCGCCCGGGCCCTGGATGAAGATGCGGCCGATCCGCGTGCCCTCGATGAACAGCGCGTTGAGAGCGCCGCCGGCCTGGGCCAGAGGGTGCTCCAGCGGGATCAGGGTCGGATGGACCTTAACGGCCACGCCGTCGTCGGTCTTGGACGTGCCAGCGATCAGCTTGATGCGGTAGCCAAGGTCCTTGGCCAGCTTGATGTCGAGAAGCTCGACCTCGCTGATGCCCTCGATCTCGGCGGCCTCGTAGTTGGGCGCGCAGCCGAAGGCCAGGGCGGCCAGGATGGTGATCTTGTGTCCGGCGTCGAAACCGCCGACGTCCATGGTCGGATCGGCCTCGGCGTAGCCCAGGGCCTGGGCTTCGCGCAGCACGTCGCCGAAGTCGCGGCCGGTCTTCTCCATTTCGGAGAGGATGTAGTTGCAGGTACCGTTGAGGATGCCGGCCACCGAGACGACGTCGTCGCCGACCATGGCCTCGCGCAGCATCTTGACCGCCGGCGTGCCGCCCATGACGGCGGCTTCGAACAGCAGCGGAACGTCGTTGGCCTCGGCCAGGGCGGCCAGTTCGGCGCCGTGCTCGGCGATCAGCGCCTTGTTGGCGGTGACGACGGGCTTGCCCAGCTTCAGGGCCGCCTCGACGGCGGCCTTGGCCGGGCCGTCGCTGCCGCCGACCAGTTCGACGAACAGGTCGACGTTGGGCGAACTGGCCAGAGCGACCGGGTCGTCGAACCATTCCAGGCCCGAAATGTCGACCGTGCGCGGACGCGACTTCGAGCGGGCCGAGACGGCGACCACCTCGGCGCGGTCGCCGGCGGGCGCGAAGTCCGGCCGTTGGGCCAGGAACTGCAGGAGGCCGCCGCCGACGGTTCCGAGGCCGGCGACGCCGACGCGCCAGGTTTTCTGAGTCATGGTGCGGTTCCTCGTGGTCCGGGTGGCCCTGGCGGGGCCGCCCTCGTCCTTCGATGGTCCGAAGGCCGAGGGCCAGTTTGGTCGGCGTACGGTGAACTCCCCGCCCCCGAGCCTGTCGGAGGACGAGAAGGTTCGTTCGGGATCAGGCCTGTTCGAAGCCGTTGTGAGCCTTGGCCAGGATCTGGTCGGCGTTGGCGATGAACTTCTTCACGTTGCGCGCGGCCTGCTTGATGCGGTGCTCGTTCTCGACGAGGCCGATGCGGACATAGCCCTCGCCGTATTCGCCAAAGCCGATGCCCGGGGCGACGGCGACGCCGGCCTCCTCGATCAGCAGACGCGAGAACAGCATCGAGCCGGCGGCCTCGAACTGCGGCGGAATCTTCGCCCAGGCGAACATCGAGGCCGGCGGGTTGGGGATGTCCCAGCCAGCGCGCTTCATCGACGAGACCAGGGTGTCGCGGCGGCCCTTATAGATGCCGCGGATTTCCTCGACGCAGTCCTGCGGACCGTTCAGCGCGGCGGCGGCGGCCACCTGCACCGGGGTGTAGGCGCCGTAGTCGAGATAGGACTTCACGCGGGCCAGGGCCGCGCAGATGCGGGCGTTGCCGACCACCATGCCCACGCGCCAGCCGGCCATGGCGTAGGTCTTCGACAGCGAGTTGACCTCGACGGCGATGTCCTTGGCGCCCTCGACCTGCAGGATCGACGGCGGCGGGTTGTCCTCGAAATAGATCTCGCCGTAGGCCACGTCGCTGATGACCAGCAGGTCGTGCTTCTTCGCGAGCGCCACGGCGTCCTTGTAGAAGTCGAGGTCGACGGTCTGGGCGGTCGGGTTCGACGGATAGGACAGGATCAGCACGCTGGGCGGCGGCACCGAGTGCTTCACCGCGCGGCTGATGTTGGACAGGTACTGCTCGGGGCTCAGCGCCGGCACGTGGCGGATGACGCCGCCGGCCATGATGAAGCCGAAGGCGTGGATCGGATAGGCCGGGTTCGGGCAGATGATGACGTCGCCGGGCGCCGTCAGGGCCTGGGCGAGATTGGCGAAGCCTTCCTTCGAGCCCAGGGTCGAGATCACCTCGGTGTCGGGGTTCAGCTTCACGCCGAAGCGGCGCTCGTAGTAGCCGGCCATGGCCTTGCGCAGGCCCGGAATGCCCTTCGACGCCGAATAGCGGCCGGCCCGCGGATCGCGCGAGGTCTCGATCAGCTTGTCGACGATGTGCTTGGGCGTGGGCATGTCCGGGTTGCCCATGCCGAAGTCGATGATGTCGACGCCCTGGCCGCGCAGGCGAGCCTTGATGCGGTTGACCTCTTCGAAGACGTAAGGCGGCAGGCGACGGATACGGTGAAAGTCGGCGGTCATGATGGCTCGTGCGCCCTCTGGCGCTGCAGGAGCGAAAAGTCGGGCATGGATAGACCCCGAGCGGGGCATAGCCAAGCCAGTTCAAGGAAAATTATGCCTCCGTCGCCCTATTGGGGCTTGGACGGAGGCGGGGTAGCTCGGCCACGAGCGGCCTTGGCGAAGGCTTCGGTCTCGGCGCGATCGGCCACGGTCGGGATTTCCGACGGCGGAACGCGGGCGGCGCGCTGGGCGCGGGCGGCGAAGCCTTCGGTGTCGGTCAGGGCGAAGGTGTCCGGCGCGGTGTCGCGACGGAGCTGAGCGGCCGCGGCCTGCTCGGCCTGGACCTGGGCCTTGTACTCGCCGGGCTTGGGAATATCGGTCGGCACGGCCGGAATGCCGGCCAGGCTCGGAACCTTGCCCCGCTCCTTGCCGGCCGCTTCGGCGGCGGCGGCCACCGGCGAGGTGGCGTCGACCGGCGGCGGCGTGAACGGCGACGAGGCGCAGGCCGACAGCACGGTCGCGAGGACCGCCAGCGAGGCGCCGAAACGTACGATTTTACCGGTTTGGCCGTTCATCTTGTCTCAGGTCTTATGCGATGATCGCGGCGAGCGGAAGGCGCCGAACGAGAATCGGCGGTCGATAAGCGACATTCAGGCGGAAGGAACGCGCATGGCCAAGAGCGACGGCAAGGACGCGGGCAAGGGCGTCAAGACAGCGGCGAAGCCCCGCAAGCCCTCCGCACCGCGCAAGACGGCCGCCGCCACGCCAAAACCCCCTCCTCCGCCGCCCGAAGCCGACCCCAAGCCCGAATCGGCCGCACAAGCCGGCGCGGGCCCCGACTTCGCCTCTCTGCTCACCGAGGAGCAGCGGCGGATGATGGAGGCCCTCTCGGCCAACCTCGCCCGCGCGGCCGTCACCGCCCAGGGCGCCATCGCCGAGGCGGCCCTGCGCCAGGCCGACCGGCCCGCGGCCCTGTCGCCCGACCCGTTCCACGTCGCCCCGGCCCTCAACGAGGTGATCGGCAGCCTGGCTTCGCAGCCCGACCGGCTGCTGCGCGCCCAGGCCGACCTCTTCAGCGGCTACATGGAGTTGTGGCAGTCCGCCGCCCGCCGCGCCGTCGGCGAGGAGTCCAAGCCGGTCGTCGCCCCCGCCCACGGCGACAAGCGCTTCTCCGATCCCGACTGGGTGTCCAACCCCGTGTTCGACATGATGAAGCAGTCCTACCTGCTGACGTCGAACTGGCTGAACGGCCTGGTCGCCCAGGCCGAGAACGTCGACCCGCAGTCCAAGCGCCGCGTCGAGTTCTTCACCAAGATGCTGACCGACGCCTTCTCGCCGTCGAACTTCCTGATCTCCAACCCCGCGGCGCTGCGCGAGGTGATGCACACCAACGGCGAGAGCCTGAAGCGCGGCATGGAGAACTTCGCCGCCGACCTGGAGCGCGGCGGCGGCCAGCTGGCCATCAGCCAGACCGACCTGGCCAAGTTCAAGGTCGGCGAGAACGTCGCCACCGCTCCAGGCAAGGTGGTCTACCAGAACGACATCCTGCAGCTGATCCAGTTCGACCCGGCCACCGAGCAGCAGCACGAGATCCCGCTGCTGATCTTCCCGCCGTGGATCAACAAGTTCTACATCCTCGACCTTCGGCCCGAGAACTCGATGATCCGCTGGCTGACCGGCCAGGGCTTCACGGTGTTCGTCGCCTCGTGGGTCAATCCCGACACCCGCCTGGCCGCCAAGACCTTCGAAGACTACATGCTGGAAGGCATCTACGACGCCAGCCAGCAGGTCATGACCCAGTGCGGCGTCGATCGGGTCAACACGGTCGGCTACTGCATCGGCGGCACGCTGCTGTCGTGCGCCCTGGCCCACATGGCCGCCAAGGGCGACAAGCGCATCAACTCGGCCACCTTCTTCGCCGCCCAGCAGGACTTCGCCGAGGCCGGCGACCTGCTGCTGTTCACCGACGAGGCCTGGCTGAAGGAGATCGAGGCCAGGATGGACCAGCAGGGCGGCTTCCTGCCCAGCCAGTCGATGGCCGACACCTTCAACGCGCTGCGCGGCAACGACCTGATCTGGTCGTTCTTCATCAACAACTATCTGATGGGCAAGGAGCCGCGTCCGTTCGACCTGCTGTTCTGGAACGCCGACCAGACGCGGATGCCCAAGTCGCTGCACCTGTTCTACCTGCGCAACTTCTACAAGGACAACAACCTGACCCACGGCCGCCTGACGCTGGGCGGCGAGGTGCTGGACCTGTCGAAGGTGAAGACGCCGATCTACGTGCAGTCGTCGAAGGACGACCACATCGCCCCCTATCGCAGCGTCTATCGCGGCGCTCGGGCCTTCGGCGGGCCGGTGACCTTCACCATGGCCGGCTCGGGACACATCGCCGGTGTGATCAACCATCCCGACGCCAGGAAGTACCAGCACTGGACCAACGAGCACCTGCCCGGCTCGGTCGACGGCTGGATCGCCGGCGCGGTCGAGCACCCCGGCTCGTGGTGGCCGCACTGGGCGCAGTGGCTGAAGGCCAAGTCCGGAAAGCTGGTCCCGGCCCGCGATCCGTCCAAGGGCCCGCTGAAGGCCTTCGAGGACGCCCCGGGCAGCTTCGTGCGGGTGCGCTCGAACGCCGAAGCGGCTGCTTAGACAGCCGCCCGCGGCGGCCCCCTCAGTCGCGCCGCGACAGCTCGCCCAGAGGGGGAGCATCTGAAGGCGTAGATCCTTCCCCTCTGGGGGAGGTGGCCCGGAGGGCCGGAGGGGGTCGCCGCAAGACGACTAGATCGCCCCCACCGCATAGGCCTCGGAAAACACCGCCGCCTCGGACTTCTCGATCAGCGGCCGCACGCGGGCCATGTGATCGGTGAAGCGCGGATCCTGGCGGAAGGCGTCCGCGTCCGCCTGGGTGTCGAACACCGAGATCAGCACCAGCCCCTCAGCAGAGCGGAACAGGCGCGCGCCGCGCAGGCCCTTCACCTTGCCGCGCAGCCGATGGTGCTGGGCTAGCTGCAGCTCGAGGAACGCCTCGTACTGCCCCTCCCTGGGCCGGATGACGCTGATGCTGACCACCGGTTCGGGCCGCTCGATCCGCGCTCGGACGGGCATGGAGATGGCGGCGGCTGCGACGGCGGTCGTGGCGGCGGCGAAAGTCATGAGAGGCGCTCCAGGAAGGGCGTTGCCGGTTGCGGAGCCCTTCCTGTAAAACCTCAAGCAAACTTGAGGTCAAGCACCGATGTCCGACACCTGCCCCTCCACCTTCCAGACCCTGAGCGTCGGCGAACTGGCCAAGCGGGCTGGCGTGGCGGTGTCGGCCCTGCACTTCTACGAGGCCAAGGGCTTGATCCGCAGCCTGCGCACCGAAGGCAACCAGCGGCGCTATCCGCGCGGCATGCTGCGACGGGTGGCGATCATCAAGGTCGCCCAGCGCACCGGCATGCCGCTGAACGAGATCAAGGCGGCCCTGGCCGCCCTGCCCGACGACCGCGCGCCCAGCCAGGAGAACTGGCGCGACCTTTCGGCGGCCTGGCGCGAGGATCTCGACGCCCGCATCCGCCGCCTGACCCAACTGCGCGACCAGCTGGACGACTGTATCGGCTGCGGCTGCCTGTCGCTCACCATCTGCCCGCTGCGCAATCCGCGCGACCAACTGGCCGCCGAAGGCCCCGGCCCTCGCCTCCTGGATGAAATTTGACATCGCGAAGATCGATGTTCGCCCAAAACTCGCCCCGATCACGGCGGAGCTTGGCGACATGCTCGACCTCTCTCGCCGCACAGCCCTGAGCCTGCTGGCCGCCGCTCCCTGGCTGGGCGCCGCCGCGCGCGGCGACGGCCTGAAACTGGCCCAGGCCGCGCGGACGCAGGTGGGCGTGACCCTGGACTATGATCCCAGCTACCGGGCGATCAGCTACCCCCGGGGCGACGTGCTGCGATCCACCGGCGTATGCTCCGACGTGCTGGTGCGGGCCGCCCGCGACGCCTGGAACGTGGACCTTCAGGAGCGCGTCCATGCCGACATGAGCCGCGCCTTTTCCGCCTACCCGGCCAAGCGCGCGTGGGGCCAGAAGAGCGCCGACGCCAACATCGACCATCGCCGGGTGCTGAACCTGGAGACCTATCTGGACCGTCAGGGCGCCCGGCTGCGCGCCAGCCAGGCCGCGCGCTCGGGCGACGGCTTCGCCGATCCCGAGCCCGGCGACGTGCTGACCTGGCGGCTGTTCGGCAACGGCCGGCCGCACATCGGCGTGGTGGTGCAGGGTCCCGAGAGGGTGCGCGTAGTGCACAACATCGGCGCCGGCGCCCGCGAGGAAGCGCTGTGGATCTTCAAGCTCCACAAGCCGGCCGGCCACTACCGCTGGCGGGCGTGACGCGGCGGTCTTCCGCTACCCCGTCGTGCCGATCCTGGGCGCGGGACGCGCGGCCCGTCCGGCCACCTGCCGCAGGATGTGCGACAGCTCCTCCACCGAATAGGGCTTGTGCAGCAGCGGAAAGCCGTGCCGCGCGTCCGTGGCCAGCACGTGGCTGTAGCCGCTGGTTAGGATCACCGGCAGGTCGGGCCAGCGCTGCTCGACGAATCGGGCCAGCTCGACGCCGCCCAGGCCCGGCATGACCACGTCGCTGAACACCACGTCGAAATGGCCGCCGGCCTCGAGCCGCTCCAGCGCCTCGGCGGCGTTGGCGGCCCATTCGGTCTGGTAGCCGAGGTCGCGCAGCAGCTGGGTGGCGAACTCGCCGATCGCGGCGTTGTCCTCGACGACTAGGACGCGGCCCTCGTGGCGCGCGCGCGACGGCGGCGGGACGCGGCGGACCGGGACGATCACCTCGCGCGTCCTGGGCAGGAACAGGGTGAAGGTCGCCCCCTGCCCTGGCTGGCTGTCGACCGCCACGTCGCCGCCCGACTGCTTGGCGAAACCGTAGACCTGGCTGAGGCCCAGGCCGGTGCCGCGCCCCACCTCCTTTGTGGTGAAGAACGGCTCGAAGATCTTGACCAGGGCCTCCTCGGCGATCCCCGCCCCCTCGTCGATCACCGAGACGGTGACGAAGTCGCCCTGGCTGGCGGCATGGCCGCGAATGGCGGGAATGGTCTCGCTGGCGTCGATGCGAAGGGCCAGCCGGCCTTCGCTGTCCATGGCGTCGCGCGCGTTGACCGTTAGGTTGATCAGCGCGGTCTCGAACTGGTTGGCGTCGGCCTCGACGACGCAGTCCTCGCAGTCGACGACGACTTCAAGCCGCATGCGTGCGCCGAGCACCGAGCGGAGCATGTCGCCGAGCGCCGCGACCTTGGCCGCGACGTTGAAGCGTTCGGGCTTGAGGGCCTGCCGCCGAGAGAACGACAGCAGCTGGCTGGTCAGTCGGGCCGCGCGGTCGGCGGTGTCGGATATGGCGTCGACATAGCGCCGGCGGCGGTCGGGCGGCAGGTCGCGGCTGCGCAGGAGGTCAGCCGACGAACGGATGACGGTCAAAAGGTTGTTGAAGTCGTGGGCCACGCCGCCGGTCAGCTGGCCGATCGCCTCCATCTTCTGGGCGTGACGCAGCGCCTCCTCGGCCTGCTTGAGCTGGCGCGACTGCTGCTTCTCGTCGGTGACGTCGCGGCCGTAGCCGTAGATCAGTCCGTCCTCGAAGGCGGTGTTCCAGGAGATCCAGCGCCAATCGCCATCCTTGGTGCGGTATCGGTTCTCGAAACCCGTGACCTGGGCGCCGTCCATGATGCTGCCGTGCGCGACATAGGTGGCGTCGAGTTCGTCGGGCATGACGAAGGCCGACATGGGCATGCCGACCACCTCCTCGACGGCATGGCCGAGGATCCGGGTCCAGGCCGGGCTGACCGATCGGAAGATCCCGTCCCCGTCCACCACCACCATCAGATCCCGGGCGTTGGTCCAGATGCGATCCGAGCGCCGGCGTTCGGCCTCCACGCTGTGGGCCTGGGCGAAGGCGCCGGCGGCGCGGTCGGCGACCAGGTTTGCCAGGTCGTGCAGACCATCGTCGCCGCGGCGGTGGGGATTGAGTCCCAGGACCAGGGTGGCGGCCGGCCCATGGGGACCGGGTATCGGCAGGATCAGCGCGCGCGACGGCGGGATCGCCCAGGCGCCGGTCGGATAGGCCGCGCCGTCGTCGAGCGGGTAGTCCAGCCCCCCGTCGGCGCCCTCTTCCAGCGGCCAGGGCCGGCGCAGCAGGTCGCGCGCCTCGTCGGTGGCCGCGCAGCCCACCAGGCCGCCTAGCGGATCGCGGACATAGGCCAGGGCGAATGGAAAGTCCTCGGTGTTGGTCGCCAGGGCGTCGCATATGCCCTGCAGCACAGCCTCCTGGCTGACCGCGCCGATCAGACACTCCCCGAGCCGGCGCACCGTGTCCAGCCGCCGCTCGCTTATCACGCGCTCGGTTTCCTCGGTGACGATGCACATCAGACCCCGGATCGCGTCGCCGTCGCGCAGCGGACTGTAGGAGAACGTGTGATAGGTCTCCTCGGGATAGCCGCTGCGCTCGAGCAGCAGCAGCAAGGCCTTGTTCCAGGTGGGCAGCCCCTCGACCATCACCGAGTGAACCTGGGCCTCCACGTCGGCATAGACCTCGCGCCAGACCTCGCGGAAGGGCGTGCCCAGCGCATGGGGATGCTTGATCCCCAGCGTCGGGATGTAGGCGTCGTTGTAGAAGAAATGCAGGTCCCGCCCCCAGCCGAGCCACATCTCGAAGCGCGAGGTCAGCATCATGGCCAGGGGGGCGGCCAGGCCGGAGGGCCAGGTTTCGGGCGCACCCAGCGGCGTCGCCGACCAGTCGGCCTCGCGCATGCGGCGGGCCATCTCGCTGTCGCCCGGGAAGATTCGGGTCAGGACGGCGTCTCGGTCGATGGACATCCAGCCTCCCCCGGTCAAGCTGAGGGAAAACGCCCCGCCGCGGGAAAGGCTCCCACGGCGGTGTTCGCGAGGCTTGGGCTAGAGCCCGGCCTTCTCGTCCAGGCCCAGGGACAGGTTCAGGTTCTGGACGGCGGCGCCCGATGCGCCCTTGCCCAGGTTGTCGAGCAGGGCCACGAGACGAGCCTGGCCGCTGGTGTCCGAGCCGAACACGAAGAGCTTGATGCGGTTGGTGCCGTTCAGGCCTTCGGGATCGAGCGTGGCCAGCGACTTGGCCTCGTCCAGCGACGCCACCTCGACGAAGGCCTCGCCCTTGTAGTGGGCGGCCAGGGCGGCGTGGATGTCGCCGAGCGAGCAAGAGCCTTCCAGCAGGCCAAGATGCAGCGGCAGCTCGACCAGCATGCCCTGGGCGTAGCGGCCGACGGCCGGGGTGAAGATCGGACGGGTCAGCAGGCCGCCGTGCTTCTGGATCTCGGGCACGTGCTTGTGGGTCAGCGACAGGCCGTAGATGCGGTAGGCGACCTTGGTGTAGTTCGGCGAGGCCTCGTCCTCGAACTCGGCGATCATCGCCTTGCCGCCGCCGGAATAGCCCGAGACGCCGTTGAACGAGACCGGCAGGTCGGCCGACAGCAGGCCGGCCGAGACCAGCGGCCGCGTCAGGCTGACGGCGGCGGTGGCGTAGCAGCCGGGATTGGAGATGCGCTTGGAGCCGGCGATCTTCTTGCGCTGCTCCTTGTCGAGCTCGGCGAAGCCATAGGTCCAGTCGGCGTGGGTGCGGTGGGCGCTCGAGGCGTCGATCACCTTGACCAGCGGGTTCTCGATCAGGCCGACGGCCTCCTTGGCCGCATCATCGGGCAGGCACAGGATCACGGCGTCGGCGGCGTTCAGCATCTCGGCGCGCGCGGCCGGATCCTTGCGCTTGTCGGGATCGATCGAGATCAGCTGCAGGTCGGTGCGGCCAATCAGGCGCTCGCGGATCTGCAGGCCGGTGGTGCCGACTTCGCCGTCGATGAAGACCTTGGGGGTGTTCGCCATAGTGCCAACTCCTCGGCCTGGGCCGCTTCACGCCAGGCCCAGTCTTGCAGCGCCCGATGACGGCCGCATGCGTTCGGGCGCTGTCCGGCCCGATCGGAAGTCACAAGAAAAAGGGCGCTTCGGATAACCGAAGCGCCCTCTTCCAAAACGCGTGCGACGACGCGCTTAGCGCTTCGAGAACTGGAAGCTGCGGCGGGCCTTGGCCTTGCCGTACTTCTTACGCTCGACGACGCGGCTGTCGCGGGTCAGGAAGCCGTGCGGCTTCAGGACCGGGCGCAGGGCCGGTTCGTAGTAGGTCAGGGCCTTGGACAGGCCGTGGCGGATGGCGCCGGCTTGACCCGACAGGCCCGAACCTTCGACGGTGACGTCGACGTCGAACTGGCCGAGGCGCTCGGTCACTTGCAGCGGCTGAGCGATCATCATGCGCAGGACCGGACGAGCGAAGTAGACTTCCTGGTCACGACCGTTGACGGTGATCTTGCCGGTGCCCGGCTTGATCCACACGCGCGCGATGGCGTTCTTGCGCTTGCCGGTCGCATACGAGCGGCCTTGAGCGTCGATCTTGGGCTCGGCCGGAGCGGCCGCTTGCGGGTTGCTGGACAGGCCGGCCAGCGCGTCAAAACCTTGAGCTTCGGACATGGCTTAGAGGCTCCGGGTGTTCTTGACGTTGCGCGCCGCGAAGTCGATGACTTCCGGGGCTTGCGCTTGGTGCGGGTGCTCGGCGCCGGCGTAGACCAGCAGGTGCGTCAGCTGCTTGCGAGCCAGCGGGCTCTCCTTGGGCAGCATGCGCTCGACGGCCTTGTTCAGGACGCGCTCGGGGAATTGACCGCCCAGCACCTTGCGCGGGGTGGTTTCCTTGATGCCGCCCGGGTGACCGGTGTGACGGTAGTAAACCTTGTCGTCGAGCTTCTTGCCGGTGAACTTCACCTTGTCGGCGTTGATCACGACGACGAAGTCGCCGCAGTCGACGTGCGGGGTGTAGTCGGGACGGTGCTTGCCGCGAAGACGCATGGCGATGAACGTCGCCAGACGGCCGACAACGGCGTCCTTGGCGTCGACCACGATCCACTTCTTCTCGACCTCGGCGGGCTTCAGGGAAGCCGTGGTCTTTTGCATGGGATTGATCCGTAATTCCTGTGCGTCGGGAGCCGAGGAAGTGGTTCCGTCCGCGTGAGGGGCGGCTGATACCCAAGGCTTCGCCGCCTGTCAACATTGCGCACGACGGAAAGTTCGGAAAGCCTTGTGGCGCAAGGGTTTGCGCGATACGGTATCTAAATACCGCATTTTGCCGCCATCCCGTCCCGGCCAAAGAAAAAGGCGGGCGCCCAAGGCCGCCCGCCCTTTCCCAGCCCGGCTTTTCCCCCGCCTACTTGGCGGCGTCGAAGCCGAACGCGTGGCGCATGACCTGGAAGATGTAGCTCTCCTCCACCACGCCGCGGACGAGATAGGCGCCCGGGCCGTCGGCATAGACGCCGACGTCCTCGCCGGCATGGGCGGCGCTGGGCAGGTTGGCGACGGCCTGCTGGTGGTAATCGACCTCGTCGAGATCCTCGTGGGCGGGGTCGGCGCGCAGGTTGTTCCCCTCGACGCCGCCCGGGCCGGTGGCGAAGCTGAGCACCGTATAGGCCTTGCCGTCGCCCGCCACGACCGGCTCGCCCTCGTTGCCGGCCAGGCCCAGGATCGGGGCGTTGCGCGCGGCGTAGCCCGAGATCACCAGGCCGTGGCTGTGGTCGGCGGTGACGATGACCAGGGTGTCCTTCAGGTCGACCTTGTCGAGAACGGCCTGGACGGCGTCGGAAAAGGCCGCGGTCTCGGTCAGGGTGCGCTTGGCGTTGTTGAGGTGGCTGCCCATGTCGATCTTGCCGCCCTCGACCAGCAGGAAATAGCCCTTGGGGTTCTGCGACAGCACGTCGACGGCCTTGGTCGCCATCTCGGCCAGGGTCGGCACGCCCTGCCCCAGCATCTGGCGCTCGACCTCGTAGGGCAGGTGCTCGCCGGCGAAGAGGCCCAGCACCGGACCCGTCCTGGCCGGATCGACAGCCTTCAGCTGATCGGCGGTCGCGACGTAGGCCGCCCCCTTGGCCTTGGTCCATTCGGCGGTCAGGTCGCGGCCGTCGGCGCGCTTGCCGCCCTTGCCCTCGGGCAGGAAGCGCGAGCGGCCGCCGCCCAGGGCGACGTCCAGGCGAAGGCCCGCGGGCGCCTCGACCAACTGGCGGGCGATGTCCTTGCAGCCGCCGCTCAGGGCCTCGGCCGGCATGTCGCCATCGCCTTCCCAGTCGCGATAGGCGGTGTGGGCGTAGGCCCCGGCGGGCGTGGCGTGGGTGATGCGGGTGTTGGTGACCGCGCCGGCCGACAGGCCGTGGGCCTTCGCCATCTCGGCGATGGTTGCGACGCTGGTCGAGGCTTCGCTGGCGCAGCTTTCGGGCTTGGCCTCGCCGGTCAGTCCGATGACCTTGTTGCGGGTCTTCACGCCGGTGGTGATGGCGGTGATGCCGGCGGCGCTGTCGGTGACCTGGGTGTCGTGGCTGTAGGTCTTGGAGAGCGCGGTCCAGGGCAGCTTCTCGAACGACAGGGCGTTGGACTCGCCGTCCACGCCGCGCTGCTGGCCCTGGTAGATGCGCCCCGCCACGGCGGTCGAGATGCCCATGCCGTCGCCGAGGAACAGGATGACGTTCTTGGCCCGTCCCGTGTTGGGGGTCACCGCCATGGCCTTGGCCAGGGCCGCCTGGCCGGCCTTGTAGTACGGATCGGCGGTCTGGGCCGGCGAAGTGTCGGCGGCGTTCGCGAAGGCCGGCAGAAAGGCCAAGGCGCAGACGCCGGCCAGGAACGAGGAAGCGCGGATCACGACGGGATCTCCAGCAGGGACGTCGCGCGTGCTCTGCTGGAGTTTCGTGACAGTTCTTCGAGCGCCGCCGGAGAAACCGGCGCTAGGGCCGGCGCACGCGCCAGGCGAAGGCGGTGGCCGCGCCCAGCAGCACGGCGGCGCCGGCCTGGTGCAGCACGCCCAGGCTCAGCGGCACGGCGGCCATCAGGGTCCAGATTCCCAGACCGGCCTGCAGCGTCACCACGCCCAACAGGACGTAGGCGACCGCCTTGGCCTCGTGCGGCAGGCGGCGGGCCCGGGCCGCGCCGGCGGCGATGACGATCGCGGCGGCGAACACGGCGTAGGCCATCAGGCGGTGATGCAGCTGCACCGCGCCCTGGCTGTGGGCCAGCGTGCCCCAGAGACCGTGGCCGGCGTAATGGTCGGGCAGCAGCGAGCCGTTCATCAGCGGCCAGTCGTTGTAGACGAGGCCGGCGTCGTTGCCCGCCACCAGGGCGCCCAGCAGGCTCTGGAAGAACACCGCGCCCAGGAAGGCCAGGGCCCAGCCGCGCCAGTCGCTGCGCTCCTCGACGCGCGGCGCGCCGTTCCAGGCGTCCAGCGCCGTCCAGATCAGCAGCACGAACAGGGCCAGGGCGAGGCCCAGGTGAACCATCAGCCGCTCAGGCGCGACCGAGACGCGCTCGGAAAGCCCCGAGGAGACCATCCACCAGCCGACCAGCCCCTGCAGGCCGCCCAGGGCCAGCATGGCCCCGCAGCGCCAGATCAGGCGGCGCGGCAGCATGCGGCGCACGAGGAAGAAGACGAACGGAACGGCGAAGGCGATCCCGACCACCCGTCCCAGCAGCCTGTGCGCCCACTCCCACCAGAAGATGCCCTTGTAGGCCTCCAGCGTCATGTCGGGGTTCACCAGGTGATACTGGGGGATCTGCTTGTAGAGCTCGAAATTGGCCCGCCAGGCCTCCTCCGACATCGGCGGCAGCGCACCCATGATCGGCTTCCACTGGGTGATCGACAGACCCGAGTCGGTCAGGCGCGTGGCGCCGCCGACGACGACCATGGCGAAGACCAGCACCGCCACGACGAGCAGCCAGATGGCGACGGGGCCGGAACGGTCGGAACGCAGGAAGGAAGTCATGAAGCCGAAAAAACGCCTGTTCTGGGCCTAAATGGGGCGGCTAGACCCCTACTCCCGCCACAGCTCCGCTGTCCATGCCCGGCCCGCGCTTAAGGGAGGTCATGACGCGGCCGAACACGCATGGCATGGTGCGCCCGCTGCGGGGGCGCAGCGCGTTCCCAGGGGGAAGTAAGATGAGCGGCGTAGGCGTGTTCAGCGCCGTTGTGATCGGCATCCTGGCCGGCTGGATCGCGGATCTGGCCCTGGCCCGTCGCCACAGCCTGTTCATCAAGCTGCTGATCGGGGTGATCGGCTCGTTCATCGGCGCCTTCATCGCCCAGCGCCTGCACCTGGCCATTCCCGGCTTTCTCGGCAGCCTCGCCGTCTCGGCCGTCGGCGCTACCCTGTTCCTGGCCGTGCTCGGCCTCTTCCGGAGATCCGCGTGAGCGCTCCCCTCGTCCCCGCGCGACTGCGCAAGCTGATCGGCTCGATCGGCGTGATCGCGATTCTGCTCGGCTGGATCTGGGCGTTCACCAGTCTCTACGACCACCTGCCGCTGAACCGCGCCGTGCACCTGATCTATTTCGTGGCGCTGGGAATGGGCTGGGTCCTGCCGGTCATCCCGCTGATCACCTGGATGGGCAAGGCCGACAGACCGCTGGACGTCGGCCAGCGCTAGTCCGGAAACGAAAAAGGCCGCCCCGAAGGGCGGCCTTTGCGTTTCTTCCGCGGTGTTCTCTCCGGAGAGAGAATGGTCGGAGCGACAGGATTCGAACCTGCGACCCCTTGACCCCCAGTCAAGTGCGCTACCAGGCTGCGCCACGCTCCGACGCGGAAGGAGCGCCCTTATAGGCGCCGCTCTTCGCCTCGGCAATCGGAAATCTGAGCGTTTTCCACAGTCCTCAAGAACGCGTCAAAAGCCCGTCCAGACGGGCCTTGATGCTGGTGAGGTCGTCCAGCGCCTCGACCAGGCGCCGGCGCTGTTCGGGGCTGGGCGCCGCCGAAACGGTCGAATCGCCGAAATCGTCGACCATGGGAGATTCGAGGAAGGCCGCGCCGTTCTGGCCCAGACCCGCGGCGATGACATGGGCCACCCCCTGCTCGCGGTGCAGCTTCTGGACGCCCTTGATGGTGTAGCCGTCGGCGTGCAGCAGCGCCCGTACGCCGTTCAGCACCGCGATGTCCTGCGGACGGTAGAATCGTCGCCCGCCGGCCCGCTTCATCGGACGGATGAACGAGAACTTGGTCTCCCAGAAACGCAGGACGTGCTGGGGGACGCCGAGCTCCTCGGCGGCCTCTGAAATCGTGCGGAAGGCGTTGGGCCCCTTCGCCACCGCACGGACCCCTTAGTCGTCCAAGGCGCTGTCGATGCGCGCCTTCATCACCTGCGAGGCCCGGAAGCCGATGACGCGACGCGGCTCGATCTCGGCCGGCTCGCCGGTCTTGGGATTGCGCCCCATCCGGGCTCGCTTCTCGCGAACCTGGAAAACGCCGAATCCGGAAAGCTTGACCGTCTCGCCCTTCTCGAGCGCCTCGGCCACGAGATCCAGGGTGCGCTCAACGAGACCGGCGCAATCCTGACGAGTCAGGCCTACCTCCTCGTGGACAGCCTCGCAGAGGTCAGCCCGGGTCAAAGTCGAACCCTTCATAACGCCCCCTATACGCTTCAATGCGCGAGCTCAGCACAGCCCGCGCCAATCGGTCCGATATCGCGAAAGGGGGCGCACGAAAGCCCCGATCTCGCGCGACAAGACCTCGTCAACTTGAGACTGCATGCCGCGAATACCGCATGAAGTCAAAGGGTCAAGCCGGTTACTTCATATGTCGAAGCAGCCCGTGCGCCAACCCAAGGCCAAGCTTGGTCCGTGACCATCAAAGGCGCAGGACGCAGGCGCCCCACGTCAGACCGCCGCCCATGGCCTCGAGCAGCAGCAGGTCGCCCGGCTTGATCCGGCCGTCCGCGACCCCGTGCGCGAAGGCCAGGGGAATCGAGGCGGCCGAGGTGTTGGCGTGAAGCGCCACCGTCGAGATAACCTTGTCCTCGTCGATGCCGCAGCGATTGGCCACGCCCTGCAGGATTCGCTGGTTGGCCTGGTGCGGAATGAACCAGTCGACTTCCGGAACGGTCACGCCCGCCTTTTCGGCGGCCGCGTGGATGGCCTCGGAGATGTTGATCACCGCGTGCTTGAAGACCTGGTTGCCCAGCATCCGCAGCTTGCCCACCGTACCCGTCGTCGACGGACCGCCGTCCACGTAGAGCAGATCCTGCTTGGTCCCGTCAGCGCGCAAGGCAAAACCCAGCATGCCGCGATCGGCCGTGGTCCCCTGCCCTTCGCCCGGCTCCAGCACGACCGCGCCGGCGCCGTCGCCGAACAGCACGCAGGTGCCGCGATCGGTCCAGTCCATCAGGCGGGTCATGGCTTCGGCGCCGATCACCAGGGCGCACTTGGCGTTGCCCCGGGCGATGAAGCCGTCGGCCACCGACAGGGCATAGACGAAGCCCGAGCACACGGCCTGGACGTCGAAGGCGATGCCGACGCCCGCGCCCAGCTTGCGCTGCACGATGGCGGCGGTGGCCGGGAAGGTCAGGTCGGGCGTGGTGGTGGCGACGATGATCAGGTCGACGTCGGCGGGGCTCTTGCCCGCACGCTCCAGCGCCTGCCTGGCCGCCTCGACGGCAAGGTCGGACACGGCCTGGTCGTCGGCGGCCTTGTGGCGCTGGCGGATGCCGGTGCGCTCGATGATCCACTCGTCGGAAGTGTCGACGATCTTGGACAGGTCTTCGTTGGTGACGATCTGCGGCGGCAGGTAGGCCCCGACGCCGGTCACCACGCTGCGGACTACGCTCACTCGGCGGCTCCCTGGGTTTCGGCGCCGTCGGCGCCGTCGTCCTTGGCCGCTTGGTCTTTTTCCGCGGTCAGACGCTTCAAATTACGATCGATCTCGGCGGTGAAGTCGCTGCGCGCGAGGTCCACCGCCACGCGCACGGCCGAGGCGAAGCCGTTGGCGTCGGCGCCGCCGTGGCTCTTCACCACGATGCCGTTGAGGCCCAGAAGCGGCCCGCCGTTGACCCGGCCCGGGTCGAGGCGCTGCTTCATCTTCTTCAGCGAACCCGAGGCGATCAGCGCGCCCAGCATGGCCAGCGGCCCGGCCGTCAGGGTCTGCTTGATCTCGGCGCCGAAGAATCGGGCCAGGCCCTCGGCCGTCTTCAGCGCGACATTGCCGGTGAAGCCGTCGGTGACGACCACGTCGACCGTGCCGTAGGCGATGTCGGTGCCCTCGACGAAGCCGCGATAGTCGAAGTCGAAGTGCGGGCTGTCCTGCAGGATCCTGTGCGCCTCGCGCACCTCCTCGTGGCCCTTCTGCTCCTCGGAGCCGACGTTGAGCAGGCCGACGGTGGGACGCTCCGAACCGTGCACCGCGTGGTGGAAGGCCGCGCCCATGATGGCGAACTCGACCAGCTGCTCGGCGTCGCTCTCGACATTGGCGCCGACGTCCAGAACCGCCGAAACGCCCTTCATCGTCGGCCACGATGCGACGATGGCCGGACGCTCCAGGTCGGCGCTCATGCGCAGGATCAGCTTGGAGATCGCCATCAGCGCGCCGGTGTTGCCGGCCGAGACGCAGGCTGCGGCCTCGCCCGCGCGAATGGCCTCGACGGCGTTCCACAGGCTGGAGCCCTTGCCCCGGCGCATGGCCTGGGCAGGCTTCTCGTCCATGGCGATGGACTTGTCGGTGTGGACGACGGTGCAGACCGCGCGCGCGGCCGGCGCGCGCGCCAGTTCGGCGTTCAGCGCGGCCTCGTCGCCGTGCAGCAGGAAGCGCACGTCGGGCAGGGTCTTGGCCGCGATCTCCAGCGCCGGCACGACCACGGACGGACCGTGATCTCCGCCCATGGCGTCGATCGAGATGACTACTGGCTTGGGCACGAGGCGCTATCGACTCCTTAGACGGTCGCGACGCGGCCGATGATTCCCCGGCGTGATATCACGCCGGGAGGCGTAAGGGCCAACTCAGCCCTCATCACCCTTGGTTTTGAGACCCTTCAGGGCCGCGAAGGGAGAAAGCTCAACGGGTTCGGGCGGTTGCACGAACACCGCGCCGGGCTTGCGGGGGAACGGATCGAGCTCGAGCGCCAGGTGCTCGATGACATAGCCGGAGACGTCGATGGTCTCGCCTTCGAGCACGTCGGGCGGATCGTCGCCGTCCGGATCAAGGCCCAGTTCTCCGCCTTCGTCCTGCGGAGCGTGCTCGCTGTCAGCCGGCAGAACGCGCAGGCTGAAGCGGGCGTCGATCGGCGTTTCGAAATCCTCGCTGGTGACGCCGCAGGTTTGGACGACGCGGGCGCGCAGCACGCCCGAGACCTCGGCGCCGTCCATCCACGAGCGCAGGTAGACGTCGGCCTTCAGCTCGTGCAGCGACACCAGGCCCAGTTGCTTGGCGATGGCCTTCAGCACGGTTTCGTCGGGCGCCAGCTTCAGGTCCACCCCGCCGCGATCGACGCGGGCCAGGGTGACGGTGCTGGGCCAGGGATCGATCAGACGTTCGGCCATTGCACCTCTCCGTTCAACAGGGCGTCCAGCGACTGCGCCGCCAGAGCTTCCCGCGCGGACCGCACATAGGCGCTAACGGCCGCTACGTCACCCTCGCCGCGCTCTTCGAACACCGTGCGCGCCAGGGCGGCGTCGAGTACGGCGGCGTCCGGCAGAGCCGCGAAAGCCTCGTCATACGTCTTCAGCCGGCCGTAGAAGGCGCCGGCCAGCTTCTTCATCTTCTTGCCGACGGCGGTGTCGGACACGCCGATCTCGCGGAAGGCGTCGTCGAGGCCGCGAACATAGGAATCAAATACCGACTGCGAAGTCTCGGCCGCGGCCTCGCCCTGCCCCTTCAGGCGCTCGACCACGAGCACGACGTGCAGGGTGAACAGCTCGAAGCGCCCTTCCATCGAGTCGCGGACGCCGAGCTCGGCATAGAATCGCGATGAGCGGGCCTGGGCGGTCGCCGAGGCATAGAGTTTTTCCCCCGCCAGCTTCGCGGGCCGGGGCTTGAGTAGCCGATCCAGAAACATTCCACGCCTCTATTTCGCCGCGAGCCGCCTCTAGATGGCCTGAGCATCCACGCGGGCCATTGAACTAAGCCCGCGCGGGCGATAGGTCAAAGTCCAGCCTTCTTCCGGTTCCGGAGCCTCAATGTCTCGCCCCGCCGTTTTCGCCGCCGTCGCCATCGGCCTCGCCGCCGTCGTCGGAGGCTGCACGCCGCTGACGAGCTATTCCGGCTTCCAGGCCATCGAGGCCAAGCCGGCCGACATGAAGGTGGGCGAGGACAGCAAGTCGACCGTCCGCGAGAAGCTGGGCTCGCCGTCGGCGGTCTCCACCTTCGACAACGACGCCTGGTACTACATCTCGCAGACCACCGACCGCGTGGCCTTCTACAAGCCGCGCGTGATCAAGCGCGACGTGGTGGCGATCAAGTTCAATACCGCCGACGAGAAGGTCGCCTCGGTCGACACCTTCACCCTGAAGGACGGCAAGGTCATCGCCTACAACGGGCGCGAGACCCCGACCCGCGGTCGCGAAATGACCGTGCTGGAGCAGCTGCTCGGCACCGTCGGTCGCGGCGGCATGCTGCCGCAGGACGACGAGGGCGTGCCCGGCACCCGTCCCGGCGACCGTCGCTAGACTGACGATTTAAGTCGGTTAACCGACACTTCAACCTTACCGAAGCTTGACTATAAGCGCGTGATTTCGTGCGACTTTTTGTCGCCGTATCAACGTTTCCTCAAGCACGTCCGTCACAACCTTCCCGTCTGATCGACGCCTAGGGCCCCAACCCTGGCGTCGGTTGCTCTGGGGGAGAAGGTCGTGAGCGCGCTCGATCTGCGGGCGTTGACGATGCTCATCGTCGACGACAACGCCAACATGCGCGGCATACTGGCCGCGATCCTGAAGTCCGCCGGGGTGCGGCGCATCCTCGAGGCCGGCGACGGCGTCGAGGGGTTGAAGCTGTTTTCCGAACGCGAGGTCGATGTCGTGTTCACCGACCTGATGATGCAGCCGGTGGACGGACTGTCGTTCGTGCACTGGATCCGCAACTCGCAGGCCAGTCCCAACCCCTACGCGCCGATCATCATGATGACCGGCCACGCCACGCGCCGCAGCCTGGACGAGGCGCGGATGGCGGGGGTGACCGAGTTCCTGGCCAAGCCGCTGACGGCGCGCGGGGTGATGCACCGCATCAACGAGGTCATCAACAACCCGCGCGACTTCGTCCGCACCCAGGCCTATTTCGGGCCCTGCCGCCGACGCCGCATCGATCACGACTTCACCGGCGACGAGCGGCGCGGCGTCCAGCCCGCCCCGACGGCGTTGGGCGGCGAGGCCGAACACGTCTACGATTTCGATCCCGAAGAGGTCTACTGATCCTTTGGGCGGCATCCCGGGGATATCGAATGGCCAACGAACGGGAACAGCTGACCCAGCCTAGGTTCGTGCATCTGAACCCGGACTGGAATGCGGAGCCGAACGCGCCCTGCGTCCATCTGGTCGCCGAGAGCGACACGGTGAGCGTAAGCTTCCTGCTCAACCCCCATGCCTACGACGCCGAGGACGGCGAGGTCGGAAAGCTGACCTTCCCCTCATGCCGCCGCTGGCGGCTCGACGCCACCAATGACGAGGGATGGTTCGCCGGCCGGGGGCGTTTTGCTGGCGTCGCGCCGGCCTGGGGCGAGTTCTACGAGATCGTGGGCGATGACCCCACGATGGACGCCCTCGACTGGGAGCCGGCCGACGGAAGCGGCTCACGCCACTTCCTGTTCTATTTTCGCGACGAGGCGTTCGAATGCCTGGCCGGCGACTGGACGCTGACCCGTCTCCCTGCCCCAGCCGCCTGAACGTGAAACGCCCCGGAGGCTAAAGCCTCCGGGGCGCTCAAGGCTCTGTTCCAGGCCGCCGGTCAGCCGTGCGCGAGCACGGCCAGCAGCAGCAGGGCCACGATGTTGGTGATCTTGATCATCGGGTTCACGGCGGGACCCGAGGTGTCCTTGTAGGGGTCGCCGACGGTGTCGCCGGTGACGGCGGCCTTGTGGGTTTCGCCGCCCTTCTTGTGCAGGACGCCGTCCTTGTCGGTGAAGCCTTCCTCGATCACCTTCTTGGCGTTGTCCCAGGCGCCGCCGCCGCTGGTCATCGAGATGGCGACGAACAGGCCGGTGACGATCACCCCCATCAGCATGGCGCCGAGGCAGGCGAAGGCGTCGACCTTGCCGGCGATGGCGTTGATGACGAAGAACAGCACCACCGGCGAGACCACAGGCAGCAGCGACGGCACGATCATCTCGCGGATGGCGGCCTTGGTCAGGATATCCACGGCCTTGCCGTATTCGGGCTTGGTCTCGTAGGTCATGATCCCCGGGTTCTCGCGGAACTGGCGACGAACCTCGGCCACCACCGACTCGGCCGCGCGACCGACGGCGGTCATCGACAGACCGCCGAACAGGAACGGCAGCAGGCCGCCGAACAGCAGGCCGACCACGACATAGGGGTTGGACAGGTCGAAGCTGACCGCGCCCATGCCGTCGAAGAAGCTGCCGGGCGCGGCGTTCTCGGAGAAGAACTTCAGGTCCTCGGTATAGGCCGCGAACAGCACCAGGGCCCCGAGGCCCGCCGAACCGATGGCGTAGCCCTTGGTGACGGCCTTGGTGGTGTTACCCACCGCGTCGAGAGCGTCGGTGGTGACGCGGACTTCCGGGGGAAGTCCGGCCATTTCGGCGATGCCGCCAGCGTTGTCGGTGACGGGACCGAAGGCGTCCAGGGCGACGATGAAGCCGGCCAGCGACAGCATGGTGGTGGTGGCGATGGCGATGCCGAACAGGCCCGCCAGGTTATAGGTCACGACGATGCCGACGATGATGGTCAGGGCCGGCAGGGCCGTGGACTCCAGCGACATGGCCAGGCCCTGGATGACGTTGGTGCCGTGGCCGGAGACCGAAGCCTGAGCCACCGACTTGACCGGGCGGAAGCCCGTGCCGGTGTAGTACTCGGTGATCACCACGATCAGCGCCGTCACCACCAGGCCTGCAAGGCCGCAGTAGAACAGGTTGTCGGCGGTAAACAGGCGGCCGTCGAGCTCGATCGAGGTCGGGACCAGCTGGTGGATCACCCACCACACGGCCGGCACCGACAGCAAGCCGGTGACGATCAGGCCCTGGTAGAGGGCGCCCATGATGTTGTTCTTCTTGCCCAGGCGGACGAAGAACGCGCCGATGATCGAGGTGGCGATGCACACCGCGCAGATGGCCAGCGGCAGCAGCATCATCGAACCGACGACGTCGGTGCCGGTGAAGAAGATCGCCGCCAGCACCATGGTGGCGACGGTGGTCACCGCATAGGTCTCGAACAGGTCGGCGGCCATGCCCGCGCAGTCGCCGACGTTGTCGCCGACGTTGTCGGCGATGGTCGCGGCGTTGCGGGGATCGTCCTCGGGGATGCCGGCCTCGACCTTGCCGACGAGGTCGCCGCCCACGTCGGCGCCCTTGGTGAAGATGCCGCCGCCCAGACGGGCGAAGATCGAGATCAGCGAGGCGCCGAAGCCCAGCGCCACCAGCGAGTCGATCACGACCCGGTCGGTGCCCTCATGGCCGACCGACAGCAGCAGGGCGAAGTAGCCGGCCACGCCCAGCAGGGCGAAACCCGCCACCAGCATGCCGGTGACCGCCCCGGAGGTGAAGGCCATCGACAGGCCCTTGCCCAGCCCCTCGGACGAGGCCTGGGCGGTGCGGACGTTGGCGCGGACCGAGATCAGCATGCCGGCGAAGCCGGCGAGCCCCGACAGGATCGCGCCCAGCGCGAAGCCGACGGGCTGCTCCCAGCCCTTGAAGAAGAACGCCAGGACGGCGACGACCACGACGCCGACGATGGCGATGGTCGTATACTGACGGTTCAGATAGGCCTGGGCGCCTTCCTGAATGGCCGCGGCGATCTCCTGCATCTTCGCATCGCCCGGCGAGGCCTTCAAAAGCCTGGCGGTCTGAACCGCGCCATACAGCACCGCCAGAAACCCGGCGCCGATGGCTACGTAAAGCCAAGAACTCATGGGTGTTGTGCCCCTTCGTGTTTCAAATCACGAGGGGTCGCGGTTCCCGGCCACGAGGCGTCGACGAGCGCCCCAGGCCAGGAGCGGCGGGCGGGCCTTAGGGCCTCATTCCCCCTCGAAGCTCCCTGATCTGGCCCCGACATCGGCGCCAGGGGGAAACACTGACATCCACAAGCCTAGCGCGCAACCGCTTGCGAGAACGGCGTTCGCGACGCCTCAGGGGATGATCGGCGCCGAATCGACAGGGGGCGGAGCCGGCTTGGCCGCCACCTTCGGGGCCGGCCTGGGCGGCGGCACGAAGTTGCGCGGCGTCTGCTTGCCGATGGTGACCGCGGCGACCTTGCCCTTGCCGACCAGCGCGACGGCCTCGCGCATCACGATCGACTTGAGCTTGACCTCGTCGAGCAGGACGTAGCTGCCGGGCTTGTTGAGCGGCTGCTTGTGGGCCGCGCGCACCAGGGCGTCGCGCAGCAGCGGCTCCTTGCCGGCGAACGCGGTGACGTCGCCCGTGGGCGGCAGGGTCAGGGACAGCTCGACGAAGATGTAGTTGATCAGCCGTCCCTCGGCGACGATCGGCAGGGCCATCGAGCCCAGCTTGATCACCGGGTCTTCCTTTTCCTTCTCACCCTCGCCGCCTTCCTTCTTCTTCTCCTTGCCGGAGGCGAAGGCGGGCGCGGCGCACAGCGCGAACGGCGCGGCGAACGCCAGGACGGCGCGACGGGACAGGACGGAACGGGTCATGCCCGAGCCACTAACCGAGAAGGCTTGAGGTTTCGCTACCGAGCGGGGCCAGCGCCCTTACCCGTGCAGCCAGCCCAGGCGCTGGGGGGTGATGTCCTTGCCCTTGAACAGGGCGCAGACCCCCTCGCCTTCCACGAACTCGCCGATGTCGCGCACCGGCAGGCCGGCGGCGAAGGCGGCGGCCTGGAAGGCGGCGACGTCGGCGGCGGGAACGGCGCAGACGACCTCGTAGTCGTCGCCGCCCGAAGCCAGCGACATGCGGGCCTCGCCCCGCTCAGGCTGGGCTTCCAGCCACTTGCGGGCGCCGGTCGACAGCGGCAGGCGGTCGAGGTCGACCTTGACCTGCAGACCGCTGGCCTTGGCGATGTGGCCGGCGTCGGCCAGCAGGCCGTCGGAGACGTCGGCCGCGGCGTGGGCGAACTGACGCAGAGCGTCACGAAGGGCCAGGCGCGGCGCGGGGGTGCGATAGCGGCGCACGAGGCCGCCGTCCGGATCCTCGACCTCGCCCCAGTGGGCCAGCAGGCCGAGCCACCCGTCGCCGATGCTGCCGCTGACCATCAGGCGATCGCCGGCCTTGGCGCCGCGACGCAGGACGGCCGCGCCTTGCGGAACCCAGCCCAGCAGGGTGGCCGAAACGACCATGGCGCCCGAGGTGGTGACGGTGTCGCCGCCCAGCAGGTTGACGCCGAAGGCCTGTCCGTCCTCGGCCAGGCCGCGGGCGAAGGTCTCGCGGTCCTCGACGGTCGTGCCCGAAGGCCAGCCGACGGCCAGGAAATAGCCGTAGGGTTCGGCGCCCTTGGCGGCGAGGTCGGAAAGATTGGTGCGCAGCAGGCGGCGGGCGACGATGTCGAGATCCTCGCCGGCCAGGAAGTGCACGCCCGCGACCATGGCGTCCTTGGTGATCACCAGGTCGTAGCCGGGGCGCGAGGGCAGCACCGCCGCGTCGTCCAGCAGGTCGAGCGCGGCGGGATCGCCGTTGGTCAGCGGACGTAGATGGGTCGCGATCAGCTCGAACTCGTCCGGGCCCGACGGCGCGGCCGCCGGGGGGACGTCGTCGAACCACGACTCGTCGTCCTCCGCCGCCGTCGCCGGGGCGGGATCGTCGAACCAGTCGTCGTCAGACTCGGGCGTCACGCGCGATGGCGTCCAGGGCGCCGTTGATGAAGCCGGCTTCCGGCCCCTCGAAGAACGACTTGGCGATTTCGACGTACTCGTCGATCACCACCTCGGTCGGAACGTCCGGGCGGTTCATCAGCTCGTAGGCGCCGGCGCGCAGCACGGCGCGGGCGGTGGCGTCCAGGCGCTCCAGCTTCCAGCCCGAGGCCAGGCGGCGCACGATGGCCGGGTCGATGATCGCCTGCTTGGAGACGACGCCCTTCACCAGATCGGCGAAGAAGGTTTCGTCGGCCTGAGCCAGTTGCGCGCCTTCGGTGTCCTCGACGGCGCGGTCGAAGCGGTGCTCGGAGAACTCGCGGACCACGGCGTCGACGCCGGCGCCGGAGACTTCCATCTGATAGAGGGCCTGCACGGCCGCCAGACGGGAGACGGAACGGGGCTGGATGCGCTTGCTCATCGCGCTTGTCCCGACAGCTGACGCTTCAATCCCACGATCTCCAGGCATTCCCGAGCGGCTTGGCCCCCGCGGTCGCCCTGCGAGAGGCGCGCGCGATTCCAGGCCTGATCCTCGTCGTCAACCGTCAACACGCCGTAACCAATGGCCAACCTTTTTCCGACGGCCAAGTCCTGCAGGCCGCGGGCGGTCTCGTTGGACACGATCTCGAAGTGATAGGTCTCGCCCCGGACGACGGCGCCGAGCGCGACATAGCCGTCGTAGCGGACGCCCGAGGGTCCCTTGCCGGCTTCCTCGGCGATGGCGATGGCGACCGGGATCTGCAGGGCGTCCGAAACGGTGACGACCTCGTATTCCGCGCCTTGCGCCTCGATCGCCTGCACGGCGCCGGCCAGCAGAGCGTCGGAAAGGCCCGAATAACGGCGCCCCTCGACGATCAGCAGACGAATCCTGTCTTCCACCATATGCCTCTGAACTCCTGGGCGGACGGGAGGCCTCGATGGGCCGTCACACGCCGACCCGAAAAATCGAATCGTAGGATGCGCCTATAGCTCGTCTTCGGCGACGTCGCTCAAGCCTTCTTCGCCCAAAAACTTCGCGAAATCACTGGTCTCCCGGAAATCGCGATAAACCGAGGCGTAGCGGACATAGGCGACGTCATCGAGCGACTTGAGCGCCTTCATCACCATTTCGCCCACGACCGACGACTGAAGCTCGGTCTCGCCCTGGCTTTCCAGCTGGCGGACGATGCCGTTGACCATCCGCTCGACCCGCTCGCCCTCGATGGGGCGCTTGCGGGTGGCCAGCGAGATCGAGCGCATCAGCTTGTCGCGGTCGAACGGCGAGCGACGGCCCGACCGCTTGACGATGATCAGTTCGCGCAGCTGAACCCGCTCGAAGGTCGTGAACCGGCCGCCGCACTCCGGGCAGAGGCGACGACGGCGGATGGCCGCGCCGTCTTCCGACGGGCGGCTGTCCTTCACCTGGCTTTCGGCGTGGCCGCAGAATGGGCAGCGCATGATCTTGGGCCCTCCCCTGCGGCCTTAGCCCATTAGTTGTAGATCGGGAACCGAGCCGTCAAGGCCAGGACTTCCTCGCGGACCTTGGCCTCGACAGCGGCGTTGCCTTCCGGACCGTTGGCGGCCAGACCATTGACCACTTCGCCGATCAGTTCGCCCACGCGGGTGAACTCGGCTTCCTTGAAGCCGCGGGTGGTGCCGGCCGGCGTGCCCAGGCGGATGCCCGAGGTGATCGTGAACGGCGCGGTGTCGAACGGCACGCCGTTCTTGTTGCAGGTCATGTGGGCGCGTTCGAGGCTGTGCTCGGCGTCACGGCCGGTCACGCCCTTGGGACGCAGGTCGACCAGCATCAGGTGGCTGTCGGTGCCGCCCGAGACGATGTTGACGCCCGACTTGCCCAGCGCGTCGGCCAGGGCCTTGGCGTTGGCGATGATCTGGGCCGCGTATTCCTTGAAGGCCGGCTGCAGCGCCTCGCCGAAGGCCACGGCCTTGGCGGCGATGACGTGCTCCAGCGGACCGCCCTGCAGGCCGGGGAACACGGCCGAGTTGACCTTCTTGATGATGGCTTCGTCGTTGGTCAGCACCATGCCGCCACGCGGACCGCGCAGGGTCTTGTGGGTGGTGGTGGTGACGACGTGGGCGTGCGGGACCGGATTGGGGAAAACGCCGCCGGCCACCAGGCCCGCGAAGTGGGCCATGTCGACCATCAGGTAGGCGCCGACGCTGTCGGCGATCTGGCGGAAGCGGGCGAAGTCGATCTCGCGGCTGTAGGCGCTGCCGCCGGCGATGATCAGCTTGGGCTTCTCGCGCTGGGCGACCTCGGCGACGTTGTCGTAGTCGATCAGCTGGTCCTGCTGGCGCACGGTGTACGACACCGGCTTGAACCACTTGCCCGACTGGTTGGCGGGCGAGCCGTGGGTCAGGTGGCCGCCGGCGGCCAGATCCATGCCCATGAAGGTGTCGCCCGGCTGCAGCAGCGACATGAACACCGACTGGTTGGCCTGCGAGCCCGAGTGCGGCTGGACGTTGGCGAAGGCCGCGCCGAACAACTGCTTGGCGCGCTCGATGGCGATGGTCTCGATCTCGTCGACGTACTCGCAGCCGCCGTAGTAGCGCTTGCCCGGATAACCCTCGGCGTACTTGTTGGTCAGGATCGAGCCCTGGGCTTCCAGCACCGCCTTCGAGACGATGTTTTCCGAGGCGATCAGCTCGATCTGGTTCTGCTGACGACCCAGCTCCCGGCCAATGCGATCGAAGATGTCGCGGTCGGCGGTCGCGAGATCGGCGCCGAAGAACTTGGTCAGGTCGGTGGAGGTCGTCATCGGCAGCTCCTTGGGGCGGGCGGCTGGGCTTTGGGCGGCGCGCTCCCGCGAGCGGGAGTCGACGGCGCTCTCTTTAGCGTCCTTCGCGCCGCGATCAATGACGGAACCGCGACGATGACCATGCGTTGGTGACGAACCTCGGCGGGGTGTTGCCGCCGCGCCGAGCGTTTTTGAGTGCAAGCGAACAGAACGGGCGGATGCGTATGGCGGCTTCACACGACGAAACGGGGTCGGACGCTTTGGACGACGCCGACCTGCTGGCGCTTAGCGCGAGCATCGTCGCGGCCTATGTCGGGCAGAACAAGATCTCCCAGACCGCGGTCCCGGACCTTATCCGCACCGTGCACGGAGCGCTTCTGGGACTGAACGGCGAACCCGTGGCGGCCAAGCCCGCCGAGAAGCAGAAGCCCGCCGTGCCCGTCTCGCGCTCGGTGCAGCACGACTACATCGTCTGCCTCGAGGACGGTAAGAAGCTGAAGATGCTCAAGCGCTACCTGCGCTCGCACTACGACATGAGCCCCGAGGACTACCGGCGCAAATGGGGCCTGCCGTCGGACTATCCGATGGTCGCCCCGGCCTATGCGGCGCGCCGCTCGGACTTCGCCAAGCAGATCGGCCTGGGCAAGGGCGTGCGCCGCAGGGCCTGAGCGCCCTGCCCCCCTCACGCCTCCGAAAAGATGTCGCGCTTCTTGAAGCCGGCGGTCATGAAGCGGCCCATGGCCTTGGGCATGGTCAGCCAGCGGACCGGCGCGGCCGTCGCCTCTCCCTTCAGCACGCCGTCGGCGATGAACGGCGCGACGGTCTCCACTCGATCGCCGAGGATGTTGTAGAGCTTCATCGACTTGGCGCGGTCGGCGTCCGAGGCGTCGCGCATTTCAGACTGCAGCAGGTCGGTGGCCACGATGCCGGGGCTGATCGTGCCCATGCGTACGCTGGTGCCGTCCAGCTCCTTGCCCATCGACTTGGTGAAGTAGGTCACGGCCCGCTTGGTGGCGCCGTAGAGCGTCAGGCCCGAGGCAGTCATGCCATCGCTGCCGAAACCCTCGAAATTGTAGATCGCCCCGCCGCCGGGCTGGGCCAGCATGCGGATCATGGCCAGCTTGCTGGCCTTGATCACGCCGAGCAGGTTGGTGGCGACCACCGCATCGATCTCGGCTTCCTCGACCTGGTCGAGGCGCACCCGCGGTGACACCGAGCCGGCGTTGTTGATCCAGATGTCGACCGAGCCGAAGCGCGTCGCGGCGGCGGCCCACAGGGCCTCCAGGTCGGCGACCTTGCTGACGTCGCAGGCCTGGGCGGCGACCGCGCCGCCGGTGGCTTCCAGCTTGGCCAGGGCCTCGGCCAGGACCTTGGGATTGCGGCCGGAGATCACCACCTGGCAGCCGCGCTCGAGGAAGGCCTCCGCCAGCCCGAAGCCGATGCCGCGGCTGCTGCCGGTGATCACTATGGTCTTCACGATGCGACTCTCCCCTCGCAGGACGCCGCATCTAGAGACCAAGGCCGAACGTCACGCCCCCGCGACGTGACGGGAAACCGCCACGCGGAGAGGCTTCAGCCCCCTGCCCGCTCCAGCCAACCCCTGGCCTCGGCCCGCGCCCAGGCGATCTCCGGCCCGATGTCGAACCGCGTGTCCTCGTCGGCCAGGGACAGCAGGTCCTCGGCCTCGTCGAGCGCGGAGAGGTCCAGGGCGGCCTCGCCCAGATAGGCGCCGGGCAGTTCGTGCTGATGGAAGGCGATGTCGGCCAGGATGGCGCGGACGAGATCGACGCGCGCCGGCACGCAGGTCGGGTCGCGGGCCAGGGCCTGGCGCAGGAACGGCGCGGGCGGGGCATGCCAGGTCGAGCCCCCGCTCGACAGCCTGGCCTGCCAGACCAGCGGCCAGGGATCGGCCGGCTTGGCCTGGCTCCACTCTTCCAGGGTCGGACGGACCAGCAGGCGAAACAGCGGCACGGGCAGTACGGCCTCGGGCTGGCCGCGATAGGCCAGGCGCTTCTCGCCGATCCAGACGACGAAGGCGACGCGGTCGGCCAGCGACCAGCTCACCGCCCCGGCGACGAAGGCGTCGAGCGCTTCCAGCGCCTCGCGGCGCAAACCCTGATGGCGAAGGCGGAAATAGTCGGCCGCGCCCGACCAGCCGGGATGCTCGGACGCATCCTCGGCCAGTTCGCGCAGGTAACCGAGATCGAAGCCCAAAGAGCCGCTTTAGGCCGCGTGGCCGCCCATGCGGGCGACGTTGCAGTGCGCCCACAGCTTCTCCATCGCCCCGACCAGCTTGCGCATCATGTCGTCGGTATGGAAAGGCGTGGGCGTGAAGCGCAGGCGCTCGGTGCCGCGCGGCACGGTCGGATAGTTGATCGGCTGCACATAGACGCCGTGGTCGGCCAGCAGCATGTCGCTGATCAGCTTGGTGTGGATCGGATCGCCCACCAGCACCGGCACGATGTGGCTGTCGTTCTCCATCACCGGCAGGCCGGCGTCCTGGAACATCTTCTTCAGGGTGGCGGCGCGTTCCTGGTGGGCGTCGCGCACTTCCGGGTGCTGCTTGAGCCACTTCACGCTGGCCAGCGCCCCGGCGGTCAAGGCCGGCGGCAGCGAGGTGGTGAAGATGAAGCCCGAGGCCATCAGGCGCACGGCGTCGATCACCTCGGCGTCGCCGGTGATGTAGCCGCCCATGACGCCGAAGGCCTTGCCCAGCGTGCCCTCGATGATGTCGATCTCGCCCATAACGCCGTCGCGCTCGGCGACGCCGCCGCCCCGCGGGCCGTACATGCCGACCGCGTGGACCTCGTCCAGATAGGTCATCGCGCCGTACTGCTTGGCCAGGGCGGCCGTGGCGCCGATGTCGGCGATGTCGCCGTCCATCGAATAGACGCTCTCGAAGGCCACCAGCTTGGGCGCGTCCGCCGGGGCCGCCGCCAGCAGCTCTTCAAGATGGGCCAGGTCGTTGTGGCGGAAGATGTGACGCGGACCGCCGCCGTTGCGGATGCCGGCGATCATCGAGGCGTGGTTCTGGGCGTCGGAGAAGATGATCAGGCCCGGCAGGATCTTCTGCAGGACGCTGAGCGTGGCCTCGTTGGAAACGTAGCCCGAGGTGAACAGCAGCGCGGCCTGCTTGCCGTGCAGGTCGGCCAGCTCGGCTTCCAGCTCCACGTGATGGTGGTTGGTGCCCGAGATGTTGCGGGTGCCGCCCGAGCCCGAGCCGTGGTCGTCGATCGCCTGGTGCATGGCGTCCAGCACGACGGGGTTCTGGCCCTGGCCGAGATAGTCGTTCGAGCACCAGACCACGACTTCGCTCTCGCCGCCGTCGGCGCGCGTCCAGGTGGCGCGCGGAAAGGCGCCGCGATGGCGCTTCAGGTCGGCGAAGACCCGATAGCGACCCTCGTCGCGGATCTGGGAGACAGCGGCGGTGAACGCGGCTTTGTAGTCCATGCTGGTCTCTACCCTTCGAACCGAAGCTCGACGGTCCTTTTCTTCTGGCACGGCTTTTCGCACCACGCAGGCATAGTGTCCACCTAAGGGCCTCTACCTACAAATTGGAATTGGGCGTGGTGTCGCATCGATTGGTTCTATAATCGCCCGTCGCAACCCTGCCTTGTTCAAACCAGCTCCCTGATGCGGCCCCGCAGCAGTTGCAGGACGGCCGAGAAGTCCTTGCCGCCGAAGCCGTTGGCGTCGAACAAGGCATACAGGGCCTCGGCCTGCGCCCCCATCGGCGTGCTGGCCCCGGCGCGGGCGGCGGCCTCCTGGGCGAGCTTGAGGTCCTTGAGCATCATCGCCGTGGCGAATCCGCCCTCGTAGCCGCGGTCGGCCGGCGTGCTGGGCCCGACGCCCGGAACCGGGCAATAGGTCGACACCGACCAGCACTGGCCCGAAGACTGGCTGGCGATCTCGAAGAAGCGGTCGGCGGCCAGACCCAGCTTCTCGGCCAGGGCGAAGGCCTCGCAGGTCCCCAGCATAGACACGCCCAGCAGCATGTTGTTGCAGATCTTGGCCGCCTGCCCCGCCCCGTGGCCGCCGGCGTGGATCACCGCGCGGGCCATGGGCTTGAGCGCCGCCTCGACCTGCGCGAAGTCGGCGTCGTCGCACCCGACCATGAAGGCCAGGCTCCCGGCCTCGGCGGCCATGATCCCGCCGGACACCGGCGCGTCGGCAAAACGAAAGCCCGCCGCGCCTGCCTGCTGCGCCACCGCCCGGGCGCTGTCGACGTCGATGGTCGAGCAGTCGATCAGCAGGGCCGTTTTCGGCGCGTGGGCCAGCACCTGCTCGCCATAGACCGAGCGCACGTGCGGTCCTGCCGGCAGCATGGTGATGACGATCTCGGCGCCCTTCACCGCTTCGCCCACCGAAGCCGCCGCGACGCAGCCCGCGCCGACGGCCTTCTCCAGCGCCTTGGCCGAAAGATCGAAGGCCGACACGGCGTGGCCGGCCCTGGCCTGGTTGGCGGCCATGCCGCCGCCCATGTTGCCCAGGCCGATGAAGGCGATCCTGGTCATTTGTACGCTCCCTAAATGCGAACCGCGCCTGCATGGGCGCGGTCCTTGTCGTTCTGTTCCGCCCTCGCGGGGCGCTTAGCGCGCTCCGGCCGGCTTGCGGAACTTGTAGATGAACTGGTCGGTCTTGCCGCGGATCGACGGGTCGAAGACCGACACGTTGCGCTTGTCGGCGGCGTCGCGCAGCACGCGGCTTTCGCCTTCGAAGACGAAGCCGGCGGCGGTGACCTCGGCCTTCACGGCTTCCGGATCGATGCGGTGCAGCTTCTCGGCGTCGCGCAGGCCCGAGCCCGGCTGGGCCGAGTGATCCAGAACCAGGTAGACGCCGCCCGGCTTCAGCGACTGGAAGACCCGGCGATTGACCACCGCCATGTCGGGCTTGCCCATCAGCGGCGTGTGCATGTCGTGGTAGTTCTGGGCGGTGAATACCAGGTCCAGCTTCTCGGGCGCGCCGAAGTTGGGCAGCAGGTTCAGGAGCACCGAGACGTTCTTGTAGGCCGGGTCGGCGGCGATGGCGTTCACCGCCGGCTCGCGATTGGCCAGCTTGGTGAGTTCGTCGGGCACGTAGGCGTAGACGTGGCCGCGCGGACCGACGGCCTTCGACAGGATGCGGGTGAAGTAGCCCGTGCCGGGAATCAGGTCGGCGACCTTGGCCCCGTTGCGCACGCCGGCGAAGGCCAGCACCTGGGCCGGCAGGCGGTCGGCGTCGCGCCGGGTGTCGACCTCGGGACGCAGCGGATTGTCGACCGCGGCGATGATGTTGGCCGGGATGGCGACCGGAGCATCGGCGGGCGGAGGCGGCGGCGGCGCAGCCGGTCCCATCGGGGTCGTGGCGCACGCGGTCACGGCGAGCGCGGCGACGAGGCTGAGAAGCGGCTTACGCATGGTCTTCCTTCCGGCGGACTTTCTTCTTTGGCTGGCGGCAAGCTAGCGAGGCCGGGCGACGGCTTCAATGCCGCTACGGCATAACGCCGTCAGGCGTCGGCCAGGGGAGTCCACTCTTCTTCCGGGGGGAGAGGCGCGAAGATCGCCTGGATGTCGGCGTCGTCGACGGCCTCGATGGTCGGCGGGTTCCAGCGCGGGGCGTTGTCCTTGTCGACGATCACCGCCCGCACGCCCTCGATGAAATCCGGACGCTGCACGACGCGCGAGCCGATCCGGTACTCCATGGCCATGTGCTCGGCGAAGTCGGTCATGGCCTCGCCGCGCTTGAGCTGCTCGAAGGCGACCTTGAGGGTCTGGGGCGACTTGGTCTTCAGCACGGCCAGCTGGGCCTTGCCCCAGTCGCAGGAGTCGGCCTCCAGGAACTCGAAGATCTCTTCGACGCTGTCGCCCACGAACAGGCGGTTGAGGTCCTGCTCGAAGCCCAGCAGCGGCGCCTTGCCGGCGTCGGCGCGATACATGCGCAAGGTCTCGTCGATGCGGCGATGGTCGGCCAGGATGGCCTTCTTCAGTCCCTCGACGGCGCCGAACTCGATGAAGTGCGTGGCGATGCCCAGGCGCATGCAGTCCGCGCCCTTGATCCGCGCGCCGGTCAGGGCAAGCCACAGGCCGGCCTTTCCCGGCAGGCGCGGCAGGTACCAGCCGCCGCCGACGTCGGGGAACAGGCCGATGCCGGTCTCGGGCATGGCGAAGGTCGTGCGCTCGGTGGCGATGCGATAGTGGGCCGGCATCGAGATGCCGACGCCGCCGCCCATGACCACCCCGTCCATGATCGCCACGACCGGCCGGTCGTAGTGGAACAGCAGGTGGTTCAGCCGATACTCGGTGTGGAAGAACTTCCGCGCCTTGACGCCGTCGCCCGCGCCGCTTTCGGCCAGCATGCGGATGTCGCCGCCGGCGCAGAAGCCGCGCTCGCCCGAATGGTCGATCATGACCATGTCGATCTCGGGATCGGCCTGCCATTCCAGCAGGGTCTCGATCATCGTCTCGCACATGGAAAGCGTCAGGGCGTGCAAGGCCTTGGGCCGGTTCAGCGTGATCCGGCCAACGTTCTTCTTGACGCTGACGAGGACTTCCGGGGCCTGCTTGGGGGGAGCTTCGGTCATCTGGGGTCTCAGGCGAATTCGGGGTCTTCGACGGGCGCGCAGTCGAAGCGGTCGATCTGGCCGCCCAGCAGACGGTAGACCGCGTCCTGCGGCACCTCCTGGGCCAGGGTGTCGGCGCGCGACAGGCCGGCATAGGCGCCGCGCAGCAGCCGGCCGGCGACGCCGTGGCTGACGACGATCAGGCGGCGCTCGCCCTCCGGTGCCTGGTCGGCCAGCCAGCCGGCGACACGGGCGGTGACGTCCTCGAAGGTCTCGCCGCCCGGCGCGCGGAACGCCCATTCGTAGCTGGCGAACAGCTCGGGATTGTCGCGGCGGATATCTTCGCGCAGGCGCCCCGACCATTCGCCGACGCTGATCTCCAGCAGGCGATCGTCGAACGAGAGCGGCAGGCCCGTGCGCTCGGCGATGGCCGCGGCGGTATGGCGCGCCCGGCGCAGCGGGCTGGCGACGATCCGCCAGGCGTCGGACGGCTCGCGCGCGACCAGGTCGGCCAGCAGGTCGCCCATGGCCCGCGCCTGGGCGCGGCCCAGGGCGGTGAGGTCCGACTCGGTCTGCCCCTGGAAGCGTCCCTCGCGGTTGAACTCGGTCTGGCCGTGACGGCAGAGATAGATCATCGGGCCTCGAAACGCGCTTTCCGTTCGGCGACCAGATCCGCCAGCACGTCAGGCAACGGCAGGTCGAGGTCGTCATCGATCGCGGACAGATAGACGGGTTCGGACGCGGTCAGAAGCTCCGTGGCGACGAACATCATGGCTAGGCGGAGAGCCTGGAGAGAATCCTCGCCGCCGATCGCCATCGACCGCACCCTGCCGTCCGGCCAGACGATCTGTCCCTCGCAACGCCAGCCGTTCTTCGGATGCGGCTCGGGAATGAGCCAGCGGCAGAGCACCGGCTTCTCCTCTCCATCGACGAGGACTTGATAGGTCCGTTCGCATGCCGCCCCAGCCGGCAACGGGGCTTCCGGTGAGCTCACTGCCGGAACATCTCGCGGGCGATGATGACGCGCATGATCTCGTTGGTCCCTTCCAGGATCTGGTGGACGCGCAGGTCGCGGACGATGCGTTCCAGCGGATAGTCCTGGAGGTAGCCGTAGCCGCCGTGCAACTGCAAGGCGTCGTTGGCGACCTGGAAGCCGGCGTCCGTGGCGAAACGCTTGGCCATGGCGCATAGCTTGGTGGCCTGCGGATCGCGATTGTCGAGCGCGTGGGCGGCGCGGCGCACCATCAGTCGGGCGGCCTCCAGCTCGGTGGCCATGTCGGCCAGCTTGAACTGCAGGGCCTGGAAGTCCTTCAACGGGCGGCCGAACTGGTTGCGGGTCTCCAGATAGGCCTTGGCCGTATCAAGGGCGAACTGCGCGCCGCCCAGCGAGCACGAGGCGATGTTCAGGCGCCCGCCGTCCAGGCCCATCATCGCAAAGCGAAAGCCCTCGCCCTCCTGGCCGATGCGGTTGGCGACCGGCACGCGACAATCGTCGAAATTGACCTGGGCGGTGGGCTGGGCGTTCCAGCCCATCTTGCGCTCGTTGGCTCCGAACGACAGGCCGGGCGTTCCCTTGTCGACCACGAAGGCCGACACGCCCTTGGGACCGTCGCCGCCGGTGCGCGCCATGACGACGTAGACGTCAGACACCCCGCCGCCCGAGATGAAGGCCTTGCCGCCGTTCAGCACGTAGTGGTCGCCGTCCAGGCGCGCGGTGGTGCGCATGCCGGCCGCGTCGGAGCCCGAGCCGGGCTCGGTCAGGCAGTAGCTGGCGATGAGCTCCATGGCCGTCAGGCGCGGCAGGTAGCGCTGGCGCAGGTCGGCCGAACCGAAGCGGTCGATCATCCACGAGGCCATGTTGTGGATGGTCAGATAGGCCGCCGTCGGAACGTCGCCGTAGCTGAGGGCCTCGAAAATGATCGAGGCGTCGAGGCGCGACAGGGCGCTGCCGCCGACGTCGTCATTGACGTAGATCCCCGCGAAACCAAGGCTGGCGGCCTCGCGCAGCACATCGACGGGGAAGTGCTTCTTCTCGTCCCATTCGGCCGAATGCGGGGCAAGCCGTTCCGCCGCAAAGCCAGAGGCCATATCCTGAATGGCGCGTTGATCGTCGTTCAGCGCGAAATCCATGCGCCACTTCCTCCCATGCGGGGCATATCCGCCCTCACCTTCTTGACCGCTGACCTGCCCTGCCCCGCCAAGTGTGTCAATCATATCTCAGTTGGCGAATTTGCTTGCGGCGCCGCAGCGAAAATGGGTGCGAAAGGTCGCACCTCCCTTGATCAGACACCCCTTCGGTATCAGATCACGCCCATCGGAGGCGTCGTCTCGGTTTCCATGTCCAAGTTCATTACCGCTCTGGCCGCGGTCGCGGCCCTGTTCACGTTCGTGTCCGCGCCGGCTCATGCCGAGAACCTCGGCGTGTGGCGCAACCCGAAGGACAACATCCGCCTGCACATCACGGACTGCGGTCCGAGCATGTGCGGCTGGGTCGTCTACGCCAGCCGCAAGGCCGAGGCCGACGCCAAGAAGAGCGGCTACGACACCCTGGTGGGCCAGCAGGTGCTGCGCGACTTCGCGCCCACCGGCAACGGAAACATGCGCGGCAAGGTCTTTGTTCCGACCCTGAAGGTCACCCTTTCGGGCACCGCCGAATTCGTCGACGCCCGCACCATGCGCGCCAAGGGCTGTGTGCTGGGCGGTCTGTTCTGCAAGTCGCAGGTCTGGACCCGCGTCGACGGCGGCGTGCAGCAGGTCCGCGTCAGCAAGACCGGCGAATAGCTCCTTAAGGGCCTTCCGGCCTTGCCTCGACCGGCGGCGCGCGCGAAACCCTTCGCATGACCGTTCCGCCCCTCGCCCCCTATCCCGCCACGCGCCTGCGCCGCCTGCGCCAGGCCGACTGGAGCCGCCGTCTCGTGCGCGAGACCGAGGTCAGGCCCGCCGACCTGATCTGGTCGATGGTGGTGCACGAGGGCGAAGGATGCGTGCCGGTGGCCTCGATGCCGGGCGTCGAGCGCCTGAGCGTCAAGGAAGCGGCCAAGGCCGCCGTCCGCGCCCGCGACTTGGGCATCCCGGCCATCGCCATCTTCCCGCACATCGATCCGTCGCGGAAGGACGCTGCGGGCTCGATCGCCGCCGATCCGGACGGCGTGATCCCGCGCGCCGTGAAGGCCATGAAGGATGCCGCCCCCGAGGTCGGCATCATGTGCGACGTGGCGCTGGACCCCTTCACCGACCACGGCCACGACGGCGTGGTCGAGGGGGGCAGGATCCTCAACGACGCCACCATCGAGCGCCTGATCGAGCAGGGCCTGATGCAGGCGGCGGCCGGCGCCGACATCCTGGCCCCCTCCGACATGATGGACGGCCGCATCGGAGCGTTGCGCGGCGCGCTGGAGGCCGATGGCTTCCAGGACACGATGATCATGTCCTACGCGGCCAAGTACGCCTCGGCCTTCTACGGCCCGTACCGCGACGCCATCGGCTCGGCCAAGCTCTCGGCGGGTCAGGGCGATAAGAAAACCTACCAGATGGATCCGGCCAACACCGAGGAAGCCATCCGAGAAGTCGCGCTCGACATCGCCGAGGGCGCCGACATGATCATGGTCAAGCCGGGCCTGCCCTACCTCGACATCCTGCGCCGCTTGGTCGACGAGTTCCGCATGCCGACCTACGCGTTCCAGGTGTCGGGCGAGTACGCGATGATCAAGGCCGCCGGCGCCAACGGCTGGATCGACGAAGAGCGCGCCATCCTCGAAAGCCTGGCCGCCTTCAAGCGCGCTGGCGCGGCGGGGATCATCACCTACTTCGCCCCCTGGGCGGCCGAGAAGCTGGGCTGAGATGAGCGCGCCGAGAACCGCCTTCGCATCGGGACGGTTCTACGGCGCGCCCACCATCGAGCGCCGGCTCCCTGGCGTGCGGCTGGCTCACCTGGCCGCCACCATGAGCGCCGAGCACGTCGACGAGCACAGCCACGACGACGCGCACTTCGTGCTGGCCACCCGGGGCCGCTACGAGACCACGGCCTGGGGTCCCGAAACCGAAGGCCCGGTGCTGGTCTACAACCCGCCCGGCGTCGTCCATCGCGACCGGTTCGTCGAGGCCGGCGGCTACTTCCTGGCCGTCAGCTTCGCGGCGGGCGACTGGCGAGCCCTGGCCGACGGCGACGCGGCGATCGACGCCTTGCGGCTGACCGGCCCGGCGGCCCGCCGCGCGGCCCTGCGCCTGACCAGGTCCCTGCTCTCCTCCGACGCCGAACCGCTGTCGCTGGAGGGTCTCAGCCTCGAACTGGCCGCCGAGGCCCTGGCGCCGTCCCGCGACGGCCAGCACCGGCCGCCCTGGCTGGACCAGGCCGAGACCTACCTGGCCGACGCCTTCGACCAGCCGATCGGCGTGGCCGACCTGGCCCGCGCCGCCGGCGTGCATCCGGTGCACCTGGCGCGCGGCTATCGCCGCTGGCTGGGCGCCGCGCCGGGCGAACGTTTGCGGACCCGGCGACTTGAGCGGGCGGCCGACCTCCTGATGCGCGGCCGCTCGTCGATCGGCGAGATCGCCCTGGCGGCGGGCTTCTGCGACCAGAGCCATCTCAACAGGCAGTTCCGCCACGCCTATGGCGTCACCCCCGGTGAATTCATGCGCCTGTGCGCCCCCAGGGCCGCGAGACGCCCGGATGTTTCAGGCGTCCAAGACGAGCCTTTCGCCACACCTTAGCTAGGCCGGGAACCCCGTCGGAGTCGCCCTCGTGAAACGCTTCCTGTTCGCTGCCGCCCTGGCCCTGACGCCGTTGTCCGGCGCCAGCGCCGCCTCCGACATGCCATCGGCCGCTCCCGCCGCCGAGGGCATGTCGGCCGAGAAGCTCCAGGCCATGTCCACGGCCATCAAGGCCGGGCAGTTCCAGAAGGTCACCAGCGTGCTGGTCGCCCGCCACGGCAAGCTGGTCTTCGAGGCCTATTACGACGAAGGCCGGCCGGACGGCGGCGCCGAGGCGCGGCGCAACACCCGCTCGGTGACCAAGACCGTCACCGCCATGTTGGCCGGCGCGGCCATCGCCCGCGGCGCGATCCCCAGCGTCGACGCCCCCATCAAGCCCTATCTCAAGGGACGCCCGCCCGCCGCCGCGCCCGATCCCCGCAAGAACAAGGTCACGGTCGAGGACCTGATGACCATGAGCTCGATCGCCGAGTGCGACGACGACAACCAGTTCTCGCGCGGCAACGAGGAGCGGATGTACCTGATCGAGGATTGGGTCGGCTTCTATCTCGACCTGCCGGTGCGCGGCTTTCCCGACTGGGCGCCGAAACCAGCCGACGCGCCGTACGGCCGCAGCTTCTCCTACTGCACGGCGGGCGTGACGACGCTCGGGGCCGTGGTGCAGGGCGCGGTCGGCAAGCCCCTGCCCGCCTTCGCCCGCGAGACGCTGTTCGGCCCTCTGGGCATCGAGGGCGAACGCTGGCAGGTCTCGCCGCTGGGCCTGGCGCAGGGCGGCGGCGGCCTTGGCCTGCGCAGCCGCGACCTGCTGAAGCTGGGTCAGCTCTATCTCGACGGCGGCAAGTGGAACGGCGAGCAGGTGCTGCCGGCGGCCTTCGTCGCCGCCGCCACCGCGCCGCACGCCAACGCGCGCCCCGACACCGACTACGGCTACCTGATCTGGCTGCAGACCTTTTCCGGCCACAAGGCCTGGGCGATGAGCGGCACGGGCGGCAACAAGGTGGTGATCGTGCCCGACCTCGGTATCGTGGCCGTGATCACCACGGTCAATTTCGACGTCCGCCAGCCGCACGCGATCAGCGAACGCCTGCTGACCGAACACATCCTGGCGGCCGTCACGCCCTAGGCATGGCGAATCCGCTAGGCTGGCGGCATGAGCAAGGTCCTCGACATCGTCACCGCCGTGATCCGCGACGAGGCCGGTCGCATGCTGCTGGTGCGCAAGCGCGGCACGGCGATCTTCATGAAGCCGGGCGGCAAACGCGACCCCGGCGAGGACGACCTGACCGCCCTGACCCGCGAGCTCGACGAGGAGCTGGGCTGCCGGCTGGTTTCGGCCGACCTGCTGGGCCGCTTTTCGGCTCCGGCGGCCAACGAGGCGGGCTTCACGGTGCAGTCGGCGACCTATCTGGCCGTGGTCGAGGGCGAGATCACCGCCCAGGCCGAGATCGAGGAACTGGCCTGGATCGATCCCGCCGCTCCACCCGCCGGCATGCCTCTGGCGCCGCTGCTGAAGGACGAAGTGATCCCCGCCCTGCTCGCGCTCGCCTGAGCAGCCGCAACCCGTGCTATAGGGCGCGGATGACGACGATCTACATCGACGCCGACGCCTGCCCCGTGAAGGACGAGACCTACAAGGTCGCGGCCCGCAACGGCCTGAAGACCTATGTCGTCTCCAACAGCTGGATCCGCGTGCCCGCCACCCCGGCCATCGAACAGGTGGTCGTCGACGCCGGCCCCGACGTGGCCGACGACTGGATCGCCGAGCGCGCCGGTCCCGGCGACGTGGTGGTGACCAACGACATTCCGCTTGCCGACCGGGTACTGAAGGCCGGCGGCCAGGCCATCGCGCCCAACGGCCGGGTGTTCACGGCCGACATGATCGGCTCGGCCCTGGCCTCGCGCTCCATCGGCGAGCACCTGCGCTCGATGGGCGAAGTGACCAGCGGTCCCAAGGCCTTCGGCCCGCAGGACCGCAGCAAGTTCCTGCAGGCGCTGGACCAGGCCGTGGTCAAGGCCCGCCGCGTGGTCGTTCGATGATCGAGATCACCAGCTGGCTGCGCATCGACGAGGACGAACTCGTCGAAAAGGCCGCCCGCGCCTCGGGCCCCGGCGGCCAGCACGTCAACAAGACCTCGACGGCGATCGAGCTGCGCTTCGACGTGGCGAACTCCCCGTCGCTGACCGACGACATCAAGGCCCGGCTGACGGCCCTTGGCGGCAGCCGGATGACCCAGGAGGGCGTGCTGGTGCTGTTCGCGCAAGGCCATCGCTCGCAGGAGATGAACCGCCAGGACGCCCGCGAGCGCCTGGTCGAGCTGATCCGCCGCGCGACGGAAAAGCCCAAGCCCCGCCGCCCGACTAAGCCGACCTACTCCAGCAAGCTCAAGCGCCTGGAGACCAAGACCAAGCGATCGGGCGTGAAGTCGATGCGCGGCCGCGTCCGTCACGACGACTGACCGCGCCGGACGACCCTAATCGTTGACGCCGACGCCCGCGCGGGCGCCGTCGGCCTGTTCCTGCACGAAGAAGGCGGCCTTGCCCTGGTTGAGCGGGGTAAGCACGCCGTCGACGATGGTGCCCGCCAGGTTCTCCAGGACGATGTCGGCCGAGCCCTGCCCGCCGTCCTGGACCATGATGTTCCAGGGCATCATCTGGTAGCTCTTGTCGCCGACCTGCACGGCGTAGCCCGAGGCCTGGGCGGCCGCGCGGATGTGTTCGAAAACCTGCTCAACGGTCATGTGGTGAAGCTCCCCCTTCACGGCCCTTAGCAGCCGGAGAGCTCCACCTTAGAGCGCAAGCCCCTTAACCGGAGATTGCGCCTCGCGATGATCGACGTCGCGTTCAGGCCATCGCCGGCAGCGGCGGGCCGAACGAGAGGATCTCGTCCTTCCAGTCCGGCTCCGGAATCAGCCCGCCCAGCATCTTCTTCAGATAGAAGGCCAGGGCCGACTGCTCGTCGGCGCTCAGTTCCGAACAGGCTTCCTGGTGCAGGGGCGCCAGCTCGCCGCGAATCTGCTCCAGCAGCGCCGCGCCCGTGTGGGTCAGCCGCACGACGACCTTGCGGCGATCGTTCGGAGCCCCGCCGCGTTCGACCAGGCCGTCGCGGATCAGGCCGTCGATCGACCGGGTCAGGGTCGTGCGATCGGCCGCCGAAAGCTTGGCCAGCCGCGTCATCGAACACTCGCCGAACCGGGCCAGCGACAGCATCGCCACCCATTTCGGAAACGACAGACCGTGACGCGCAACATGATCGGCGGCCATAGCCCGCCGATGTTGCTCGGTCTGGTACATCAAATAGCTCAAATAGCTGGGCAGGGGCATGGATTGCCCCTCCCTCAAGTCATGCTCAGGCATGGTGTCCCCCCGCGCCGTGCGCCTTGATCTCACAACCTCTGCTGTCGCGCAATCGCCACGAGGTCCCTAGCCCGCGCAGCGTTCACCATGTCGCGAAACGCCTGTCTCGTCCGCACGTTCCGCAGGCGAGAAAGACCCCCTACAGGCGAGTTCAGCGCCGGGGCGGAGACGGCGGCGCGGGCGCGGCCGGCGGGGCCGGAGGCGCGGGCATGCCGCGCATCACGGTGATGCGCTTGATGCGGCCGCTGCAGCCCTTGAGCGACAGGCCCGGCGGCAGGCGAGCCTCGCCGCAGGCCTCGTCCAGCTGGTCCTGGGTCAGGCCCCGCGCGCCGCTCAGGTCGACGCCCTGGAAGCGCACGCCCGTGAAGTCGGCGCCCTTGAAGTCCGTGCCGGCGAAACTGCCGCCGCGCAGGTGCGAGGCCGTCAGCGACGCGTTGCGGAACTGCGCGCGGTCGAACCGCCCGCCGCTGAGGTTGGAGCCGTTGATCTCGGCGTTAGAGAAGTCGGCGCCGCGTGCGTTCACCGACGACAGGTTCGAGCCGTTGAGCTCGGCGTTGGACAGCCGGGCGTCGATCAGGGTGGCGGCTTCCATGTTGACGCCGTGCATCTCGGACGAGGTCAGGTCGGCGCGCGACAGGTTGGCGTTCTGGAAATTGGCCCCGGCCGATTCCACGCCCGACAGCTTCGCGCCATTGAAGTTGGCGCCCTGGAAGTTGGCGGCGCGCATCTCGGCGCCGCGCAGGTCGGCGCGGGTCAGGTCGGCCGCGGCGAAATTGGAGCCGTAGAACACCGCGCCGCGCAGATCCGCGCCGATCAGGTTGGCCCTGGCGAAGTTGGCGCCGTTGAACTTGGCGCCGGTCATCTTGCGGCCGGCCAGATCGCAGCTGACACACACCCCGCCGAGCGACACCAGGCGCGCCACGTCCTTGTCCTCGATCGAGGCCTTGGCCTGGGCCTGGCCGGCCAGGGTCGTCAGACCCATGACCAGGGCGGCGGCGAGTGTCATGCCCATGCGGGCCATCGGCGGTCTCCGTGCGGTCGATAAGCGACCTTGCTTGGTAACGGTTTGAGCCCCGCACCGCCGCTAGACCACTTAAATCGCGGTAATGACGGGGATTCGGGATCCCCGTCGCCCGCCAAACGCTTGTTGGCCTTAGCCTCCGAGCGCCCGCCGCGTCAAACCGCCACGCCTTCGGCGACTAGTAGAAAGTCACGTCGTCGAGCTCGAACCAGAGCTTCGCGCCGGCCGGACGCTCGCCCTCGACGCCGACCTGCAGCAGGTCCTTGCCGGTGAAGACGGCCTTGTCACGCCCAGCCGGCGTGAAGGCGCTGAACGGCAGCTCGATCGTCTTCCACTGCGACCCGGCCTCGACCTTGGTCGTCCAGCGGCCGGCGGCGCCGACAAGGCTGACGACATAGGCGCCGCCGTCGCCGCGCAGCGACAGCTTCACGCCCTTGAACGCCGAGGCGTCGGCCGGAACCACCGAGCCCCGGGTCAGCGGCAGCAGGATCCCCGCCGAAGCGTCGTCCTTGGTCGCCATGCGGGCGCCGACGCTCAGCACCTTGCCGCCGCCCTCGCGCTCGATGACCTGCGAGACTTCCAGGCTGCGGTCGCGGCCGCCGTCGAAATCATCTAGCCGCAGGGTGTCGAGGCTGGTGCGGCCGTCGGCGCGTTCGAAGTTGTCGATCAGCGCCCCGGCCTTCACCGCCGGCGGGGTCATGCGGTCATTGGCGGCCGAACGCGTCGCGCCGGGGCCGAACGACAGCTTGCCGTCGATGAACACCCGCTCGACCTTGCGGGCGTCGGAGATCGTCTCCCACGGCTTGCCGGCCACCAGCACGAAGTCGGCCCGCTTGCCGGCCTCCAGGGTGCCGCGGTCGGCCAGCAGGTTCATGGCCCGCGCGCTGCCGGCCGTGCCCACGGTGAGCGCCTGGGCGGGCGTCAGGCCCGCCTGCACCAGCAATTCCAGTTCGCGCAGGCTGGAAGAGCCGTGCGGCGTGCCGGTCATGCCGGCGTCGGTGCCCAGGGCCAGCGGCACGCCGGCGTCATAGAGCGCCTTGGCGTTGGCCAGGGCGTAGCCGAACTTCAGGCGGCTCTGGCGCGCGCGCGGGCTGTCGGGGTCGGCTGGCGGCCTGGCGCCCGGCTTGACCGGTTCGTACACCGCCAGGGTCGGGGCGTAGAACAGGCCCGAGGCCTTGATCGCCGCGATCGTGCCTGGATCCAGCGGCGCGTCCTGCAGGCTGTGGGCGATGACGTCGACGCCATTGCCCGCCGCGACCTTGCCCTGCTCGACCGTCACCGTGTGGGTAAGCACCTTCAGCCCGTACTTGTGAGCGGTCTCGGTCAGGGCCTTCAGGGTCCAGGCGTCCATGGTGGTGTTGTCGGGCGCCGAGCCATAACGCCAGCCGTCGGTGAAGGCCTTGATGGCGTCGGGCTTGTAGGCGGCGATGGCCTCCACCGCGGCGCGGGCGCCTTCCGGGGTGTCGACCCAGCGGGTGGTGGCCTGGTCGGCCCAGTCGGCGCCGTGGCCGCCCGGGGTGCTGATGCGGGCGACGAGGTTGACGTGCGGCGCGGTCAGGGTCCCAAGCCAGGCGCGACGCGGCGCGAAGCTCTCCGGCTGCTGATGGAAGTCGTTCACCGTCGTCACGCCGGAGGCGACATAGGCGTCGGCGATCTTGGGGATCACGGCCGGGGCGCCGTTGGGCGTCCAGTGGGTATGCACGTCGAACAGGCCCGGGATCAGCGCCTTGCCCTTGGCGTCGACCACCGTAGCGCCCTTGGGGGCCTTGACCTTCGGGCCGACGGCCAGGATGCGGCCGTTCTCAACTACCAGGGTCCCGCGATACGGCGCCGCGCCCGTGGCGTCGAAGATCTCGGCGTTGATCACCGCCAGCGGCTGGGCGGCCGCCAGGGAGGTCGAGAGCGCGGCGGCGCAGAGGCCGCCGAGCAGGATGCGGGCGCGGGTCATGGGCGGTCGTCCTCGTTCGAAACGGGCGCTTTCAGACGCGCCCGTTCCTCATGACGAACCAGGCGCGCAAAACCAGCAGTCCTCCCCGCCGATAGGCATGCCGGGCGGCAAGGTTTCCACCGCGCCGCTGCGCGGCGCCGCCAGCGTCTTGCGTTCGTCCGAGGTCAGAAAGCGCGCGATCCGCGCCGCCTGGTCGGCCTCCGCCCCCTTGCCCTTCCAGCCCGAGAGGGTCTTGGCGTAGCGCAGCAGCGAGGCGTCGATCTGGGCGGCGGCGGTCGGCGACAGGGTCTTGTCGTCGAGCACGGCGACGAGGTCTCCGATCAGGCGGGCGCGGACACGGCGACGCAGTTCGCCCGTGCGGCCGTCGGCCTGGGGCCCGCCCGGCGCCACGGCGGCCAGCAGCGCGTCGACCGTCTCGGTCACATCCAACTGGCCCGGGTCGCGGCGCTTCTGCTCGACCAGCCGGTTCAGGCGCGCCGGGGTCAGCAGCAGCGACAGCGGCAGGTCGGCGGCGGTCTCCGCGGCGGTCGGCAGGTCGAACACCGAGGCGCCGGAGGTCGGGAAGATCTCGATGGCGTAGGCCTTGTCGCGCGAGCCCGACATCCCCGACGACAGCAGCGACAGCAGCGGGTCGGGCAGGTCCAGCGCCGTGGGGTCGAGGGTGCGGACCAGCGCCGCCAAGGCTCGGCGCTGGTCGGCCGCCGGCGTTGCAGGCGCGGCCTCGCGGCCGTCGCCGACCACCGCGTAGCCGTAGTCGACCCCGCCGACGAACTTCGCCGCCGCCTCCACCTGGTAGCGATGGAAGAGGTAGATCGGCACCAGCGCCCGGCGCAGGTCGGCGGCGGGCGAGCCGGCCGGCACGCTGTTCAGGCCGAAGCGCGACAGGGCGATGCGGCGCACGGCCATGACGTTGTCGAGCTCGACCACCGGATCGGCGCCGTTGTCCCACAGCGCGCCATAGGGCTGGGCCGAGGCCGCGCCGCGGGCGTCGGCGTCGGAGACGTAGCGATAGCCCTTGGCCTGGGCGTCGCGGGCCAGCCTGTCGAGACGCGCGGCCTCGTCGCTTCCGGGCGCCCCTTCGGAATAGAGCCAGTCGATGGCGAAGGCGTCCCAGGCCCCCACGCCCTTGGCGTAGGCGTCGGAGAGATCCAGGCGGTCGCCGTCGATCTTCACCAGCGGCGCGGGGTAGTCCATCACCGAGGCGCGGCCGTACACGCTGCCCGCGAAGTTGTGAGACAGGCCGATGGCGTGACCGATCTCGTGGGCGGAGAGCTGGCGGATGCGGTCCAGCGCGATCTGGATCGGATCGTCGACGCCGCCCTTCCCCGTCTTGTCGGCGCCCAGCAGGCCCTCGAAGATCATCCGGTCCTGGCGGATACGCAGCGAGCCCAACTGGACGACGCCGCGCACGATCTCGCCGGTGCGGGGATCGACGACCGTCGTGCCGGTGGACCAGCCGCGCGTCTGGCGGTGGATCCAGTTGACGACGTTGTAGCGCGCGTCCATCGGATCGACGCCCTCGGGCAGCGGCTCGACGCGGAAGGCGTCGACATAGCCGGCGGCCTCGAACGCCTGGTTCCACCAGCGGCCGCCCTCGACCAGCGCGCCGCGCACCGGTTCGGGCGCGCCGCGATCGACATAGAAGATGATCGGCTTCTTGACCGGCGACCGGACCGCCGTCGGATCGGTCTTCTCGAGGCGGAAGCGGCGCACCAGGCGCTGCACGGTCGGCTGCTCAAGACCGACGGCGTAGTCGGCGAACAGCACCTGGGCCGAGGTGCCGGTGCGCGGGTCGAAGGCCCGCGGCGTGAAGCCGGGACCCGGCAGGCGGATGAAGCTGTGATGCACGCCGAAGGTCACCGACCGGGCGTCGGGGACGATGCCGGAGACCTCGCCGCCCGGATCGTCGGCGGTGAAGGTCTGGCGGGCCTCGAATTCGAGATTGTCGGGGAAGACGCCGACATGGCCGAAGTCGACATAGCTCAGCGTCGGCGCGGCCTTGAAGCCGCCCTGCTTGGCGTCCTTCAGGGCGCCGGTGATGTTGAAGGCGTCGCGCAGCAGGAAGCCGGCCAGGTCGACCGTGAAGCCGCCGTCGGGCGTCTCGCCCGCCACCTCGCCCGACCAGACCACCGAGCCGGGGAAGCTGTCGCGCACCGTCCGCTGCTCCTCGACCGTGCCGCCCACGGCGCGGAATCCGAAGTTCTCGAACTCGGCCAGCACGCGCTTGCCGACGCGGCGGAAGACCAGCACCTGGGTGTCGCCCGTGGCGGCGCGGTCAAGGCCAACGGGCGTCGCGCCGAGGCCGCCGCTGAGGCTGGGCTGATAGAGGAAACGGCCGGAAATCCCGTCGGCGTCGGGCGCCGGCAGGGTGACCAGGACCGCGCCCTTGGCGGCGTCGGTCCTGACCGGCAGCAGGCTGGGCGCGGCCGCCGGCGTCACAGCGGCGACGGCCGGAGCGGCCACGGCGGCCGGCGCGGCGGACAGCGTCAGGACGGCCAGCGCGCTCGCCATGGCCAGCGTCCCCAGCGAGGCGCCGCCGAAGTCCGATTTTCTCATCTGCCCCTCCGATTCCCGCTCAAGTCGCGGCGGGCGACGGTTTCGCCCCGGGCCAGGACAGGCAAGCCTCTTTTTGCTGGAACGAGCCTCAGCGGATCTCGCGGGCCAAGGCGCGGGCGACCAGCTCTCCGGCCTGCCTGCAACGGTCCAGGTACGGGCGCGGGGTCTGCATCGGACGCGGGTCGGTCCTTAGGCGATCGGGCTGCGGATGGCTGGAAAGCTGGATCATGAGCCGGCCGTGTCGAAAGCCCGCGCCTCGGCCTCGAACTCGGCCAGGGCGGCTTCGGCCGCGTCGGCCATCCGGCTCCAGCCGGCGAGGACGGCGTCGAGATCCGCCGCTGAGGCCTCAGGCGCGGTCAGCCCCGCCTCCAGATCGTCGAGCACCGCGTTCCAGTCGCCGCGCAGGCCGCGAACGCCGGCCACGGTCGCCGCCAGGCCAGCCGCCGGGGCGGCGATGTCGTGCAGGGCGATCTCGCGGCGCGTGCGCGGCGAGGGACTGAACGTCCATTGCTGCGTCGGCAGGCCCGTCTTCTCCCACAGGCGCAGCGGCGCCCCGGCCTGCACCTCGGCCACGTCGAGCGCATGTTCCGGAAAGGCCACGTTCTCGAGCGTCGCGCCCTGGCGCGGCGGCACACGGAAGAGATCGGCGCCGACCGGCAGTTCCGCCAGAGCGCCCACGCGCGGCGGCGGCCCCTCGCTGATCAGCGGGAAGCCGAACGGCGTGGCGGCGTTTGCCAGCGTCCACAGCTTGTCGTCGGCGGTGATGTGAAGGTGCAGCGCCGGATCGGCGGCCGAGCGCAGACGATGGGCGTCGGCGATCTGGTCGAGCTGCAGCCGCCAGAACTGGCGGGCCGCGCCCCCCTTCACCGGCTCCAGGCGCGCCACGCCGTCGTCATCATAGGACAGGCACAGTTCCGGCGCTTCCCGAAGCGAGATGCGCACCGCCGGGTCGCGTTCGAAGGCGGCGAAGGCGGCGGCGAAGGCCCCCGCGCGGGTGGCGAAGCCGCGCATCGCGGCGGACAGGGCGGTGGCGCGATCGGCGCGCATGCGGATCTGCAGCCGCAGCGCCTCCAGCGCCGCCTCGTGGTCGCCGCTCAGCAGTTGTCGGTAGAGCGGCGGCGCCACGTCCCGGCCGTATGAGACCAGATCGCGGGCGAACGCGGCCATGCCGAGCTGCAGGTCGAGCCCCTGGCCTTGCAGCACGGCGTCCAGGCCGGTCCAGGCGGCGAGCAGCCTCTGGGCTTCGACGCACGGCTCGCTGGCCTCGACGGCCCGGCCGCCGCGACGCGGCTCCAGGGCCGAACCGACCACTTCGCCCAGAAAGTCGACGATGTCGCGACGATGGCGCGAAGCCTGCAGCGCCGTGCGGGTCTCGCCGGCGACGCGGCCCAGCGCGGCGACGTCACGCCAGTCGGCCAGGCCCAGGTCGAACAGGTTTCCCGATTGTGCGGAGCGGCCGCTGGCGTCGCCGGCGAAGAGCAGAAGCCCGTTCATCGCCAGCCCCGCGGCTCAGGCCGTCGGTCCTCGATGCTTCGCAACGCCGCAACTCCACCCCTGGGGTCGGCGATGGGCCGCTCGCGAGCGTCACGAGCGGCCCCCGCCCCGCATGCGAAGAGCCCCCCAAGACTTCCTCGCGCGCCAATGGCCTGGGAAACCCGGAGCCGTCATGGCGAGACGACTCCGGGTCCCTGATCGCTGGACGTCCGCTCTGGAGGCTTTTCGGCCCGGCCGTCCGTGATCTGCGACAGAATGTCCCAAGCCCGTAAGCCCTGCTGTGCAATTTTTCACAGGGGGTGCGACGAGGTTTTCAGCGGCGCGAAAGATTGAAGATCGAGACCGGCGGGAAGCTCTTGCGAGGCGTGGTGCGACCCACGTAGCCGCAGCGATAGCGGTCGGCGTGGTGGGTGGCCAGGATGCCGGCCATGGCCTCGCTGACATAGGCCGCGCCGGGCGCCACGTCGGGCTCGATGCGGGCAGCGACGACCACGTGGGCGCCGACCACCGCCTGGGCGCCGGTGATCGGGTTCACCCGCAGATGCACCGGCCCGTAGTGCCCGCCGATCCGCAGGCCCAGGTGCCGCGGCAGGCCGCGCGCGCGCAGGTTCAGGCGGCGATGAGCCTCGAGCAGGACCAGCGCCGCCTCGGCGGCGTCGGAGGGCTGATCGAACACCAGGAACACCCCGTCCCCCCAGGTCTCCACGTGCTCGGCCGGTGCGGCCAGGCCGGCGATGGCCTCGGCCATGCCCGCCATGATCACCTCGAAGAAGGCCGGCACCTGCGCGTCGTGCAGCGCGCCGAAGCCGCGCACGTCGATGAACAGCATCGCCTTGACCCCGCGCTCGCCCCCGTCCGCCGCCGAAGCCGCCACCTGGGCGGCGTCGGGCGCGGGACGTTCGAACGGAAGGACCGTCTGCGGCCGGCCGGTCTCGCGCCAGTAGGCGATGTCGGCCGCGGCCCCCGCCGGCCCGGCGGCCGGCCGGCCGTCCCAGACCGCGACCTGCACGGCGCGCGTCGACAGGCCCTCGGCCCGCAGGATCGCACAGCCGACGGCGAAGCGACTGGCGTAGGCGAAGACCTCGTCGTCGCCGGCATAGGGGTCGCGCGCGGCGAACCGCACGGACGCGGCCCGGTCGAGGCAGGTCTGGAACCGTTCGACCCACGCCTCCCCGAACGGCCGCACCGAGGTCTCGACATAGGAGGCCATGGCCAGCGGCGCGACGACGTGCAGTTCCGCCCCGGCCTCCAGCAGCGTCTCGGCCCACAGGATGTCGGCGCCGGCCGCCAGACCGCCGTAGCCGAAGCCGATCTTCTGCGCCCGCACGAGATCGGCCATGCGGGCCTTGAGGTCGGCTTCCTCGCCGGCGGCGCGGACGGCGAACATGTGGCCGGTGAAATGCGCCGTCGCGGGCGGCCGCAGGATTTCGAGCCAGGCCGTCGGCGCGCCGAGCTCGGCGGCAATCATCGAAAGCTGGCGCAGGGTAGAGGCGTGGGCCGAAAGACTGGTCGGGGCGCTGGCGACCGCGGCGGCCAGCATGTCGGCGGCGGCCTCGCGCCGGCCCAGCAGGAACAGCGCCTCGGCGCGGCTGGCGCGGTCGAAATAGCCGGCCTCCCCTTCGGCGGCGCCGCCGCCGGCATCGTCGAGGGCGGCCATGGCCAACGAGGCGGCGCGGGCGCCTTCTCCCGCCAGCAGGCTCATGGTGGCGGCGTTCACCAGGCCGTAGCGCCCGCCGCCGTTGGTCGCGGCGGCGACGTAGTCGCGCGCCGAAGCGCGCGCGAAGGCCCGTCGGCGCGGGCCGTCGGCGCTCAGGGCCACGTCCTTCAGCAGACGGGCGCCCAGCGAAAGGGCTTCGGGATCGGTGGAATGCGAGAGGCCCAGGCGCACGAACTCGGCGCGGGCGAAATCGGTGGCGCCGGCGCGGGCCAGCGAGAGCACGGCCGCGTGGGCCAGGGCCAGCGAGCCTTGCCCCTCGTCGAGGGCGCGGCGCGCCAGATCGTAGGCGGAAAGATGCTCGCCGCGTCTAAGCAGCGCGGCGAGCTCGTCGAAGGACGCTTCGGCGCTCAGCTTAGCGGCCGGTGCCGTTTTCGATCAGCGGATCCAGGTCGATCGCCTGGCCCAGGGCGTCGTGCATGAACAGGCTGTAGACGAAGATGCCCATGCGCTTGCACTCGTACACGACGCGGAACTGCGAGTACGGAACCGGCTCTTCGGCGCCCGGGGGCGTGTAGTTGGTCCAGTAGTAGCTGGAGAAGTTCTGACCCCAGTCGTTCTCGAACGAGATCGGGGTCGGCTGGAAGCCCCAGCCCTTCGACAGCAGGTCGTCGCTGAGACGGAACTGCAGCACGCAGCGCTGCTTCAGGTCGAGGTCCAGCGGTTCCGGCGGGTTCGGGAACAGGTCCATGAAGCTGAGGTTGCCGTCGAAGCCGACGATGATGTCGATGACCAGATCCGGTTCCGGGTTCGTACCGTTGTGGCTGAGCATAGAAAATTCCCCCTATAGGCGAGTTAACCTAGAGATGAATCGCGTGAAAACGCAACGAAGTCGGGTCTCGCATACCCACGTAAACGAAGTTTGTTCACTATGGCCGTCGCCTCGGAAATTCTTCCCTGGCTGTGGAAAGCCCGGGCCAGGATGTAGAGCGCCTCGGGCGACAAGCTGTCGCGACGGGGTTCCAGCACCCTGATCACCTCGTCGGTTCTGCCCTGCGCCAGGTGGGCCATGCCCAACAGCCAGACCTCAAGCTCGGCGTCGCCCTTGCGTCCCGTTCGGCCGGCCAGGGACTGCTCGATCTCGCGCGCGGCCGCCTTGGCCGCCTCGGGCTGGCCGTCGACCTCGGCCAGACGGATCGCCTGCACCCGGAGCTTTCCGTTTAGACGGGCCATCCAGGCGTAGACCTCGGGATTGAGGCTCCGCAGGCGCTCGATCCGGCGCACCGCCTCGGCATGGACCGCGCGCGCGGTCGCCACGTCGCCAGCGGCGAAAGCGACGTCGAAGGCGTCAAGCTCCGCATTGGCCGCGTAGTCCAGCCAGTTGGCGTTCTCCGGATCGAGGGTTGTCAGCTCTCGGAAGCCGCGCCGCGCCCCGTCGACCAGCCGGCGGGCTTCATCGACGCGACCCAGGTCCAGGGCCCGCCGCGCCAGGGCCAGCTGGCCGGCGTAGAGCTTGGCGGTCATCGGCCGGTTTTCGGGATCCTTCTTGAGCAGGCCGGCCACGATGGACTGGGCGATGGCGCGCTGCTCGTAGGCCTGGGGCATCTGGCCCAGGCGATAGTGGGTGTCCGACAGCCAGGCGTGGGCGTCGGCCAGATCCTTCACCGGCTGCGTCGCGTCCGGCGCCGCCTTGGCCGCCGCTTCGAAGCGGATGCGGGCGTCGTCGAAAGCCGCCAGCGCGTCCTTGTTGCGCCCCTCGTCCAGCAGCAGCGTGCCGAGGTTGTTGCGGGCGTAGGCGACCTCCATGCGCCAGTCGAGGTTGTTCGGATCCAGCCTGGTCAGCCGCTCGGCCAGTTCGCCATAGCGTCGGAACCCCGCCTCGGCGTCGGCCGTCCGCGCCAGCCGCCAGTCGACATAGGCCAGCCAGAAGACGTTCTGGGCGTGCTCGTACAGGCGCTCGCCGTCCTGCGGGTTGCGGTTCGACAGGGCTTCGGAGGTCAGAGCGGCCTGCGAGAAGGCCTGGCGGGCGCCCTTCAGGTCGCCGCGCTTGTCGCGGATCTCGCCCAGCAGGGTCTGGGCCTTGGCCTGCTGCGAAAGATCCTCGTCGTCGAGGTCTCGGGGGTCGACATGGGCGTAGTGGGCCAAGGCCCGGGCGCCGACGCCGTCTAGCACGTCCAGGCGCCCCACCGGCTCCAGCTTCTTGCGAAGGTCGCCCAGCATGTAGGCGACGAGGTCTTCGGCCTCGGCGCGCTGGGCCTCGGCCTCGCGGCGAGCGTCGAAGGCGACCACCGCCAGGGCTCCGGTGACCACGGCGACGCCGAGCGCGCCCGCCGTGGTGGCGGCCATCCAGCGCGAGCGCCGGCGGGCGTCGCGCTGGATCAGGTTGTCCAACCGCACCCCGAGCAGCGTCGCGGCGACCTTCAGGAACGCCAGGCGGTGCCCGTCGCCGCCGGGGCGCAGGTCGGCCGCCAGGGGCTCGCCGCCGGGCGGAAAGGCCTCGCGCAGCAAGGGCGGCAGGCAGTCGATCACCTCGCCGCCGCCTTCGGGGCTGTCGACCAGGACGCAGATCACCCGCTGGGGACCGTGGGTCGACAGGAAGTGACGGATTTCCTCGCCCACCCACTTGGAGCGCCGCGACGCCTCCGAACAGACGACGATCAGGTGCTCGGAACGGTCCAGCGCCTCGCGAATCGCTCCGCCCAGATCGGCGGCGGCCGAAAGCTCGGCGCGATCGCGGAAGATCGGCCGCAACGGACGCGCATCGGCGGGCCCGGCGCCCTTGGGCGGGCGATAGGCTTCCAGCCGCCTGTGCAGCCAATCGACCAGCTTGCCGTCGCCATGGCTGTAGCTGATGAAGGCCTTGTAGTTTAAGTCCCCCATTGCCCCTCGACTCTCCCCGTACGCGAACTCAGGAGCGGCGATTATGGACTCTTCCGCGAACGCCGCCACCGCTGGCGCTTCGAACGCGGCAGGCTTCGGCGATCAGGCCTCCCGTCTACAGGCCCTGGCCAGCTGCCGCCTGCTGCGCCACATGGCGCCGGCGGAGGTCGAGAGCCTGGCCGCGCGCATCGAAATCCTGTCCGTGCGCCGCGGCGCGCGGCTGGTGCAGCGGCACGATCCAGGCGGCGCGATCTACGTGGTCGTCCAGGGGCTGCTGCTGGTGAACCAGTACGCGCGCTCGGGCCGGGAGGTCGGCTATCGCCGGCTGCAGCCGGGTTCATACTTCGGCGAGATCGCCGCCATCGACCGCCTGCCGCGCTCGGCCAACGTCACCGCCCTGACCGAGGCCGTGGTCGGCCGGCTGCCCGAGGCGCTGGTCGCCGAACTGATGGCCAGTTCGGCCAACTTCACCCGCGCGGTGATGGAAGACCTGGCGGCCATGGTGCGGGCGCTCAGCAGCCGGGTGTTCGAGCTGAACGCCGTCTCGGCGCCCTGCCGGGTTCAGATGGAGCTGCTGCGCCTGGCCACCGACGTCGGCATCGAGGACAACCGGGCGGTGCTGACCCGCGCCCCGACCCACGCCGAGATCGCCGTCCTGGCCGGCGCCCAGCGCGAGGCCGTGACCCGCGAGCTCAACCGGCTGGAGACCCGCAACCTGATCGCCAAGCAGGGCCGCACCCTGACCATCCTCGACATCGACGGCCTGGTCGCCGAGATCGAGCGCCTGGGCGGAGACGAGCCGGAGCTCTAGTTCCCCGCGCTCTCCTGCAGGGCCCGGGTGACGCCGTTGGTCCAGCCGAAGCCGTCCTGCAGCGGATACTCCCCGCCCCCGCCGGCCTTGGCCTCCTCGACGTCGTACTTCTCGAGCATCTTGCCGCTGGCGCGATATTCGCGCTCGACGGTAGCCAGCCAGCGATCCGAGACATCGGAAGCCAGGCCCGTCTCGCCGTAGCGACGCAGACCGGCGACGGCCACCCACTGCAGCGGCGCCCAGCCATTGGGCGTGTCCCACTGCTGGCCCGTGCGGCGTGTGGTGGTGCGCAGGCCGCCCGAAGCCAGCAGCTGGGCGCGGGTCGCGGTCGCCACGGCCTTGGCCTGCTCCGGCGAGGCCGCGCCGACGAACAGCGGGTAGAGGGTCGCGGCGCTGAGGGCGTCGATCCGCTCGCCGCCTGTCCACAGGTAGTCAAGATAGACGCCGCGCGAGGCGTCCCACAGCACCGAGTCCATGGCCGCCTTGCGGGCCTTGGCGCGGCCGTCGAACTCGGCGACGCACGCCGTGTCGGCGATACGCGCGCAGCCGGCCGAGATCGCGCCTTCCAGGCCGTACATCAGGGCGTTGAGGTCGACGGGCACGATCGCCGTGGTGCGGATGGTCTTCAGGTGCTGGCCGTCGGCCATCCAGCGCGAGGAGAAGTCCCAGCCGCTCTCGGCGCCGGCCCGCAGGTCGCGGAACACCTCAGAGGGCGGCCGCCCGGTGGCCAGCGACGCCTCTCGGGCGGTCTCGAGGTCCTCGCGGTAGGACTCGTCGCGCGGCGTGACGCGGTCGTCGTAGTAGCGGTTCAGCACCGCTCCGCCCGGCAAGGCGACGACACGGCGCCAGGCCTTGCCCGGCGCGACGCTCTTCTCGCCGTCCATCCAGAAGGCGTGCTCGCGCCGCATCAGGTCGACGCGGGCCTTGACCACCGCCGGGTCGCTCGCCTCCGACAGGCCGACCATGGCGTAGAAGAACGGCGGCTGCGAACGGCTGAGATAGTAGGTGCGCGCGCCGTTGGGGATGTGGCCGTGGGCGTCGATCAGGCCGCCGAAGTCGTCGATCATGCTCTCGACCAGATCGCTCCGCCCGTCGAGCTTGAGGCCCAGCATCGTGAAGTAGCTGTCCCAGTAGTAGATCTCGCGGAAGCGCCCGCCCGGCACGACAAACGGCTTGGCCATCGCCAGGGCCGAACCGCCGGCCACGGGCTTGACCGGCTCGCGGGTAAGGTGTGGCCACAGCTGCGCGACGTGGGCCTTCAACGTCGTGCGCTCGGCGCTGGGCGCGGGCGCAGCGCGGGCCTCGGGCACGACGAAGTTGGCGCGCACGAAGCGCTTCAGCTCGGCGTCGGTGAAGCGGGCACGGACGCGGTAATCCTTCAGGATCGCGGCGGGGTCGCGCCTGGGCGTGGCGTCCACGAAGGTCTTGCCGTCAGGGAACAGCCGCCGGGTCTGCACCTGGTGGAAAAGCTCTTGGTAAGTGTCGGCGGGCGTTGCGACTTCCGCTGCCGGGGTCTGGGCCATGGCGAGCGGCGCCAGCGCCGTCCAGGCCGCTGCGGAAACGACGGCGAGCAGGCTAGCGCGGATCATCGGGGCCTCATCGAAGAAAAAGGACGCGGACCGGCAGGGAGGAAGCCGGCCCGCGCGCAGGATCTGTTGCAGGTCAGAACCCGCAAGATGGTTAGAAGTTGTAGCCCACGCTGAGCCGCACTGACCGCCCCAGGATCGGTCGCGCGTTGGCGCCGCTGGTCGAGCGCGGATCGCCTTCCGTCAGCCCGTGGCTGTCGGTGAGATTGTCGCCGGCGATCTGCACGTCGAAGGCGCCCACCCGGAAGATCGCGCCGAGATCGAGCTTCTCGTAGCCCTTCAGCACCTGGGTGTTGGCGTTGTCGGCGTAGCGGTCGTCGACGGCGCTGAGCGTGCCGTAGAAGGTGGCGTCCACGGTCCCCAGCTGCACGTCCCAGCTGGGCGTGAACCGGATCTGCCAGTTGGGCTGGCGCTGGGCGCTGTTGCCGGCGTTGGCGGGGATCGACGACTGCTTGATCTCGGTCTTCTGGAAGGTGCCGTTCAAGGCCAGGGACAGGCCGAAGTTCGACTTCCAGCGGCCGTCGAGCTCGATGCCGCGGGCCTTGTTGGTGTTGCTTTCCTGGACGCCGCCGACGTCGGCGAACTTGGCGCCCTTGAACTCGTTGGCGAAGCCGGTGGCGTAGAGCTCGAACGGACCGCTGCGCAGCTTATAGCCCAGTTCGTACTGGTCGACCTTCAGGGTGTCGGTCAGGTTTTCGCGGAAGTTGTCGAAGCTGGGGAACTTGTAGCCCCGCGAATAGCGCACGAAGACGCCCGAGACGTCGTTGAGATCGTAGTTGGCGCCGACCGTGTAGGAGGTCTTGCTGTTGCTGTAGTCGGTGGTGCGGATGGCCAGGCCATCCGGATAGCCGGCCCCGTCGTCGACCACGTAGTCAGTCTTGAACCGCTCGCGACGGACGCCCAGGTCGATGCGCAGCGCTTCCGTCGCCTGCCAGGCGTCGGCCAGGTACAGCGCGTCCACCCGCCCGTCGCCGGCCGAGACCAAGCCGTAGTTCCAGCAGCCCGAACCGCTGCCGGCCGTCGCCAGGTTGGCGCAGGAGACGTTGGCGGCCAGGTAGTCGCCGTTGGCCTTCACCTGCATGGGACGGAAGTTTCCGATGGTCCAGAAGTCGTCCGACGAGAAGCTGGAGGCGTAGTAGCCAGCCGACACCTCGTGGCTTCCGAAGCTCTTGGAGACGCTGAAGTCGTTGGTCAGCGCCTCGATCTCCTTCTCGACGATCCACGCGCCCCAGGCCTGAACGTAGTCGTTCGCGCCCAGCGCCGTCCCGCCGCGCGTGGCCACGCCGCCGCCGATGACGGTGGCCACCGACGAGGCCGTCACCGCCCCGCCGTCCGGCACCAGGCCGTAGGTGTCGGCGTCGCCCTTGGTGAAGCTGAAGCGGTCGCGGACGGTCCAGCCGTCGCCGAAATCGTGCTCGAAGCTGCCGCCGACCACATAGCCCTTCCAGCCGCGGCCGTCGGCGAGGTCGAACTGGCGCGTCGTTCCGTCGGCGTGGACCTGCAGGGTCTGGTGACGCGAGAGCTCGCCGATCTGGGTGTAGGTCCCCTTGTCGACGCCCGGCACGTTGATGGCGAACGGCAGGTACCAGGCGCCGTGGTCGTCGGTGGCGCGGGCGTAGAGGTTGATCTTGCCGTTCTCCAGCTTCTTGGTGAGGTTCACCGTGAACTGCTGGCCCTTTTCACTGTCGAACTGGGTGTCGCGCACGCCGGGCGAGCGGCTGACGTAGCCGCCGACCATGAAGAACAGGTCGTCGGCCAGCTTGCCGCTGACCACGCCGTCGATGCGGCGCAGGCCGTAGTCGGAGGTCGAGGCCTTCACCAGGCCCTTTGTCTCCTCGCCGCCTTCCTTGAGCATGAAGTTGGTCGTCAGGCCCGGCTGGCCGTTGGAGAAGATCGGATTGGGACCTCCACGCAGGGCCTCCATCCGCGAGATCGTCTCGTCGACGCGGAAGATCGACGAGTTCTCCAGGAACGACAGGGTCGAGGGCGGATAGATCGGCGCGCCCTGCAGCTGGATGGTCAGGAACTCGGCGTCGCCGGTGGCCGGGAAGCCGCGCACGAAGACGTTGGCGCCGGCCACGCCGCCCGAGGTCTCGACCCACACGCCGGGCACCAGGGCCAGCAGTTCGGCGCTCGACTTGGGCGAGGCCTTGGTGATGTCGGCGGCGTTGACGGTGCTGACCGCGAAGCTGGCCGACAGCTTGTCGATGCCGGCGCCGCCGGGAGTGCCGACGACGATGACCTCCTCGACTTCCGAAGGCGCCTCGGGCTGGGCCGGCGGCTCGGCGGCCACGGCCGGGGCGGCCTGGGCCGTGGCGCTGGCGGCGACCAGCAGGCCGCGGCCGCGAATGGCGTAGACGCCGCTGGCGGTGGACTGGGCCACCATGTCGGAGCCGGCCAGCAGGCGCTTGAGACCCTCTTCGGCCGAGAAGCTGCCTTTCAGCCCGGCGCTGCGCTTGCCGCGGATCTGGGTCTCGTCGAAGGCCAGTTGCTGGCCCGAAGCTCGGCCGAAGGCCCGCAGGGCGCCGCCCAGGTCCTGGGCCGGAATGTCGAAACTGTAGGTCGCGCGCTGCTGGGCGTAGCCGGCGGTCGGCGCGGTCAGGGCCGCCAGCACGGCGGCGGTAGCGGTGGCGGCGCCCCAGACGAAGCGGCGGTCGAAGCTCTTGCGCATCTTTCCCTCCCTCGCGCCGATCATTGTTCTTTGGCGGCGCTTTGGTCAGTGAGACGCCTCAGTCCGCGGAAGACTCACCAGCGCCGCTGATCTTTTTTTGCCCCCCGTCACTTTGCCGCCTGGCGATCCGCAGCACCGTCTCGCCAGACGTCGGCTCGGCCCGCACCGGCAGCACGGCCGTGACGCCGTCGACGAAGGCGCGCGTGTCGCCCGAGGTGAAGACGCCGCTGATCTTCAGCCGGCCGACAGCCGGATCGGCGATCCGCAGCTTCTCGCGAGCGTAGCGATTCACCCGCTCGACGGCGAGATCCATGGGCTCGTCCTGGAACACCAGCTGGCCGCTTTCCCACGAGGCCGCGCGCGACGGATCGGTCGGCGAAACGATCGTCGCGTCCGAGGTCGTCGAGGCGACCAGTTCGTGGTCCGGCGTCAGCAGACGTTCGGCCGGCGCGCCGTCGACCTTCAGGGACGGCGGCGGCCGGCCGCGAGCCCCCTCCCCGTCCAGCACGGCCACGTGGCCCTCGTAGAGCACCACGCGCATCTGGCCTGGCAGCTTCTCGACGCTGAACGTGGTGCCGACGGCGACCACCAGCTTGCCGTCGGCGGCCACCGAGAACGGCCGCAGCGGATCCTTGGCCACCGAGAACTTGGCGCGGCCCTCATCGAGCCACAGCCGGCGCCGGCCGCCGTCGTAGCGGACGCGTAGCACGGTGGCGGCGTCCAGCGAGGCGCGCGAGCCGTCAGGCAGCTCGACGATGCGGCGCTCGCCTTCCGTGGTGCGATAGACGTCCGGCAGGCTGGCGCGCCAGGCCAGCCCGCCGCCCGCCAGGGCGGCCACGAGGCAGGCCGCGATCGCGCCGCCGATCACCACGCGACGCCCGGGCTTGCGCGACCATTGCGCCTGCTGGGCCCGCCGCAGATCTTCCAGGGCCTCGCCCCGCAGCGCGACCATGCCAGGGCTCATGGCCTGATCGTCGATGGCGCGCCAGGCGCAGACGGCGTCGTCCAGCAGGACGCGGTGTTCCGGATCGGCGGCGAACCAGGCTTCGAGCTCGGCCTGCTCGGCGGGCGACAGTTCGCTCTCGGCCAGGCGCACGCACCAGGCGGCGGCCGCGTCCAGGGCCTCCTCGGGCGGGGCGTTGCTCATGTCGGGCCCATTCATTCCCCGGCCCTCGTACGCTTGGTCAGGTGGCCCATGGCCTTGAGAATATGCTTCTGCACGCCGCTGGTGGTCATGCCGTAAAGCTGAGCCAGTTCGGCCTGCTTCATGCCCTCCAGCCGGAACAGCAGGAAGATGGCGCGGGTGCGCTCGGGCAGTTCGCGCAGGGCCTCGGACACCTCGCCAAGGCGTTCGCGGCCCATCAGCACGCGCGCCGGATCGAGGGGCTCCAGGTCCAGCGGCTCGGCGCGGACGGCGGCGCTGTAGCTGGATCGCACCCGCTCGCGCCGCGCCCGGTCGCGCAGCAGGTTGGCGGCCATCTGGAAGATGTAGGCGTCGGCGTTGTCCATCGCCCGCTCGCCCTCGGTCAGGGCCAGCTTGGCGAACAGCTCCTGGGTCATGTCCTCGGCGTCGCTGTGAGTGGCCGCGCGGCGCATGAAGAACGCCATCAGCGCGGGCCGATAGCGCCGATCCAAGCTTCCCAGATCCTGTTCACTCTTGGCCCGCACGGTCCGTCTCGACAGCTTTCCCGGAGTGCATGACGCACATCCTCGCCGGATGCACACCGGCGGGCGACGATTTTCTCGCCTCAGGTTCCGGTCAATCGCTTCAGGCGCGTTCGCAGCGGGGTCTCCACCCACCGCCAGGCGGCCCAGGAGGCCGCCGGCAGCACGAAGAAGGCCAGCGCGCAGAACCACAGCGGCAGGTCACGCTTCCAGCCATTGGGATAGATCGAGATCATCACGTACCAGAACGCCCAATGCAGGGCGTAGAGCGGGTACGACACCCCGCCCAGCCGCTCGCAGAACCTGGCCAGCCTGCCGCCGGGGTCGTAGGCGCCCAGCAGCACCAGCACCGGAAACAGCAAGGTCGAGCAGGCGAAGTCGTAGAGTCCGTTGGCCACGCGGTCGGGCCAGACGGGCAGAACCAGCACGACCAGCAGCAGCGCGGCCGGCAGCCACGTCTTGCGGGCAGCGAAGGTCGTGCGATGACGCCAGCACATCCAGCCGATGGCGAAGGGAAAGGCCGCACGCAGCACGCCCAGGCCGAAGGTCGCCTGGTCCCAGCCGGTCTGCAGCCCGCCCATGCCGATGGCCACGAACAGCAGGGCCGCGCCGGCGAGCAGGATGAACATCAGCACCGCCGTGTCCGGCGCGCGGCGGAACGGATACCAGGCCAGGCTGACCAGCACCTCCAGGCACAGCGACCAGGCCAGCGGGTTGAAGGGAAACAGCGAGGGGAAGGTCCCCGCCTCCATCGGCGCTAACTTGGGGATCAGCAGAAGGCCCCTGGCGAAGTCGGTCCAGGTCTCGGCGTCGCCCTTGCCGGTCAGCAGCGCGCCGGCGACGGTGGCGATGGCCAGCATCGGCCAGACCCGCACCCAGCGCGCCACGAGGTACTTGCCGAACCCGATCCGCCGCTGCTCGAAGGCGTGGGCCAGCACGAAGCCGCTGAGGCAGAAGAAGAAATCGACGGCCAGGTAGCCGTGCGCGAAATGCCCGCGGCGGCCCGACCAGTCGGCGATGTGGTAGAGCAGCACCCCCAGCGCCGCGACGCCGCGCAGCCCGTCCAGGGCGGTGTAGCGGCCTTCGTCCTTGGTCGTCGCGATCGTCACCGCATGGTGGTGTCACGATGCGGGGGCGCGGGGCAAGCCTTAGCCGAGCCGCTTGATCGCCGCCTTCAGGGGCTTGACCGCGTCGGCGTAGTCTGCCCAGGCCGTGCTTTTGGCGATCAACTCGGGCGCGGTGCGGATCGTGAAGCGGCCAGGATCCAGTCCCGCCTTCACCTGCGTCCAGTTCAGCGGCATCGACACCGTCGCACCCGGCCGCGCGCGCGCCGACAGCGGGGCGACCGCCGTGCTGGTGCGGTCATTGCGCAGGTAGTCCAGGAAGATCTTCCCGACCCTGGCCTTCTTGCTCATCGTGATCAGGTAGCGGTCGGGATCGTCGGCGGCCATGCGGGCGCAGACCTCGCGGGCGAAGGCCTTGGCCTGGTCCCACGGGACCTTGTCCGACAGCGGCGTGACCACGTGCAGCCCCTTGCCGCCGGTGGTCTTGCAGAAGCTGGCGAGGCCCAGCTCCTCAAGGCGATCGCGCATCTCACGGGCGGCGACGATGACATCCTCGAAGGTCACCTCGGGCGCGGGGTCAAGGTCGAAGACCAGCCGGCCGGCGACCTCGGGATCGCCTGGCTGGCAGTTCCAGGGATGGATCTCGACGGCGGCGATCTGGGCCGCGGCGACCAGAGCCTCGATGCGGTCGAACTTGATGTAGGGCTGCTTGTCGCCTTCGACTGTCACGGTCTCGATCAACGACGACACCCCGCGCATGGCGTGGCGCTGGAAAAAGGTCTCGCCGCCAATGCCGTCCGGCACGCGGATCACCGAGGCCGGCCGGCCCTCGATGTGCGGCAGCATCCACTCGCCGACGGCGGCATAGTAGCGGGCGAGATCGAGCTTGGTCCCCGGCTCGCCGTCGCCCGCGTCGGGCCAAAGCGGCTTGTCGGGCTTGGAGATCGGCACGCCCAGCACGACGCAGTCGGACTTGGACGTCACGGCCTTGGCGGCCTTGGGCGCGGGTTCGGCCAGTTCCGCCTGGGCGGCCGGCACGGCGTCGGCCGCGACCTCCGAGGCCGGCTTGTCCTCGCGGAGCCCCTTGAAGGCGGCCTGGCGGATCGCGCCCTCGCCGGTGAAGCCGGCATATTCGATCTCGGCCACCAGCTGCGGCTTCACCCAGTGGATGTTGGCGGCCTTCCTCGGCGCGCCCTGCCCCTGGAACGGCGAGCGGTCGGTCTCGAGCGCCTTCAGTTTCGGGAGAAGTTTCGCGACCTTGTCCTTGCCGAAACCCGTGCCGATCCGGCCGACGTGAACGAGCTTGCCGTCCCGCATCACCCCGGCGATCAGCGAGCGGAAGGCGGTTCCCGTCGTCGTCCAGCCGCCGATCACCACCTCGTGCCCGGCCCGGCACTTGGCCTTGGTCCAGGTCTCGCTGCGACCAGAGCGATACGGCGCGTCGAGTCGCTTGGAAATGATGCCCTCGAGCTCCAGCCTGCAGGCCGACAGCAGCACCGCGTCGCCCGCCGTCTCGAAGTGGTCGACATAGCGCAACCGCGGCTCGTCTTCTCCCAGCAGCGCCTTGAGCCGCGCCTTGCGCTCGCGCAACGGCAGGGTCCGCAGATCCTCGCCGCCCGCGAACAACAGGTCGAAGGCGAAGAAGATGATCTCGCCCTCCCCGCCCTCGGCCAGCGCCGCCTGCAGGGCCGCGAAATCCGGCTGGCCGGCCTCGTCCAGCACCACCGCCTCGCCGTCGACGATCGCGTCCGGAAGGTCGGCGGCCGCCTCGGCGACACCGGCGAACCGCTCGGTCCAGTCCAGGCCCTTGCGCGTGCGAAGGACCGCCCGACCATCCTCGACGCGCAGCTGCAGGCGATAGCCGTCGAACTTGATCTCGTGCGCCCAGCCCTCGCCCTGCGGCGGCCGGTCGACCGACTTGCAGAGCTGCGGCTCGACGAAGCGCGGCATGGCGGCGGGCTTCGCCTTCGCGGCGGCCGTCTTTGACGCGGGCCTGGCCGGCGCGAAGCTGCGGGTCTCCTGCGCCTCCTTGGCCAGGGCTTCGCGCTCGGCCTTGGTGCGCGACTTCCAGACGGCGTCGGCCTTGCCCCTGGACTTTAGGATGAACGGCTTGGGCGACTTGCCCTTGCCGGCCGCGATGTCGGCCATGGTCCGGTCCGACGCGATCGAACGGTCCTCTTCGAGAATCGCCGCTCCCTCGCCTGGCCGCGCCGCCTCGTCGGCGTGCTTGATCAGCAGCCAGTTGCTGCGCTTGCCCTTTCCGTCCTTGGCGTTGCGATCCCAGTTCATGCGGACCAGCACCCAGCCGCCGTGCAGGCGCTCGCCCTCCAGCACGAACTTCAGCTCGCCCTTCTTCAGGGCCTTGCCGACGTCTTCGAAGCCAGGCTCCGGCGCCCAGTAGCCGCGGTCCCACAGCTGCACCGTGCCGCCGCCGTACTGGCCCTTGGGGATCGTGCCCTCGAAGTCGCCGTAGTCGAGCGGATGGTCCTCGACCTCGACCGACAGCCGTTTGTCTGCGGGATCCAGCGAAGGCCCCCTGGTCACGGCCCAGGACTTCAGCACCCCGTCGACCTCCAGCCGGAAGTCGTAGTGCAGGCGCGTGGCGTCGTGCTTCTGGATGACGAATCGCAGATGCGGCGCGGCGGCCACGGCGCGCTCGCCGCTGGGTTCGGCCGTCTTGGCGAAGTCGCGCTTGCGGCGATACTCGGTCAGTTGCGACTGCGCCATCTTCCCGTTCCTCGTCTGAAAACAAGAGTCTCCAAGCGCATGAACGGTTCCCCTTCGCGTCGTGACGTGTTTCAGTGGACCAATTGTCAATGACACCGGTTTCCATTAGAGACAGCGCAGGTCCGACAAACGGGCCAGCCATGAGTAATTCGAGGGAGGCTACGCGGCGTGACCGTTTCTGAGGCGCAAAGCGACCTATTCGCACCGGCGTCGATCGCCCCCCAGTTCGTTGAAGCCCGCCAGAAGGGCGTTTCGGTTCCCGGCTATCCCGGCGGCGCCCTGCCCCAGTCGATGGCCGACGGCTATGCGGTGCAGGACATCGCCATCGACCTGTGGCCCGACGAGTTGGTCGGCTGGAAGGTGGGCCTGGTTCCTCCGCAGCACCGCGAGCGCCTGGGCGTCGACCGCCTGGCCGGCTGCATCTTCAGCAAGAACGTCTGGGACGCCGGCGCCGAGCCGACCCCGTTCCGCGCCATCGCCGGCGGCTTCACCGCCGTCGAGGCCGAGTTCATCATCCGCCTGTCCAAGGACGCCCCCGAGGGCAAGACCGAGTGGACCGCCGAGGAAGCCGCCGAGTACGTGGGCGAGCTGATCCTGGGCGTCGAGATCGCCGGCAGCCCGCTGAAGACCATCAACGAACTGGGTCCGCCCATCGTGGTCTCCGACTTCGGCAACAACGACGGCCAGATCCTGGGTCCGGTCATCGAGAACTGGCGCGAGATCGGCTGGGAAGCCATGCCGGCCGAGACCTTCGTCAACGGCGTCAGCGTCGGCAAGGGCGGCGCGACCTCGATTCCCGGCTCGCCTCTGGCGGCCCTGGCCTTCCTGCTGGGCCACGTCGCCTCGCGCGGCCGGCCGCTGAAGAAGGGCATGCTGGTCACCACCGGCGCCAGCACCGGCATCCACGACGTGGCGGCCGGCGACGAGTCGACCATAAGCTTCGGCCCGCTGGGCGAGGTCCGCTGCAGGGCGGTGCCCGCCTGACGGCGGCCAGCCGGACAAGAACCAACCAAAACAAAGACTAGGGTAAGGAAGACGAAGTCCATGGACGTATCCGCGGCCCCCGCGCCGTCTGAGAAGATCGGGCGCTATCGCTGGGTGATCGTCAGCCTGCTGTTCGCGGCGATGGTCATCAACTATGTGGACCGGCAGACCATCGGCCTGCTCAAGCCGAACCTCTCCAAGGAGTTCGGCTGGAGCGAGGGCGACTACGCCGACCTCGTCTTCTACTTCCAGCTCTCCTACGCCATCGCCTACCTGGCGTGGGGCAAGATCATGGACAAGATCGGGGCCCGCTGGGGCTTCGGTATCGCCTTCGCCATCTGGCAGATCGCCCACATCGCCCACGCCGGGGCGCGCGGCCTGTCGGGCTTCATCTTCGCCCGCATGGGCCTGGGCGTCGGCGAGGCCGGCGGCTTCCCCGGCGGCATCAAGGCCGTGGCCGAGTGGTTCCCCAAGAAGGAACGCGCCTTCGCGACCGGCATCTTCAACGCCGGCACCAACATCGGCGCCATCGTCACCCCCTTGGTCGTGCCGGGCATCACCCTGGCCTTCGGCTGGCAGATGGCCTTCATCGTCACCGGCGTCGCCGGCCTGATCTGGCTGCCGATCTGGCTGCTGGTCTACCGCCGCCCGCGCGAGCACAAGAAGCTGGGCGCGGCCGAACTGGCCCACATCGAGCAGGATCCGGCCGACCCGGTCGAGAAGATCGGCTGGGCCAAGCTGCTGACCAAGCGCGAGACCTGGGCCTACTCGCTGGGCAAGTTCCTGATCGACCCGATCTGGTGGATGTTCCTGTTCTGGCTGCCCGACTTCCTGGGCAAGCGCTACGGCCTGGACCTGAAGACCTTCGGCCCGCCGCTGATCGCCATTTACCTGCTCAGCGACGTGGGCAGCGTCGGCGGCGGCTGGCTGTCGTCGAACCTGATGAAGCGCGGCTGGAGCATCAACGCCGCCCGCAAGACGACCATGCTGGTCTGCGCCCTGCTGGCCGTGCCGGTGATGTTCGCCTCGTTCGCCAGCAACGTCTGGCTGGCCGTGCTGATCATCGGCGTCGCCACCGCGGCTCACCAGGGCTTCTCTGCCAACCTCTACACCCTGCCCTCCGACGTCTTCCCGCGCGGCGCCGTCGGCTCGGTGGTCGGCATCGGCGGCATGCTGGGCGCCCTGGGCGGCATGGTGTTCTCCAAGTACATCGGCAAGGTGCTGGAGGACATCGGCACCTACACCCCGATCTTCGTGGTCGCCGGCACGGCCTACCTGGCCGCCCTGCTGGTGGTGCACCTGCTGACCCCCAAGATGGAGCCGGTGAAGATCTGATCTTCCCCCTCCGCCGAAACCTCGAGCCCCCGGACGCAGCCGCGCCGGGGGCTTTTTCGTTGTGCATTTCCACGGCCGGCGCCGTGACCTTGCCGCGATCACGGCCTAGATTGGATACATGACAACGTTGTCTCCCAGCACGTCCGCCCCGCTCAACGTCGCCCTCGTCGGCTACGGCTATGTCGGCAAGACCTTCCACGCCCCGCTGATCGCCACGACGCCGGGCCTCGTCCTGCACACCGTGGTGTCCAGCGACCCGGCCAAGGTCGCCGCCGACCATCCGGACGCCAGGGTCGTCGCCGACCTCGACGAGGCCCTGGCCGATCCGGCGATCGATCTCGTGGTGATCGCCACGCCCAACGACCTGCATGCGCCTCAGGGCCAGGCGGCCCTGGCGGCCGGCAAGCACGTGGTGATCGACAAGCCGTTCACCGTCACGCTGGACGAGGCCCGCGCCCTGGTCGCCTCGGCCGAGACCCACGATCGCCTGCTGTCGGTGTTCCACAACCGCCGCTGGGACGCCGACTTCCTTACGCTCAAGGGCCTGATCGCCGAGGGCGCGCTGGGCGAGGTCGTGCAGTACGAAAGCCATTTCGACCGCTTCCGCCCGGCAGTGCGCGACCGCTGGCGCGAGCGCGCCGGTCCGGGCGCCGGCGCCTGGTTCGACCTTGGCCCGCACCTGCTGGACCAGGCGCTGCAGCTGTTCGGCCAGCCGCTGGCGGTCAACGCCGACATCGGGATCCAGCGCGAGGGCGGCGACGCCCCCGACTACTTCCACGTCGTGCTGCGCTATCCCAAGCTGCGCGCGATACTGCACGGAAGCATGCTGACCTCGGCCGGCGATCTGCGCCTTTCCGTGCAGGGCGTCCGGGGCGGCTTCGTCAAGCACGGCCTAGACGCCCAGGAGGACGCCCTCAAGCGCGGCCTGACGCCCGCCGACGAAGGCTTCGGCCTCGACCCGCGCCCCGGGACCCTGACCCGCGCCGACGGCGAGGCCCCGACCACCCAGGTCGTCCCCGGCCGTCGCGGCGACTACGCGGCCTACTACGCCGGCGTCCGCGACGCGATCCTGACCGGCGCGGCCAATCCGGTGCCGGCGCCGGAGGCGCTGCGGGTGATGGAACTGCTCGACCTGGCGGCCCGCTCGGCCGCCGAGCGCCGCGAACTGCCGGTCGAGGCCGCCCGATGAGCCGGCAGGACGACCTGGACCGCATCGCCGCGCAGGAAGCCGTCCTGGTCTTTCCGCGCTTCGACCTCGACGCCGCCTGGGCCCTGGGCGCGGGGCTGCGCGACGCCGCCCTGGCCCGCAAGGCGCCGCTGGCCATCGACATCTCGCTGCGCGACCGACCGCTGTTCCACGCCGCCCTGCCCGGCTCGACCGGCGAGAACGCCGACTGGATCCGCCGCAAGCGCAACACGGTGCTGCACTTCTCGAAGAGCTCGTACGGCATGGGCCTGTCTCTGGCGGCCAAGGGCGAGACGCTGGAGGCCAAGCATGGCCTGCCGACGCGCGACTATGCCGCGCATGGCGGCGGCTTCCCCTTGCTGGTGAAGGGCCTTGGCTGCATCGGCGCGGTGACCGTATCGGGCCTGCCCCAGCGCCAGGACCACGTGCTGGTGGTCGAGGCCCTGGCCCTGGTGCTGGGCAAGGAGCTGGACGATCTGGCGTTGGCGGAGGGGTAGAAGACCCCCTCCAGCCCTCCGGGCCACCTCCCCCAGAGGGGGAGGATCTTTCGCGGCGCAGATGCTCCCCCTCTGGGGGAGCTGTCGGCGAAGCCGACTGAGGGGGTTCTTTCCGCACGAACCCACTTTTCCCGCATGGCCTAGCCTCCTCCGCCCACCGCCCCTAGAAACGGACTTGCCGTTTTCGTGGGGACACCGACATGCGCCGCCGTAGCTTCTTCGCCGCCCTGCCCGCCGTCGCCCTGGCTGGCGACGCCTTCGCGCAGTCGCAGATCCTCGCCGGCCCCAACCCCAACCGGAAGCGCCCCGACGTGCATGGCGGCGACCGGGTGGACGGGGCGACCTTCGCCTCGCGCTCGGCGGCCTGGGGCATCCACGGCGCGGCGGCCACCGCTCATCCGCTGGCGACGCAGGCGGCGATCGCGGTGCTGAAGAAGGGCGGCTCGGCGGCCGACGCGGCGGTGGCCGCCAACGCCATGCTGGGCCTGTGCGAACCGATCGCCTGCGGCATCGGGGGCGACGCCTACGTGCTGCTGTGGGACCCGAAGACGCGCAAGGTCGTGGGCCTGAACGGCTCGGGCCGCTCGCCCAAGGGCCTGTCGCTGGAGACGGTGCGCGGCCGGGCCAAGGACGGCAAGATCCCCTCCTACGGCGCGGTCAGCGTCAGCGTGCCCGGCGCGGTCGACGCCTGGCGCGCCCTGCACGAGCGCTACGGCAAGCTGAAGTGGTCCGAGCTGTTCGAGCCGGCGATCGCGACCGCTGAGGAAGGCCACCCGATCACCCAGAACGTGGCCTATTACCTGGCCGGCAGCCATCGCCGCTTCACCAATCCGGCCTCCAACATCGAGGAGGTCGAGAACTTCAAGGCGGTCTGGGCCCCGAACGGCAAGACCCCCGTCGAGGGCGAGATCTTCAGGAACCCGGCTCTCGCCCGCACCTACCGCCTGATCGCGCAGGGCGGCGGCCGCGCCTTCTACGAGGGCGAGATCGCTCAAGCCATCGAGGCCTATTTCAAGCGCATCGGCGGCTGGATGACCAAGGCCGACCTGGCGGCCCACCGCTCGGTCTGGACCACGGTTCATACGACCGGCTACCGCGGCGTCGACGTCCATGCGCTGGGCGACAACACCCAGGGCCTGGCCACCCTGCAGATGCTGAACATCCTCGAGCAGTTCGACGTGGCCGGCATGGGCTTCCAGTCGGCGGCGGCGATCCACCACGCCGTCGAGGCCAAGCGCCTGGCCTACGAGGACCGCGCCCGCTTCTACGCCGACCAGGACTTCTACACGTCGCCGATCGAGTGGCTGATCTCCAAGGACTACGCCAGGGAGCGCGCCAGGCTGATCCGTCCCGACCGGATCTGGACGCCGTCCTATCCGGGCACGGCCCCCAGCAAGGGCGACACCACCTATTTCACCACCGCCGACAAGGACGGGATGATGGTGTCGATCATCCAGTCGAACTATCGCGGCATGGGCTCGGGCCTGATGCCTGACGGCCTGGGCTTCATGTTCCAGGACCGGGGCGAACTGTTCGCCCTGACCGACGGCCACCCCAACGTCTACGCGCCCGGCAAGCGGCCCTTCCAGACGATCATCCCCGGCTTCGCCACCCGCCGGGGCCAGCCGTGGCTGAGCTTCGGGGTGATGGGCGGCGACATGCAGCCCCAGGGCCAGACCCAGATCATCAGCAACATGGTCGACTTCGGCCTGGGGGTGCAGGAGGCCGGCGACGCCCCGCGCTGGCACCACGGCGGCTCGCCCGAACCCACCGGCATCGGCGCTGCGGACATCACGGCGCTGGACCTGGAAAGCGGCGTGCCGGCCGCGACCCGCAAGGCGCTGGAGGTCATCGGCTGGACCCTGAAGACCGACGCCGGCGGCTATGGCGGCTACCAGGCCATCGAGCGCTGGCCCGGGCGCTATGCGGCGGCGACCGAGATGCGCAAGGACGGGGTGGCGCTGGGGTATTGAGGGCGCGCTGGCGCTACCATGGAGACGCTCCCCCTGAAGGGGGAGCTGTCGGCGAAGCCGACTGAGGGGGAAGGTATCGCCGCGCTGGCGGGCGAACCGACCTCATCGGGGACTTCCCCCTCCGGCCCTTCGGGCCACCTCCCCCTTCAGGGGGAGGGTCTTTGGACACGGCTTTCCTGCCTCACGCGGAAATCCGCTGAGCTGATGGAGAGGGCGCGGGGCGTCCGGGCCTCGCCCGGATGTGTGAGTTTCAATTACCGTTTCGACGAAGCATAGACGCCCCGCGCGATCGTTATTCCTCAGGCCGGGGCGCGCAGGCCTCTTCCGCCTTGTGCCCCTTCCCCACGCAGAGCTCCCCGTTTCTTGACGGCCAGGAGTGCGTGCTGGGCGCGGACCCTTGGGCGGGCGGGAAGCCATAGGTCGGCAGCTTCCCGATAGATGGGTTTACGTCCCCCATCCTCATTTAAGCCTTCAGGCCCGGCTCACGCCGCTCCCTCAGCCCCGCTCGATCGCATCCGCGTCGCACGCTTCGGGCCGGATCCTTGCGCCCTCTCCCTGCGACGGGATGCAGTGATTATGCGGGCGGTCTGGATCCGTCTGATCCAGCAGCGTGAGAAAGTTGCAAGGTGCTGATCGTGTTCGGGTCTTTTCGCTGAACGCAGAGGATGGACGGCCCTGGATCCCCGTCGGCCTTCTTCTCCCTTCCCCCTCGATGGGGGAAGGGCCGGGGTTGGGGGTGGCTGCGGCGGTCCGGCCTGATGCGGCGGTGGAGGCGGAACGGTCGCGTCCCCCCCCCATCCCACCCCTTCCCCCATCAAGGGGGGAGGGCTTTGGCCGGCATCTCGGAAGCTGAAAACGGCCCCTCCTCCGGCCCTCCGGGCCACCTCCCCCAGAGGGGGAGGATCTTTAGGCAAGCGCTGCAAGAATTGCGGCCTGAATCCGGCAGAAACGGAACCATTCCGGGTCAGGAGGAACCGTGTTCGAAACCTCCCGTTACTTATCCCGACAAGGATAAGCTGAGGAGGATCCAAATGCCTGCCTTGAACCTCGATGGTCCTGAACCCGCGATCGTCAATGCTGGTGACGGATCGGCGCTGTTTCCGCAAGCGCCCGTCTATGCCCGCACCTCGACGCGCAAGAAGAAGTCTTCCAGCAACCTGCCGCTGCTGATCGGCGCGCCGGTGGCCGTGGTCGCCGTCGGCGCCCTGGCCTGGGGGATCATGAGCAACCAGGCTCAGACCCCAGCCTCGTCGGACGAGAGCATGAAGGTCGCCCAAGCCGAGCCGGTGGTGACGCCGGCGCCCGCGCCGACCCCGGCCCCGATGCCCGAACCGGCGGCCGCGACGCCCGCCGCGGCCCCGGCTCCGGCGCCCGCCGCGCGCACGCAGGTCGCCCGCGCCGAGACGCGTCCGGCCGCCCGTCGCGCCGCTCGCCCGACGCAGGCCGAGAGCGCGCCCCAGAGCGCCATGGCCGCCGACGAGGCTTCGACCAACGTCAGCGCTACGGTTCCGGCCCCTACGCCCGCCCCGGCGCCTGCTGCTCCGGCCGCGATCGTCGCCGAGCCGGCCCCGCTGGCGGTGCCCGCGCCTGCTCCGGCCCCGGCGCCCGCTCCGGTCCCGGTCGTGCCGGTGACGCCCAATACGCCTCAGTAACGGGCTGACCAGTAACGGCCTAGAACGACGAAGGGCGGCTCCATCGCTGGAGCCGCCCTTTTTCCTGGTTTCCAGCTTTTGCTAGATCACCACCACTTGTCGGCCTTGGCCGTGAAGCCGGCGGCCTTTTCGATGGCGCCGGCCACCGAGAACACCGTGCCTTCGTCCAGCGGCTTGCCGATGATCTGCAGGCCCAGCGGCAGGCCGTTGGCGTCGAGGCCGGCCGGCAGGCTAAGGCCCGGCAGGCCCGCCAGGTTGGTCGTCACCGTGAAGACGTCGTTCAGGTACATGGCGATCGGGTCGCTCGAGTTCTCGCCCAGGCCGAACGCCGCCGAGGGCGCGGTCGGGGTGAGGATGGCGTCGACCTTGGTCCAGGCGTTGTCGAAGTCCTCGGCGATGCGGCGACGCACCTTCAGGGCCTTCAGGTAGTAGGCGTCGTAATAGCCGGCGCTCAGCACGTAGGTGCCGATCAGGATGCGGCGCTTGACCTCGTCGCCGAAGCCCGCGGCGCGGGTGTTCTCGTAGATCTCGGCGAGGTTGGCGCCGTCCTCGCGCAGGCCGTAGCGCATGCCGTCGTAACGGGCCAGGTTCGACGAGGCCTCGGCCGGGGCGACGATGTAGTAGGCCGGCAGAGCGTACTTGGTGTGCGGCAGGCTGATCTCGACGATCTCGCAGCCGGCTTCCTTCAGCCAGGCGACGCCGTCGTCCCACAGCTTCTGGATCTCGGCCGGCATGCCGTCGACGCGGTATTCTTTCGGCACGCCGATGCGCAGGCCCTTGACCGACTTGCCGACGAACTGGGTGAAGTCCGGCGTGGCGACGTCGAGGCTGGTCGAGTCCTTGGGATCGTGGCCCGACATCGAGTTCAGCAGCAGGGCCGCGTCCTCGACGGTCTTGGCGATCGGGCCGGCCTGGTCCAGCGAGCTGGCGAAGGCGACGACGCCCCAGCGCGAGCAGCGGCCGTAGGTCGGCTTGATGCCGACGGTGCCGGTGAAGGCGGCCGGCTGACGGATCGAGCCGCCGGTGTCGGTGGCCGTGGCGCCCAGGCACAGGTCGGCGGCGACGGCCGCGGCGCTGCCGCCCGAGCTGCCGCCCGGGGTCAGAGCCTTGTTGCTGTCCTTGGCGCGCCAGGGATTGGTGACCGGGCCGAAATAGGAGGTCTCGTTCGACGAGCCCATGGCGAACTGGTCGAGGTTCAGCTTGCCCAGCATGACCGCGCCGTCGCGCCACAGGTTGGCGGTGACGGTCGACTCGTAGGCCGGGACGAAGTTTTCCAGGATCTTCGAGCAGGCCGTGGTGCGCACGCCCTTGGTGCAGAAGAGGTCCTTCACGCCCAGCGGCGCGCCGTCCAGCGGACCGGCCTCGCCCTTGGCGCGGCGGGCGTCCGAGGCGGCGGCCATCTCCAGCGCCTGCTCCGGGGTCTCCAGGATGTAGGCGTTGAGGCCGCGCGCGGCTTCGACGGCGTCGATGTGGGCCTGGGTCAGCTCGACCGAGGTGAAGTCCTTGGCGGCCAGGCCGTCGATGGCGCCCTTCAGGGTGAGCTTGGTGAGGGCGCTCATTATTCGACCACCTTGGGCACGACGAAGAAGTTGGAGACGGACTTGGGCGCGTTGCCGGTCACCACCTCGGGCTCGCCGCCCATGGTGACGACGTCGTCGCGCAGCGGCAGGCCGGCGGCCACGACGCTGGTCAGCGGCTCGGCGCCGTCGGTGTCGACCTCGGCAAGCTGCTCGATCCAGGTCATGATCCCGTTGAGCTCCTGGGCCAGGGCCTCGATGCGCTCTTCGGGTTCGGCGATGCGGGCGAGCCGGGCGACCTTGCGGACGGTCGCGGCGTCGATGGCCATGGGGCCTTCTCCAAGCAGTAGTGTCATTGTCTGCGATCACAGACATTCGAGGGGTGGGTTACCCGCCTAGCCTCGTCTTTGACAAGCCCGGCGGCTCTCGCGCGGGGCTTTTCCTCGCGCGAAGCGCCGCAAAGGCGTAGAAGCCGCGCCATGCCCGTTCTCGACATCGAACAATTCGCCGCCGCCATTCCCGACTACAAGCCCGTCATCGGGCTGGACCCGGGCGAGAAGACCATCGGCGTGGCGGTGTCAGACGTGACCCTGACCGTCGCCAGCCCGCTGACGGTGATCCACAAGACCAAGTTCACCCAGGACGCCGCGGCCCTGTTCGACATCATCGACTACCGCAAGGTCGCCGGGATCGTCGTCGGCCTGCCGGTCAACATGGACGGCACCGAGGGCGTGCGCTGCCAGAGCAACCGGGCGCTGGCCCGCAACCTGCTGCGCCTGCGCCCCGACCTGACCATCACCTTCTGGGACGAACGCCTGTCGACGGCGGCGGTGACCCGCGTGCTGATCGACGAGCACGACGTCAACCGCAAGCGCCGCGGCGAGGTCGTCGACAAGATGGCCGCCGGGTGGATCCTGCAGGGCGCTTTGGAGCGGATGCGGGGCCTGCGCGGCGAGGGCTGATCCCCTCACCCTCCCACCGCTTCGCGGCGGGCCCCTCCCTCTCCCTATGGGAGAGGTTATCTGGAACGAGCCCGCCTTTCTTCAACCTCTCCCCTCGGGAGAGGGAGGGGCCCATGCGCAGCATGGGAGGGTGAGGGCTTACGGCCTCGCCGCACGAAGCACCGACAGGATCTCGTCGCCCACGCCGTCCAATTCGTAGCGTACCGCGTCGTTCCAGAACCGCAGAACGACATAGCCGCAGGCCTCCAAGGCCCGTGTACGCGCTGCATCGTAGGCGCGTCCCTCATCTGAAGCATGCTGACCGCCGTCCAGCTCGACAATCAGCCTGGCTTCGACACAGACGAAGTCGGCGACGTAGCGGTCGATCGGGACCTGGCGACGGAACTTGAAGCCCTCCAGGCGACGGCCGCGAAGCACCGACCACAGCAGGCGTTCGGCGTCGGTCTGGTCGCGGCGCAGGCGGCGCGCCATGGCGGTTCGGTTCATGGTGGAGCCCCTCACCCTCCCATGCTGCGCATGGGCCCTCCCTCTCCCTAAGGGAGAGGTTGAGAGTAGCGCGACTCTACTATTGTAAATATCGCATCACCTTCCCTTCCCGCCCAAAGCCGCCTATGACGCGGGCTCATGACGGCTTCAGCCCATGACCCGAGCGCGGCGATCGAGACGATCCGCAAGCGCCTCTTCTCGTTCCCCAAGCGGCACTTCCTTTCGGCGGGCGATCTCAACGCTCCCCAGGCGGCCGACCTCCTGGACCTGGCCGACGCCTTCGTGGCGCTGAACCGGCAGACGTCCAAGTCGCTGGACCTGCTCAAGGGCAGGACGCTGATGAACCTGTTCTTCGAGAACAGCACCCGCACCCAGAGCTCGTTCGAGCTGGCCGGCAAGCGGCTGGGCGCCGACGTCGTCAACATGAACCCCAAGACCTCGTCGGTGGCCAAGGGCGAGACCCTGATCGACACCGCCGTGACGCTGAACGCCATGCGGCCCGACCTGCTGGTGGTGCGCCACGCCTCGTCGGGCGCGGCCAGCCTGCTCAGCCAGAAGGTCAGCGGCAGCGTCGTCAACGCCGGCGACGGCCAGCACGAGCACCCGACCCAGGCCCTGCTGGACGCCCTGTCGATCAGGCGGGCTTTCGGCCGCGTCTCGGGCCTGACCGTGGCCATCTGCGGCGACGTGCTGCACAGCCGCGTGGCCCGCTCGAACGTGGCCCTGCTGCAGATCCTGGGCGCCAGCGTGCGCCTGGTGGGTCCGCCCACCCTGATGCCGGCCCAGGCCGAGCGCTGGGGCGTGACCGTGCACCACGACATGAAGTCGGGCCTGGCCGGCGCCGACGTGGTGATGATGCTGCGCTTGCAGCTGGAGCGGATGCAGGGCGGCTTCGTGCCCTCGACCCGCGAATACTTCCGCTTCTACGGCCTGGACCGCGAGAAGCTGTCGCGCGCCGCGCCGGGCGCCAAGGTCATGCACCCGGGCCCAATGAACCGGGGCGTAGAGATCGACAGCGACGTGGCCGACGATCCGGCCGTCAGCCTGATCCAGGACCAGGTCGAGATGGGCGTCGCCGCCCGCATGGCCGTGCTCGCCGCCCTCGCCCACCGTCTCGAGGAGGAAGGCCGATGACCGCGCCCCAGCCGCTCGCCTTCGTCAACGCCCGCCTGGTGGATCCCGAGAGCGGTTACGACGGCCCCGGCGGCGTCATCGTTTCGGAAGGCGTCATAGCCGACGTGGCCAAGGGCCGCGAGTTCGGCAAGCTGTCCAAGGGCGTGCGCGTCGTCGACTGCGGCGGCGCCATGCTGGCCCCGGGCCTGATCGACCTGCGGGTCAAGACCGGCGAGCCGGGCGCGGAGACCAAGGAAACCCTGGCCAGCGCCGCCCGCGCGGCCGCCGCCGGCGGCGTCACCAGCTTCGTCGTGCAGCCCGACACCGATCCGGCCGTCGACGATCCCAGCACCGTCGACTTCCTGCTGCGCCGGGCCCGCGACATCGACGCCGCCCGCATCCTTTGCGCCGGGGCCGCCACCAAGGGCCTCAAGGGCGAGGAGATGGCCGAGATCGGCCTGATGCGCGAGGCCGGCTGCGTCTACGTGACCGACGCCGACAAGCCGATCGCCGACAGCAAGGTGATGCAGCGCCTGCTGGCTTACGCCAAGGGCTTCGACACCATCCTGGCCCACCGCCCGCTCGACCCGTGGCTGGCCAAGGGCGGAGCCGCGACCGGCGGCGAGTTCGCCGCCCGCATGGGCCTGCCGTCGATCTCGCCGATGGCCGAGCGGATCATGCTGGAGCGCGACGTCGCGCTTCTCGAAGCCACCGGCGGGCGCCTGCTGGTCGATCAGCTGACCAGCGCCCAGGCGCTGGAGACCCTGGCACGCGCCAAGGCCAAGGGCCTGCGCATCCACGCCAGCGTGTCGATCAACCACCTGTGCTTCAACGAACTGGACATCGGCGACTATCGCACCTTCGCCAAGGTCACCCCGCCCCTGCGCGGCGAGGACGACCGCCAGGCGCTGATCGAGGCCCTGGCCGACGGCCTGATCGACATCGTCGTCTCGGCCCACGCCCCGGCCCCGGCCGAGGACAAGCGCCTGCCGTTCGACCAGGCCGCGCCGGGCGCGGTGGGCCTGGAGACCCTGCTGCCGGCCTTGCTGGGCCTCTATCACGACGAGCGGCTGCCGCTGATCGACCTGATACGCGCCGTGACCCTGGCGCCGGCGTCCCTGCTGGGCCTGCAGACCGGCCGCATCGCCCCTGGGGCTCCGGCCGACCTGGTGCTGTGCGACCTGGACGCCCCGATCATCGTCGACGCCGCCCGCCTGCTGTCGAAGTCGAAGAACTCGCCGTTCGATGGCCGCCGCCTGCAGGGCCAGGTGCTGATGACGGTGGTCGACGGCCGCGTGGTGCACCGCGCCGAGGGGTGAGAAGGCGCCTGGATCGCCAGACCTCGACCGCATAGGTTGCCCGCGAGATCACGGGAAACCTTTTATGCGACTCGACCTGAAACTTGCGGGGGCTGCGATCGGCGCAGCCCTCCTGGCTTCCACCGTTCAAGCCGCGCCCCCAACCCCGCCAAAGCTCGACCCGAAGATCGAAGCCGAACGCAAACGGTTGGGCGATGGCGTACTCGCCCACCCTGGGGTGCAGCTGCCCGCCAACCATGCGGAACTGGACGCCGCCCTGGCCAAGCGCGACTGGCCCACCCTGGCCGACGCAGTCACCGGCGTGAACGATCTCGACGCGGCCAGCAGGATGGCCACTTGGGAGCGCTATCAGGTCTATCGCGGCGGCGGCTACAACGTCGTTTTCATATATGTGCGCACGCTGTCCGACATGGCGGACTCGTACGAACGGGCGGCCCTCAAGAATCCCGAGCTCGACGCGTCCGCCAAAAGTCTGCGAAAGGCGGCCCTGTCGCAGCTGCTTTATCTGCACGCGATCATCAAGGTCGATGGCGTGCGATGCGCCGACGCGACGGCGCCCATCGCACAGCGTGACCGGATCATGGAAGCAGCCGCTCCGTTCATGCAGGCGGGCCAAGCCCTGGAAAAGCGCGCGCTTGTCGCCGCGCTGATGGGCGCCGCCCAGCAGGAGCGGCTTACGGCGCAGGTGCGCGACGCCGATCCCGATCTCTGTCGGGGCGGGATCGAGGAGATCGGCGAGACCCTCGAAAAGTATCCGGACCGCGCCAAGGCTGCGGGCAAGGTTCCCGGCCGCCCGGGTACGACGATCGACGTGCCCGTCGATTTCTCGCGACCGCCCCGCTACAGCGACCCGGAGACCTGGGACAGCAAGCGGGCCCTGGCCCGAACAGGGCTGGAAGATATGTTGGGCGAGATGGTCGGCCTGACCAGGGCCAAGACGCCCTAGAACGCGTCAGGCGAAACCGCTCAAACTTCGCCAAGCGCCCTCTAGGACGGACAGCCCTCCGCCGGAACCAGCGCCACGCGGGCGGGGCTGAGCTTGACCTGGCGGGCCTGGCCCATGTCGCCGTAGACGCCGACCTGGGCCGTGCCCGAAACGCCGACGGTGGAGGCGTCGCCGGCGGCGATCTCGACCAGCGCCAGTCCGCGCAGGTCGCCGATGTGGTCGCGGTCGAGGAAGGCCGCGCCGACCGAGGCCTGACCGTCGAGCCCGCCGCCCGCGCGGTTCAGAGACCAGCCCGCCGGCGTCTTGCAGACCTTGGCGACCTTCGCGCCCGCCAGTTTTAGGCTGAAGGCGTCGACATAGTCGTCCGGCCCCAGCGCGATCCCCTGGATCGACAGCAGGAAGACGGTCGGGGCGGCCGGCTGGACAGGCGGCTGCACCGGCCTTGGCGGCGCGACCTTGGCCGGAGCCGCGGGCGCGGGCTTGTCGCCCGGCGCCGGCTTGCCGACGAAATGCGCGAGGGCCAGGGCCCCGCCCACGCCGAGCACGGCGGCGGCCAGGATGGGAATCAGACGGGCGTAGCGCGGATCCTTCATGATCCGCCCATTAGAGCACGCCCGCCCCGGCGCCCAAGCCGAACTTCCCAAACGGAAGCATGAACCGGCGCGCGAAGCGGCTATAAGAAGCGAAAACAGGCTTGCCACCACGGTCTAGCTTGGCCATGTTTCGCTCGCGCAAAGGTAGCATTTCTTGGAAAGCCTCGCCCCCGTCGCCTATCTGACCCTCGCGATCGCCGTGATCGGGGGCTACCTGCTGGGCTCGATCCCGTTCGGCCTGATCGCCACGCGCCTGGGCGGCGCCGGCGACATCCGCAAGATCGGTTCGGGCAACATCGGCGCGACCAACGTGCTGCGCTCGGGCCGCAAGGACCTGGCGGCCATCACCCTGCTGGGCGACGGCGGCAAGGGCGCGGTCGCGGTGGGCCTGGCCCACCTGCTGAGCCACGGCAATCCGCTGGTCGTCGCCCTGGCCGGCGGCGCGGCCTTCGCCGGCCACATCTTCCCCGTCTGGCTGAAGTTCAACGGCGGCAAGGGCGTGGCCACCTTCTACGGCGTGCTGCTGGCCGCCGCCTGGCCCGTGGGCCTGCTGGCCGCGGCGACCTGGCTGGCCATGGCCGCCCTGTTCCGCATCAGCTCGCTGGCGGCGCTGACGGCGGCGGCCTTGGCCGCGCCCTTCGCCCTGGCCACCGACCGCCCCTATCCCATCCTGGGACTGTGCCTGTTCATGGCGGTGCTGATCTACATCCGCCACAAGGACAACATCGTCCGGCTGCTGAAGGGCGAAGAGCCCCGCATCGGCAAGAAGAAGACGGCCGAAGAGCCGCCTCCCCAAGCCTGATGACGCGGACCCTCTCGGACAACGAGCGCCTGGCCTGGCTTCGCCTGGCGCGCACCGAGACGGTCGGCCCCGTCGCCTTCGACCACCTTCTTCAGCGCTTCGGCTCGCCCGAGCGGGCGCTGATCGCCCTGCCCGACCTGGCCCGTCGGGCGGGCCGCGCGGCCCCGCTGCGTCCGCCGCCGGAAGACGAGATCCTGCGCGAACTGGACGATGGCGACAAACTCGGCGCCCGTCTGATCTGCGCCTGCGAACCCGACTTTCCTCATCGCCTGGCCAGCCTGGATCCCCCGCCGCCGGTGCTCTGGGCGCTGGGCCGCTACGAGCTTCTGCCCCAGTCCAGCGTCGCCGTCGTCGGCGCCCGCATCGCCTCGGCCGCGGGCCAGCGCTTCGCCCGGCAGCTGGCGGCGGAACTGGGTCAGCACGGCCTGGTGGTGGTTTCGGGGCTGGCGCGCGGCGTCGACGGCGCGGCGCACGAGGGCTCGCTCTCCACCGGCACGATCGCCGTCCTCGGCGGCGGGATCGCCGACATCTACCCGCCCGAGCACGCGGGGCTTCACGCCCGCATCGCCGAAGCTGGCTGCATCGTCAGCGAGAGCGCGCCGCTGCGCCGCGCCCAGGCCAAGGACTTCCCTCGCCGCAACCGCATCATCTCGGGCCTGTCGCTGGGCGTGGTGGTGGTCGAGGCCGAGCTGAAGTCGGGCTCTCTGATCACCGCGCGCCTCGCCGCCGAGCAGGGCCGCGACGTCTTCGCCGTGCCCGGCTCGCCGCTCGATCCACGCGCCAAGGGACCCAACGACCTGATCCGCCAGGGCGCGATCCTGTGCGAGGGGGTCGAGGACGTGCTGCGCTCGCTTTCCGCCAGCCCGTCGATGCGCGAACGCGACCGCGCCTGGGATCCCGACGAGGCGGCGGACGACCTCGACCACGACGCCCTGCGCGAACGCCTGGCCGCCCTGCTCTCGCCCACGCCCGTCTCGCGCGACGAACTGGTGCGGGCCGTAAAAGCGCCGACCTCGGCCGTCATGGCCGCTCTGGTCGAGCTTGCCCTGGCCGACCGGGCGCATCTGCTGCCCGGGGGCATGGCGGCAAGCGTCTGAGGGGGCGTCGGAGTTGGGATCCAAGACCTTGAGCGTCGCCGCGACGCTGACCCTGGCCGTGCTAGCCGCGCCGGCCTGGGCCGCGCCTGAGCCAGGCCCAGTGGCCTACGTCGTCTCGCCGGTGATGAAGGACGGCGAGCTGACGGCGCTGGAGATCACCGCGACCTTCAAGGCCGACGCCGACGGCGAGACGCGCCTGTCGCTGCCCAACAACTGGATGGGGCGAAGCGGCATCTGGCGCAACCTGTCGAACCTGACGGTCGACGGCGCCGACTCCGTCGTCGACGACACGCCCAAGGCGCGGATCGTCCGCTCGCGGCCCGGTCGCAAGCTGGTGCTACGCTACACGGTCGGCGACACGCTGAAGCGCGAGCCCGTCCAGTCAGACGGCTATCCCAGCGAACCTTGGATCCGGCCCTCGTGGTTCTATGTCGACGGCGTCAGCGCCCTGGTCACGGTCGACGGTCGCGAGGCTGGCCCCGTCTCGTTCCGATGGGGCAAGGCCTGGCCCAGGGACTTTAAGCTGGCGAGCAATCTCGAGGACGCCGGCTGGGACGAAGACCCGCGCCAGAGCGTGCTGATCGGCGGGCGCGACCTGCGGATCCTGCGGGCCGGACCGCTGCGGCTGGCCATCCGCGGCGACTACGCCTTCACCGACGCCGAGCTGAGCGGCGCGCTGGAAAAAATCCTCGAGGCCGAGCGCGGCTTCTTCGGCGACTACCAGAGCCGCCCCTTCCTGGTCAGCGCGTCGAGCATTCGGTCGGAAAGCGGGGCGTCGTTCCTGGGGACGGGCAAACATCAGGCCTTCGCCATGGCCGCGACGCCGAACATGACGCTGGACGACATGAGGGTGCTGCTGGCCCACGAGATCTTCCACGCCTGGAACCCGGGCCGCCTGGGCAAGACGTTCGGCCCGCGCGGCTACTGGTTCAGCGAGGGATTCACCGATTTCTACGCCCGCCGCCTGATGGTTCGCGAGCGGCTGCTGACGCCGGCCGCCTTCGCCGCGGCCTGGAACGAGACCCTGCGCGACTACGCGAGCTCGCCCGCCATCGCCATGCCGGGCCAGGAAGCGGCCGAGAAGTTCTGGACCGACCCCTACGCCGACAAGCTGGCCTACCAGCGCGGCGCCCTGCTGGCGGCGATCTGGGACATGAAGCTGCGGCAGGCGGGTTCGAGCCTTGACGCCGTGCTGCAGGAGCAGGCCCGGGCGCGAGGGCGCGATCCGGAGGCCACCATGGTCGACGCCTTCGTCGAGGCCGCCAAGGCCCACGGCCTGGACGTCTCGGCTGATATCGAGGCCCATATCGACCAGGGCCGGCCGATCCGCCTGCCCGCCGACGCCTTCCTGCCCTGCGCGCGGCTGGTCGACGTGACCACGCCCGTCTTCGATCGCGGCTTCGAGCCGAAGACCGACGACACGGGGACGATGACCGTCGCCGACCTGCGCGAGGACAGCGCCGCCTACCGCGCCGGCCTGCGCGAGGGCATGGTCATCGTCGAGCGCCGCAAGGGCGGCGGCGGCGATCCGAACACGCCCTACGAACTGGTGGTCCGCGAGGGCGACGGCCCGGTGCGGGTCGTCAGCTTCCTGCCGCAAGGCATAGGAACCCAGAGCCACCAGATGCTGGCGCTGACGCCCGAGGCGATCCAGACGCAGGGGCCATGCGCCTTCATCCCGGCAGGAACATCGACCGTCGCTCCCAAAACCTATCCAGTCAGGTTGAATCCTTAGGGCTCAGGGGCTGCACGTCGTGATCTTCACCAACGATCATGAACCGGCGCACGTCCTCGTGTTCGGAAACGGCGAGGCCAATCTCGTCGGACGCAACGGCGCGCCATGACCATCGTCGTCGAACACCGAGATTTCCTGCTAGCGCGATGGAGAGATATCCATGGCTGACCTGACCGACATCGAAATCTCGACCTGTCGATTCCGGAGCCGGCTGCCGGGATATTCGGGACCAAGTCGCACATGGCCAGGATCGCCGGACAGGCCAGATCCGACGCCAAGAGCGCGGCCGCGCGGACCAATGGCGCCAAGGGCGGCCGCCCGCGCAAATCCGGAACAGCCTGAGCTTTGGCTCTCCTCTCTCTAAAGAGAGAGCCCGGCGGGCGCTGTGCTCGCAATTGCGAAGGTTCGCACAGGCGCCGTTGACATTGTCATAGGCTCGCCCCCACTTTCCGGCGCTCGCCTCCTGGTTCGCCGGAAGGCCGATCCACCTCCCCTAGCTCAGAGTCGTAATGAACGTCGTCGTCGTCGAGAGCCCGGCCAAGGCCAAGACCATCAACAAGTACCTCGGGTCCGACTACACGGTTCTGGCCTCCTATGGGCATATCCGCGACCTGCCCTCGAAGGACGGGTCGGTGGAGCCCGACAACGACTTCGCCATGAGCTGGGAGGTCGACGCCAAGTCGTCCAAGCGCATCTCCGACATCGTCGACGCGCTGAAGAAGGCCGACCGCCTGATCCTCGCCACCGACCCGGATCGCGAAGGGGAAGCGATCAGCTGGCACGTGCTCGAGGTGCTGAACAAGAAGAAGGCGCTGAAGGACAAGCAGATCCAGCGCGTCACCTTCAACGCCATCACCAAGGCCGCCGTGACCGAGGCCATGCGCGCGCCCCGCGACCTCGACATGGAGCTGGTCGAGGCCTACCTGGCCCGCCGCGCCCTCGACTATCTGGTCGGCTTCACCCTGTCGCCCGTGCTGTGGCGCAAGCTGCCGGGCTCTCGTTCGGCCGGTCGCGTGCAGTCGGTGGCCCTGCGCCTGGTCGTCGACCGCGAGATCGAGATCGAGCGCTTCAAGACCCAGGAATACTGGACCGTCGACGCCGACGTCTCGGCCGGCTCGGACCCGTTCCTGGCCCGCCTGGTCAAGCACGACGGCAAGAAGCTCACGAAATTCGACCTCGGCAACGAGACCTCGGCCCTGGCCGCCAAGGCCGCCGTGCAGGCCGCGACCTTCAAGGTCGAGGCCGTCGAGAAGAAGCCCGGCAAGCGCTCGCCCGCCCCGCCCTTCACCACCTCGACCCTGCAGCAGGAAGCCGCCCGCAAGCTGGGCTTCTCAGCCCAGCGCACCATGCAGGCCGCACAGAAGCTATACGAAGGCATCGACATCGGCGGCGAGACCGTCGGCTTGATCACCTACATGCGTACCGACGGCGTCTCGATCGCGCCGGAAGGCATCGCCGACGCCCGCGAGGTGATCGGCGCCGTCTACGGCAAGGAGTACGTGCCGGACGCCCCGCGCATCTACAAGTCGAAGGCCAAGAACGCCCAGGAGGCCCACGAAGCCATCCGCCCGACCAGCATGCGCCGCAACCCCGGCTCGCTGCGCCTGGATCCGGACCTGGGGCGCCTGTACGAGCTGATCTGGAAGCGCACCATCGCCTCGCAGATGGAAAGCGCCCGCATCGAGCGGACCACCGTCGACCTGGAAAGCCACGACGGCCGCACCGGCCTGCGCGCCACCGGCCAGGTGGTGCTGTTCCCCGGCTATCTGGCCGTCTACGAGGAAGGCCGCGACGACGAGGAGGGCGAAGACAGCGCCCGCCTGCCGGCCATCGTCGAGGGTGCCGCCGCCAAGGTCATCGAGGCCCGCGCCGACCAGCACTTCACCGAACCGCCCCCGCGCTATTCGGAAGCCAGCCTCGTCAAGAAGATGGAAGAGCTGGGCATCGGCCGCCCGTCGACCTACGCCTCGGTGCTGGGCGTGCTGCGCGACCGTGAATACGTGCGCATGGAGAAGCAGCGCTTCATCCCCGAGGACAAGGGCCGCCTGGTCACCGCGTTCCTCGAGCAGTTCTTCCGCCGCTACGTGGAGTACGACTTCACCGCGGCCCTGGAAGAGCGCCTCGACCTCGTCTCCGACGGCAAGCTCGACTGGAAGGAATTCCTGCGCGAGTTCTGGAAGGACTTCCACGCCGCCGTCGGCGAGATCGCCGAGCTGCGCACCACCAACGTGCTCGACGCGCTGAACGACGCCCTGGGCCCGCACATCTTCCCTGACAAGGGCGACGGTACGAACCCGCGCCTCTGCCCGACCTGCGGCTCGGGCATGCTGTCGCTGAAGACCGGCAAGTTCGGCGCCTTCATCGGCTGCTCGAACTATCCCGAATGCCGCTACACCCGCCAGCTGGGCGTGGCCGAGGGCGACGGCGAGGCCGAGAGCGCCGACAAGGAACTGGGGATCAACCCCGCCACCGGCCGCGCCGTGTGGCTGAAGAACGGCCGTTTCGGCCCCTACGTGGAAGAGGTCGCGGCCGAGGGCGAGAAGCCCAAGCGCTCGTCCCTGCCCAAGGGCTGGACGCCGGCGGCGCTGGACCTGGAGAAGGCCCTGCGCCTGCTGAGCCTGCCGCGCGAGGTCGGCATGCACCCCGACGACGGCAAGCCGATCACGGCGGGCCTGGGGCGCTTTGGCCCGTTCGTGCTGCACGACGGCACCTACGCCAACCTGGAGAACGCCGACGAGGTGTTCGACGTCGGCCTCAACCGCGCCGTCGCCATCCTGGCCGACAAGCGGGCCGGCGGCGGGCGTCCGCAGCGCGCGGCCGCCGCGGCCCTGGCCGAGCTTGGCAATCACCCCGAGGACGGCAAGCCGGTGCGCGTGCTGTCGGGCCGCTTTGGTCCCTACATCAAGCACGGCGACACCAACGCCAACGTGCCCAAGGGCGCGGATCCGGCGGCCCTGACCCTGGCCGAGGCCGTGACCCTGCTGGCCGAACGCGTGGCCAAGGGCGGCGGCAAGAAGCCGGCCAAGAAGGCCGCCGCGCCCAAGAAGGCGCCTGCCAAGGCGAAAGCCGAGGGCGAAGCCGCCGAGGCCAAGCCGAAGAAGGCCGCCGCCAAGACCACGGCGGCCAAGAAGCCGGCCGCCAAGAAGGCGCCGGCCAAGGCCAAGACCGAGGCGTGACGGCAAGCGGCCAGGGGGAGTAGACTGACGCCATGACCACGCTCGAACGTCCCATGCCGCTGCCGCTGGTGGTGGTTCTGCTGTCGGCGGTCAGCGTCGTGGGCTTCGTGCTGGGCCTGCGCGGCGCGCTGGACACCGGCAAGCCGGCCGACGCGGTCTCGACCGCGCCGCTGGCCGAGGTCTCGGGCGTGCCGGTGAAGGATGCGACCCCGGCTCCGGTCGAGGTCGCCCCGCCGCCCCCTCCCCCGCCGGTCAAGCCGGTCGAGGAGGCGCCCGAGGAGGTCGCGCCGGAAACCCCGCCGGTGGTGCAGGCCCCGGTCGCGCCCGCCACCCCGCCCCCGGCCGAGAAGAAGCCCGAACTGCCGCCGGCCCAGCAGACGCCGCAGCGGATCGAGGACCTGTACTAGGTTCTGCTCGTTTCCTTCGCCCGGGAAACGGCTTAGACGAGGGGAATGGCCAAACCTCGCCTCCCCAAGACCGCCGCCCCGAAGACCGCGCGCCCGAAGATGCCTTCGAAGGCGCGTCCGCCCGCCGGCCTGCCTGACAAGGAGACGCTGCTGGCGTTCCTGCGCGACGCCGGCGAGGCCGCCAAGGCCGACATCGCCCGCCACTTCGGCCTGAAGGGCGCCGACCGCCGCGCCTTGCGCGAGATGATCCGCGAGATGGAAGCCCAGGGGCAGCTGGGCAAGCGCGGCCGCCGCGGCTTCGCCGAGGCCGGCGCCCTGCCGCCCGTGGGCGTGGCCGACGTGATCGAGCGCGACGGCGACGGTGATCTCTTCGTCAAGCTGACCAAGGCCGATGAGGACGTGGCCCTGGTGCGCCTGGCCCCCGACCGCCGCGAGGCCGCCGCCGGCGCGCCGGGCCTGGGCGACCGCCTGCTGGTGCGCTTCGAGAAGCTGGAGAGCGGCGAGTACGAGGCCCGCCTGATCAAGCGCCTGGGCCAGAGCGCCCACAAGGTGCTGGGCGTGGTGCGCAAGCAGCGCCGCGAGATCCGCGTCGAGCCGGTCGACCGCAAGTCGAAGGAGAGCTTCGTCCTCGACGTGTCGCAGCCGGGCGTCGGCGACCTGAAGGACGGCGACCTGGTGGTCGTGCAGCAGAGCGGCCACGCCGGCCGCTACGGCCCCAAGCCCTGCCGCGTGCTCGAGACCGTCGGCAACGAGGAGGACCCCCGCGCCGCCTCGCTGATCGCCATCCACAGCCACGGCATCCCGACCGGCTTCTCGGACGAGGCCGAAGCGGAGGCGAAAGCCGCCAGGGAGCCGACGCTGGAGGGCCGCGAGGACCTGCGCGACCTGCCGTTCGTGACCATCGACCCGGTGGACGCCCGCGACCACGACGACGCCGTCTACGCCCATCCCGACGACAGCGAGGGCAACAAGGGCGGCTGGGTGGTCTGGGTGGCCATCGCCGACGTGGCGGCCTACGTCCGCCCGGGCTCGGCCCTGGACCGCGACGCCCGCGACAAGGGCAACAGCGTCTACTTCCCCGACCGGGTGGAGCCGATGCTGCCCGAGACCCTGTCCAACGGCCTGTGCTCCTTACGTGAAGGCGAGAACCGCGCCACGCTGGCGGTGCGGATGGTGTTCGACAAGTCGGGCCACAAGAAGAGCCACCGCTTCGTGCGCGGCCTGATGCGCAGCGCCGCCAAGCTGTCGTACGAGCAGGCCCAGGCGGCCATCGACGGCACGCCCCCGCCGGCCGGCCAGGATCCCGACAAGGCCCCGCCCCTGCTGGACGCGATCCTCAATCCGCTGTGGGAGGCCTTCCGCCTGATGGGCAAGGGCCGCGAGCAGCGCTCGCCGCTGGCCATCGAAAGCGACGAGCGCCGCATCGTCATCACCAAGGACGGCGAGATCGCCTCGATCACCCGCCGCGCCAGCCTCGAGGCCCACAAGCTGATCGAGGAGATGATGATCCAGGCCAACGTCTCGGCCGCCGAGAGCCTGGAGGCCAAGCGCTCGCCGCTGATCTACCGCGTGCACGACACGCCCAGCCTGGAGAAGGTGCAGAACCTGGCCGAATTCCTGCAGACGCTGGAGATCCGCTGGAACAAGGGCGAGGCCCCGCAGACCAAGCGCTTCAACCAGCTGCTGGAAGAGACCCGCGAGAGCCCGCACGCGGCGATCATCAACGAGGTGGTCCTGCGCACCCAGATGCAGGCCCACTATTCCAGCGACAACATCGGCCACTTCGGCCTGAACCTGGCCAAGTACGCCCACTTCACCAGCCCGATCCGGCGCTATGCCGACCTGATCGTGCACCGGGGCCTGATCCGGGCCCTGGGCCTGGGCGACGACGGGCTGACCGACCAGGACATCGCACGGATCAAGGACACGGCCGAGGTCATCACCCACGCCGAGCGCCGGGCCATGGCCGCCGAGCGCGACGCCACCGATCGCTACATCGCCTCGTTCCTGGCCGACCGCGTGGGCGCGACCTTCAGCGGCCGCATCACCGGCGTCACCCGCTTTGGCCTGTTCATCAAGCTGGACGAGACCGGCGCCGACGGCCTGGTGCCGATCTCGAACCTGGGCGAGGAGTTCTTCGTCCACGACGAAAAGCTGCACTCGCTGGTCGGCGAGCGCACGGGCAAGCGCTGGCCGCTGGGCCTGTCGGTCGAGGTGCGGCTGCGCGAGGCCACGCCGGTGACCGGCGGCCTGCTGTTCGAGATGCTGACCGACCCGCTGCCGGCGGATCCCAAACTGCCGCGCCCGCGCCTGGGCGCGCGGCGGCAGGCGGCGGTCAAGCCGCGCGGCGGCCTGCCCAAGGGCGTGCGGCGAGGCAAGCGGCGCTAAGACCCTCCCCCTGAAGGGGGAGGTGTCGGCGCAGCCGACGGAGGGGGATGTGTCTGCTGAATTCGGAGCGGGACGCGAGGCGAGCGCTTCTTCCCCCTCCGGCCCTCCGGGCCACCTCCCCCTTCAGGGGGAGGGTCTCTACCCGATCGGCTTCTCGATCTCGTAGACCACGTCTTCGAGCTTGCGCAGGATCAGCGCCTGCGCGTCGCGGACGCCCTGGTTGAAGAACGCCGGACCCAGGGTCTGCCCGATGAAGTCGAGCAGGAAGCCCGCCTCCAGGCCGCTGACCGGGCGATCGAGCTCGTCGCGCATGTAGAGCGTCAGCTTGCGCAGGGCGGCTTCGCGCACGTCCTTGTCGAGCTCGATGCGGGCCATGCCGGGCTCCTTGCGTCCTTCGAGGCCCGTTGCGCGGGCGCCTCGGGATGAGGTGTTCAGTGCAATGAGATCCTCATCCTGAGCCGCGAGCCGCGAGCCGCAGGCGAAGCCTCGAAGGACGCAGAGGGTCAGCCGATGGCCCCGAAGCACCAGGCCAGGACCGACTTCTGGGCGTGGATGCGGTTCTCGGCCTCGTCCCAGACCAGCGAGCGCGGGCCGTCCAGGACGGCGTCGGTGACTTCCTCGCCGCGGTGCGCGGGCAGGCAGTGCAGGAACACGCCGTCGGGCTTGGCCAGGTCCATCAGGGCGTCGTCGACCTGATAGGGCTCGAAGGCCTTCAGGCGCTCGTCGTGGTCGGTGTCGCCCATCGAGACCCAGGTGTCGGCCACGACCACGTCGGCGCCGCGCACGGCTTCCTGCGGCGACTCCATCATCGTGACCTTGCCATTCAGGCCGGCGGCGCGGGCCAGGTCGTGCAGGTCGGCGTGATAGACACTCGGGCAGGCTATCTTCAGCTCGAAGCCCAGCAGCGGGGCGGCGTGGATGAAGCTGGAGCAGACGTTGTTGCCGTCGCCCACCCAGGCGATGGTCTTGCCGCCCACGTCGCCGCGATGCTCCTCGATGGTGAGCAGGTCGGCCATGATCTGGCACGGGTGGCTCTTGTCGGTCAGACCGTTGATCACCGGCACGGTGGAGACCTGGGCGAAACGCTCGACGTCGGCGTGGACGTTGGCGCGGATCATCACCGCGTCGACCATGCGCGACAGCACCTTGGCGGTGTCCTCGATGGTCTCGCCGCGGCCCAGCTGCATGTCCGAGGCCGTGGAGATGATGGCGTCGCCGCCGAGCTGGCGCATGGCCGCGTCGAACGAGAAGCGGGTGCGGGTCGAGTTCTTCTGGAAGATCATCGACAGCACGCGGTCCTTGGCCGGCGCGTCGGCGTCGACGCGGCCCTGCGGCCAGCCCTTGCGGGCGGTCTTGCGGGCCTTGGCGTCCTCGAGGATCAGGCGCAGCGTAGCGCCGTCGAGCTTCCACAGATCGATGAAGTGACGGGGGGCGGTCATCTCAGGCCACCTTTCCGAAAATGGGCTGGAGTGGACGCCCCCGCCGCAAGGGCGGAGGCGTCGGATCGGTAGGCCGTCAGGCCGCCGCTTGGGCGCGGACGACCTCGCAGGTCTTCTCGAGCTTGGCCACGGCTTCTTGAGCCTCGGCCAGCGTCAGGTTCAGCGGCGGCAGCAGGCGCACGCAGTTGTCGCCGCCGCCGGCCACCAGCAGCTGCTGGTCGCGGGCCAGGGCCATGAACTCGCGGTTGTTGGAGGCCAGCTTGACGCCGATCAGCAGGCCCTTGCCGCGCACGTCGAGCACGACGTCCGGGAAGCGGTCCTTCAGGCCGTTGAGCTGCTGGGTGAAGTAGCCGGCGACGGTCTTCACGTTGTCGAGCAGCTCGGGCGTGTTGATCGCGTCGAAGGCCGCCGTGCCGACCGCCATGGCCAGCGGGTTGCCGCCGTAGGTCGAGCCGTGGGTGCCGGGGGTCATGCCCTTGGCGCCCTCGTGGGTGGCGAGGCACGCGCCGACCGGGAAGCCGCCGCCCAGAGCCTTGGCCACGCACATGATGTCGGGCTCGGCGCCTTCCGCCCACTCGTGGGCGAAGAGCTTGCCGGTCCGGCCCATGCCGCTCTGCACTTCGTCGAAGATCAGCAGGACGCCGGCTTCGCGGGTGATCTGGCGCAGCTCGACCAGCTGGGCCTCGGTCAGGGCGCGCGCCCCGCCCTCGCCCTGCACCGGCTCGATGATGACGCCGGCCGTGGTCGGGCCGATGGCGGCCTTCAGGGCCTCCAGGTCGCCGAACGGCAGCTGGACGAAGCCCGGCAGGCGCGGGCCGAAGCCGTCGAGATAGCCGGCGTTGCCCGAGGCGTTGACCGCCGCGTACGAACGGCCGTGGAACGAGCCGTCGAAGCCGATGATGTCGATGCGCTCGGGATTGCCGGCGATCGCGTGGTAGCGGCGGGCGGCCTTCAGGGCGCACTCGATCGCCTCGGTGCCCGAGTTGGTGAAGAACACCACGTCGGCGAAGGTGGCCGCGCACAGCTTGTCGGCCAGCACTTCCTGCTCGGGGATCGTGTAGATGTTGGAGACGTGCCAGAGCTTCTCGCCCTGGGTCTTCAGGGCGTCGACCAGCACGGGATGGGCGTGGCCCAGGCCGCAGGTGGCGATGCCCGCCACACAGTCGAGGTACTCTTCGCCGGTCGTCGAGAACAGGCGCGCGCCTCGGCCTCGTTCGAACGCCAGCGGGGCGCGGTTGTACACGCCCATGATGTGGTGTTGCGAGGAGTTGGACGACGTCGCAGTGCTCAAAGCGGCCTCCCTAAAAGGCAAGAAGCCCCCGGGCTTTCGCGCGGGGACTGGAAGGCCCGACGTTGTCGGCGCGAAGCCCTGCCCTGTCAATGAAATCACTATGAATTTTCGCCCTGCGGGGCGCGGCGGACACACCCTGGCGGCGCGGGACCGCTAACTTGCCATCGAGGCGCGATCCGACCTAAGCCTGGGCGCGGGGGAGATGCTTGGAGGATCCACGATGAAGGCCGCCGTTTCCCTCGCCCTGCTGACCCTGGCCGCCCTGCCCGGTTGCGCCTCGACGCCCGCGCCTTCCGGCTCCGCGGCGGTGACGGGGACCGTGGTCTGGCGCGAGCGGATCATGCTGCCGCCGACGACGAAGACGATCGTGCGCCTGCAGGACGTCAGCCTGGCCGACGCGCCCGCCAAGGTGCTGGCCGAGGACGTCATCGACGGCACGCGCGCCCCGCCCGCAGCCTTCAAGCTGGCCTATGATCCGGCCCAGATCCTGCCGGGCCATCGCTATTCGGTGTCGGCCCGCGTCGAGGTGGACGGCCAGCTGCGCTTCATCAACGACACCCACATCGCCGTCATCAACGACGGCCCGACGAAGGACGTCGAGGTGCTGGTCAAGGGCGTGGGGCGGTAGGGTCCCCTCCCCTTATCCCGTCATTCCCGCCACAAGGGCGGGAATGACGGGAGATTGGAAGAAGGCGGGGTGAGCGGCCCGGTCGGCCGCTCCCTTCAGCTCTTCAGGCGGTACCCGCTGCGGAACAGCGCCCAGCACCACAGGAACAGGCCCGTGGCCAGCACGGCCGTGACCACGACGCCGATGGCGATGCTGCCGTCGGCATGGCCGATGAAGCCGTAGCGGAAGCCGTCGATCAGGTAGAAGAACGGGTTGAAGTGGCTGGCCGTGCGGAACGGCTCGGGCAGCTTGTCGACCAGGTAGAAGGTGCCCGACAGGAAGGTCATCGGCATGATGGCGAAGTTGGTCACCGCCGCCAGCTGGTCGAACTTCTCCGACCACAGGCCCGCCAGCACGCCGGCCAGGCCTAGTATGATCGCGGCCCCGACCGCGAAGTAGACGATCGCCCACAGGTGCGAGACCTGCAGGCCAGCGCCCGGCAGCACGCCGATGACGGCGGCCGTCACCGCGCCCACCACGACGCCGCGCGTCGCGGCTCCCAGGCCGAAGGCGGCCACCTGCTCCAGCGGGGTCAGGGGCGGCGTCAGGAAGTCGGACGTCAGGCCCATCATCTTGGCCTGGATCAGCGACGAGGACGAATTGGCGAAGGCGTTGTTGAGCACGGCCATCATGATCAGGCCCGGCGCCACGAAATGGCCGAAGGTCACGCCCTCGACCGCCGGCCGGCTGGAACCGACCGCGACCACGAACACCAGCATGTAGAGCAGCGTGGTCACCACCGGGGCGGCCACGGTCTGCATGCCCACCTTCCAGAAGCGGCGGATCTCACGCTGGTAGAGGGTGAGGAAACCGCTCCAGTTCCAGCCGTGATAGTCGCGCGGCTGCGGGGGAACGACGCTGTCTGCCATGTCTCTCATTGCCCGTCCTGGCGCCCGATCCTGGAAATTCCTTCGCCATGTGCGCTCGGGAGGGGTCGGACGCAAGCGTGCCGCTTCGAGAATCAATATATTGTTTCTGTGGACAGACTACCTGGCGCCTATTGTGCGTCTTAACGCATTCTTTACACTATGTGGTAGGGCAGACGCCGGCGGGGCGATCTGTACACCAGATGTAGGGTGATGGCGAGGTGGGGTTTCTCGTCATGACCCTGATTTTAGGCGGAGATGGGCCATGAGCTGGACTGACGAACGGGTCACCACCCTGAAGAAGCTGTGGCTGGACGGCCTGTCCGCCAGCCAGATCGCCAAGCAACTCGGCGGGGTCACCCGCAACGCCGTGATCGGCAAGGTCCATCGCCTGGGCCTGTCGGGTCGCGCCGCGCCGTCGCAGCCGGCCCGTCCGGCCTTCAAGGCGCCGCGCCCGGCTCGTCCGGCCGCCACGGCCATGCCGGCCGCGCCGCGTCGCGTGGTCGCCGCCGAGCCGGTCGCCCCGGCCCCGGTTCCCGTCGCCGCCCACCAGCAGCCGTCGGTTCCGGTGATGCGCAACGAAGCCCCGGGCTCGGCTACCGTGCTGACGCTGGGCGCTCACATGTGCAAGTGGCCGATCGGCGACCCGTCGTCGGACAGCTTCACCTTCTGCGGCCGCCGTTCGTCGGAAGGCCCCTACTGCGTCGAGCACGCCCGGGTGGCCTACCAGCCGCAGCAGTCGACCAAGAAGAAGGGCGGCGCCACCGAGCTCGCCCGTTCGCTGCGCCGCTACATCTAGCGCCGGCCAGCCATAAGAAGAGAGGCGTCGACAAGGCGCTCTCGCCATGCAGCCCTCCCCGTTCCGCGGGGAGGGCTTTATGTTGTCCTCGATGACCGACCTCGCCCCCGATTCCAACGCCCCCGCCTATTCCGTCTCGGAACTGGCCTTCGCGCTGAAGCGCACGCTGGAAGACCGCTACGGCTTCGTGCGGCTGCGCGGCGAGCTTTCGAAGGTCACCCATCACTCCAACGGCCACGTCTACCTGACCATCAAGGACGACAAGGCCGCGATCGACGGCGTGGTCTGGAAGGGCAATGTGCGCGGCCTGGGCGTGCGGCCCGAGCACGGGCTCGAGGTCATCGTCACCGGCAAGATCACCACCTATCCGGCCGGCTCGCGCTACCAGATCGTCATCGACAGCATGGAGGCCGCCGGCGTCGGCGCCCTGCTCGCGCAACTCGAGCGGCTGAAGGCCAAGCTGGCCGGCGAGGGCCTGTTCGCCGCCGAACGCAAGCGCCCCCTGCCCTCCATGCCGGCCGTGGTCGGGGTCATCACCAGTCCCACCGGCGCGGTGATCCGCGACATCCTGCACCGCATCCGCGACCGCTGGCCCTGCCGGGTGATCGTCTGGCCGGTGGTGGTGCAGGGCGACGCCGCCGCCGGCCAGGTGGCCGGGGCCATCCGGGGCTTCAACGCCCTCTCGCCCGGCGGTCCGGTTCCGCGTCCCGACATCCTGATCGTCGCGCGAGGCGGCGGCTCGGTGGAGGACCTGTGGGCCTTCAACGACGAGGCCCTGGCCCGCACGGTGGCCGAAGGGACGATCCCGCTGATCTCGGCCGTCGGCCACGAGACCGACACCACCCTGATCGACTTCGTCTCCGACCGTCGCGCGCCGACCCCGACGGCGGCGGCCGAGATGGCCACGCCCGTGCTGGCCGAGCTGCGAGGCCTGGTCTCCGACTACGACCGCCGCCTGTCGCGCTGCGCGGGCCGCGTTGTCGAGGAGCGCCGCACCCGGTTGCAGGCGGCCGCGCGTGGCCTGCCGCGTCCCAACGACCTGCTGGCGCTCGCGCAGCAGCGGTTCGACATCGCCGCCGGCCGGCTGGACGCGGCGCTGGAGCGCAACACCTCGGTCCACGCCCAGGACCTGCTCAAGGTCACCGCCCGCCTGTCGCCCGAGGCCCTGGCCCGCCAGCGCCAGGCCAAGTCCGAGCGTCTTTCCGACCTCTCCCGCCGCCTGGACCTGGCGGCTCGCCGCGCGCCCGAGCGCGCCGCCCAGCACGCCCGCCTGCCGGCCCTGTGGGACCGCCTGAACGCCGTGGCCCGCCGCCGCCTCGACCGCGACGCCGACCGCCTGGCGGGCCTGGACAAGCTGCGCCAGTCGCTGAACCCCGAGCGGCCGCTGGAGCTGGGCTTTGCTTTGGTGCGCAAGATGGACGGGACATTGGCCCGCTCGGCCGCCGACCTTTCCGCCGGCGAGCGCGTGAACCTGAAGTTCAAGCTCGGCGAGCGCGACGCTGTGATCGACGGCGAAGGCGCGACGCCGCCGCCTCCCCCGCCCGCCCCGTCGGCGGCGAGCGCGCCCAAGCCGGCGCCGCGCCCGAAACCCGCGCCGCCCACGGCCCCTCCAGCCGCCCAGGGCGACCTGTTCTAGTCTTCCGGATTGGCGTAGAAGAGTCTCATGAACGCTTACGATCGCGACCTCGGCAAATCCGGCTTGGCCGTCCTGCACTACGGCGACGGCGACTTCGCCGTGCTCCAGCCTGGCCAATACGTGGTGTGCGCCGTCACCGGCGCGAAGATCCCGCTCGAAGCCCTGCGCTACTGGAGCCCCGAGCTTCAGGAGGCCTACGCCACGCCGAAGGAAGCGCTGAAGCGCTGGCAGGAGACCAAGGCCTGAAGCCCTGGCGTCCGAATAGACGGGCGCTTCTCGCCGCACTGACGTGCGGCGTCGCTCCCCTCGCCTTCCCCGCCGCCGCCGCGGCGCCGGGACTGGTGCTGAGCGGCCGCCTCGAACAGGGCGGATACGCGCTGGGCCGCACCGCGCCGCATGCCGAGGTGCTGGTCGACGGCGTTCCCCTGACCCAGGCCTCGGCCGACGGCTGGTTCGTGGTCGGCTTCGACCGCGACGCGCCGGCCAGCGCCGAGATCACGGTGCGGACGCCCGACGGCTCGGCGACGCACAGCGTGGCGGTCGCGCCCGGAACCTTCGACATCCAGCGCATCGACGGCCTGCCGCCGTCTCAGGTCTCGCCCGAGGACCCTGTCCTGCTGGCCCGCATCGCCGCCGAGGGCGCGCGCAAGGCGGCGGGCTTTTCCAGCCGTGTCGACGGCGACTTCTTCCGCACGGGCTTCATCTGGCCGGTCAAGGCCACGCGCCGCTCGTCGCGGTTCGGCGGCCAGCGGATCCTGAACGGCGAGCCCAAGCGGCCGCACTATGGCGTCGACCTGGCCGCGCCGGTGGGAACGCCGGTCGTCGCCCCGGCCGCCGGCGTCGTAGCCTTCGCCGAGACCGGCCTGCACTTCGAGGGCGGCCTCGTCCTGATCGACCACGGGCAGGGCCTGATCAGCGCCTATCTGCACCTCTCACGCGTCGACGTGGCCGCCGGCCAGCGCCTGACCCAGGGCCAGGTCATCGGCGCCGTCGGCAAGGAGGGCCGGGCCACGGGCCCGCACCTGTGCTGGCGGCTCAAGTGGCGCGACCGTAACCTCGACCCCAGCCTGTGGATCGCTGACGCAGGAATGCGACAGTGACAGGATCAAACTTGACCATTTCGGGACACCCCCTATCGACAGGCCGCCGCGGTTATGGTTATCCCCAGCCCCGCTTTTGAAACTCGCGTATGAGGCGTAATCCCGCATGTCCGCGGCGCTCGACAAGCTCCGTTTCCTCCTGGTGGACGACAACCACCACATGCGGGCGATCGTCAGCACGATCCTGAAAGGGGTCGGCGTGCGCCACGTGCACGAGGCGATCGACGGGGCCGAAGGCCTGCAGATCCTGAAGGATCGCCAGATCGACATCGCCATCGTCGACTTCAAGATGTCGCCGCTGGACGGGGTGCAGTTCACCCAGCTGGTGCGCAACTCGCCCGACAGCCCCGACCCGTTCCTGCCGATCATCATGCTGACCGGCTTCGCCGAGCGGCACCGGGTGTTCGAGGCGCGCGACGCCGGCGTCACCGAGATCGTCGTCAAGCCGGTCACGGCCCGCTCGCTGCTCGACCGCATCGACATGGTGATCTTCAAGCCGCGCCCGTTCATCCGCAGCGGCGACTATTTCGGCCCCTGCCGCCGCCGTCGCCAGGACCCGCACTACGGCGGGCCGTTCCGTCGCGCGACGGACAAGGGCGCGATCGAGCTTTAGGGCGCCCCTACTTTCCCGTCATTCAGCCCTTGTGGCGGGAATGACGGAATAAAGTTGGCCCACGCGAACGCTCAGCGTTCCCTCGCCGCATCCCCCGCCAGCAGCGCGGCATAGACCTCGTTGGGCCAGCGGCGGTGGACCCAGAACCACTCCTCCGGACGCTCGCGGATGCGGTCTTCCATGAAGGCGTTGATCATCCGCACGCCGGCCTCGATGTCGGCCGTGCGGTCGCCGGTGCTGGGCGGGACGATCGGGTCGTGGACCACGGCGCGGAAATGCGCGCCCTTGGTGCGCTGGACCGACATCGGTTGCAGGACCGTGCCGAAGCGGATGGCCAGGCGCGTGGGGCCCGGCGCGGTGCGCGAGTCGTGGCCGAAGAACGGGGCGGCGATCCCGCCGTTGAACTTCTGGTCGTTCATCAGCGCCACCGACTCGCCGCGCTTCATGGCGTCGAGCAGCTCGCGCGCGCCGTCGCCGCCCTTGGGGGCGAACAGCCGCACGCCGTAGCGGAAGCGGCTCTTCTTGATACGCTCGTCGATATAGGGGTTGTTGGCCGCCCGGTAGGTCATCTGGCAGGTCACGCCGGAATCGACGATGGCCGCCGGCATCACCTCCCAGTTCGACAGGTGGCCCGAAACGAACACCACCGGCTCGCTGTCGCGGGCGATCTGGGCCAGGCGCTCGGCGCCCACAACCTCGACCCGGCCGGTGGAGGGCAGGAGCTTGTCCATCAGCGGGAACTCGCCGAACGTCCGCCCCAGACCGTCCCACTGGCGGCGCAGCATGTCGGCGCGCCAGGCGGCGTCCTTTTCCGGAAAAGCCAGGCGCAGGTTGCGGTCGGCCACCTTGTGGGCCCCGCTCAGCGGACCGAACGTACGCCCGAACCAGCCGCCCAGGGCCGAGGCCGCGTCCACGCCCAGCAGCCGGAACAGACCCATGAACAGGTCGTAGCCGAACGCCTCGAGGCGCCAGAGGAGGTCTTGGGTGGGGGAAACGCGAGCGTCGGACATCGGCCCTTACTAGCTCGACTTGGCCGGCGGCGGAACTGTGGCGCCGGAACCTCCCGTCTCGCCTTCGAACCGCGCCTCGGGCGAGCGAGCTTCGCTTGGCGCGCGACTTGCGGCTGTCGGGGCAGACCGTTCCGTTTCGGGACGGGGGAAAGCCATCGGGGGTCAAGGGTCCACATCATGGGCAACGACATCGACACTCACCTGGGCAAGCGCCTTCGCCGCCGTCGCCGGCTGCTCGGCCTGACCCAGCAGCAACTGGCCGGCGCCGTCGGCGTGCGCTTCCAGCAGATCCAGAAATACGAATGCGGCGCCAACCGCATCTCGGCCGCCCGCCTGTGGCAGCTGTCCGAGGCGCTGGAGGTGCCGGTCGGCTACTTCTACGACGGCCTGTCGGCCATCGCCCGCGACACCGCGCCGACGGCCAGCAACGACTCCGAGGGCGGCGAGATGTTCGCCCGCAAGGAGACCATCGACCTGATCCGGGCCTACTACCTGCTGGGCGAGCGTCCGCGCCGTCGCCTGCTGGACCTGGCCAAGTCGCTGAACGGCGTCGAGCAGCTCGAAGCCTGAAGCGCCTCCCCGAGGGCTGTCGCGTCAGTGGAGTAGCGTCGTGGGCCAAGGCGGGCTAAAGCCTGCCCCATGACGCTCTCCGCCGATCGCCTCGCCGCCCTCGACGCCTTCATCGTCGAGCTCAACAGCGCCTCAGCAGGAGCCATCCTGCCGCTGTTCCGGTCCGACCACGGGCTGGAGGACAAGGCGGCCGGCAAGAACCTGCCGCGCGACACCCACGCGGCGTTCGATCCCGTCACCGAGGCCGACCGCGGCGCCGAGGCGGCGATCCGCAAGCTGATCGCCGAGCGCTTTCCCGAGCACGGCGTGATCGGCGAGGAATACGGCGAGGACCGCCCGGACGCCGAGTTCGTCTGGGTGCTGGACCCCGTCGACGGCACCCGCGCCTTCATCTCGGGCCTGCCGCTGTGGACCACCCTGATCGGCCTGCGCCATCAGGGCCGTCCCGTTCTGGGCTCCATCGGCCAGCCCTATATCGGCGAACTCTATGTCGGCTCTCCCGCCCTGGGCTCGCGCCTGATCGCCCGCGGCGGCGAAAAGGCCCTGCGCGTGCGCCCCTGCCCTGTGCTGACCGACGCCATCATCGCCACCACCGATCCGGAAGCCTGTTTCGACGGCGCGGAACTGGGCGCCTGGCGCCAGGTGCGCGCGGCCGCCAAGCTGGCCCGCCTGGGCTGCGACGCCTACGCCTACGCCATGGTGGCGGCCGGCACGATGGACATGGTCATCGAGGCGGGCCTCAAGAGCTGGGACGTCGAGGCCGCCATTCCCCTGATCGAAGGCGCCGGCGGGGTCGTCACCGACTGGCGCGGCGCGCCGATCGGCCAGCACGGCGGCCAGATGGCCATCGCCGGCGACCAGCGCGTTCTGGACGAGGCCCTGGTCGCCCTGAAGCGTTCGGCGAAATAGAGATCAAAGATCCTCCCCTTCTGGGGACTGTTGCGAAATTCGGAACGTCGAAGAACAGACCAGAATCCGTTCGAGAACAGTTCGGAATCAAAAGGGGAAAGTCGTTCTTGTTTTACCCCATTATGCAACGATCCCCTTCTGGGGGAGGTGTCGGCGAAGCCGACGGAGGGGGGCGTGGCTGATGAGCCCGCTACCGCCTCGTAAGCTGAAAACGTCCCCCTCCGGCCCTTCGGGCCACCTCCTCCAGAGGGGGAGGACCTAGAGGCCTGCGACCGTCTCGTCGAAGGCCGCCCAGAAGCGGGCGCGGCGGTCGTCGGTCTCGATCAGGATCTCGTGGAAGGCGTCTTCGATCTCGACATAACGGCCCTTGGGGATGCGGGCGGCGATCGCCTTCTGGGCGGACGTGAGAACTCGGGTGTCGATCCCCGCCCCGACGATGGTCACCGGGATGGTGACCGCCTCGACGCCCTTCGAACGCGCCAGCCACGAGCAGGCGCTGAAGGCGAAGTCGGTCCAGCCCCAGGTGATGCCGCCCAACGCGATGTCAGGACAGGCGCGGATCTGCGCCTGGTGGCGGGCGTAGCGGGCCGCGTCGTGGGTCAGGGCGTCCTGCGGGAAGACGTGCTTGAACGGGTCGCCGACGTCGCCCAGCACGTAGTCGCCGCGCAGCGGGGTGCGGGCCGCCAGCCAGGCCAGGGCGCGGGCCATGGCGGCCGGCTTGCCGCCGGTGTTGAGGCCCAGCATCGGGGCCGACAGCACGCAGGCGGAGAAACGGGTCTCGCCGTGGGCCAGGACGAGGCTGGTCAGGCAGCCGCCCATCGAGTGTCCCAGTGCGATCCACGGCTTGGGCAGGCGGGCCTCGAAGGCCGCCAGCAGCGCCTGGTAGTCGCCGACGAAGTCATGGAAGCCGGCCGCGTGGCCCTTCAGCCGATCGGGCAGCATGCGGTGCGAGAGCCCCTGCCCCCGCCAGTCGTGCACGAGGACGACGAAGCCCCGCGCCAGGAGGTCGTAAACGACCTCGTAGTACTTCTCGATCGGTTCGCTGCGGCCGGGGCTGACGACCACCGAGCCGCGCGCCTGGCCAGGCGGAGAAAATAGAGCGGCGCGGAGGGTCGCCCCATCCGCGCCGGAAAACCATTCGGCCTGGCCGTGGTCGGGAACCGGCGCCTCGGGAATCGAGACCAGCGGCGCAGGTTCCCCCATGGCTTAGCGGAGCTTCGAGAACAGCGCCGCCATCTTGGACTGCAGCGCCATCGCCGCGCCCATGTCCGACAGCTTCAGCTTGCCGGTCATGACGGCCATGGTCGGGTCGAGCGAGCCGGCGCCGATGGCCAGGAAGTCTTCCTTCGACAGGGTCATGGTCAGGTCGGCCGGACCATCGTCGTTCGACACCGAACCGCCGTCGATCAGGATGACGCCTTCGCCTTTCAGGTCGAACTTCAGGCTCTTGCCCAGGCCGCTGTCGTCGCCCACGGCGGTTTTGATCTTGTCGGTGATTTCCTGCAACGTGGCCATAAACGCTGTCTCCCTCTTTTCTGCGCTCTAGCGTTCTGCGCGTGAAAACTTGGGCGCCACCCTGGCCGGAGCCGGGCCGCAAGTAAACACCGTTCAGACGCTCTCCACGCTATTTTTTGCTCTGGATGAAGCCTACGCGCGCAGGGGTTCCCGACAGCCTGACGCGGGTCGCGCCCTTGAAGTCGGCCAGGCGCAGGATCGGCGTCTTGCCCGAGAGCGGCAGGGGCTGGGCCTTGCCATCGGCGCCGACCACCACGCCGCTCGCCGCGCCCTGGAAGCCGAAGCCGGTCATCTTCGGAGCCAGCATGGCCATGGGCCCGGCCGCCTTGCCGATGACGCCGTTGGTCGAGTCGAGCACCGCCTTCAGCTCTGCGACCTCGTACTCGGCGGCGGGCTTGAGGACCGGTTCGATGATCATGGTCGAGCCGAACTTGCCGTCGGCCGAGGCCTCGAACTCGATCTTCGCCCCGCCCTGCAGCTGGGCCAGGGTCGGCAGGCGCTCGAAGCGGCCGTCACCGCCGATCGGCAACGGCGTACGCGCGCCACTGGCTTCGATCAGGGTCGCCTTGAGGCCCGCGGCCGGCTTGCCGTCGCGGCTCAGGGCGTAGGCGACCCGGGTGCGCGAACGTTCCTGGGCCGGCACCTTGAGGAAGTTCTCCAGATAGGCGAACACCTTGTCGGCCGGCGCGACCTTGTTGCCCTGGGCCAGGGCCGCCGTGCCGGCGACCAGGGTCAGGACGGCGGCGACGAGCGCGCGGCGCGCGACGCGGGCGCTCATTTCGGCTTCACGAACTTGAGGGTCATACGGTCGCTCTCCCCAATGGCGTCGTACTTGGCGTGGTCGAAATCGGGCTCGGCCGGCTCGCCGCGCGGCGCCGACAGGCGCGTGGGCGGCAGGGTCCAGACACCGAACGGATGGTCCTTGGTGTCCTTGGGGTTGGCGTTGATCTCGCTGGATCCCGCCAGGACGAAGCCGGCCTCCTTGGCCAGCTGCTCGACATAGGCCTGCTGCACGTAGCCGTCGGCGGCCAGAACATCCTGCACCCGGCCAGGCTCGCCCCGATGCTCCTCGACGCCGAGGATACCGCCCGGCTTCAGCGCCGCCAGGGCGTCCTTGAAGGCCTTCTCGGCGATGCCGCCGGCCATCCAGTTGTGCAGGTTGCGCAGGAACAGCACGCGGTCGACGCTGCCGGCCGGCGCCACGGGGCCGCTGCCGCGCCCGAAGGTGGTGATGTCGACCTTGCCGTAGAGCTTGGGCTTGGCCTCCAGCTTGCGGCGATAGGCGGCGACGATCTCGGCGGCGGCGGGATCGGCCGGGTCGGCTTCCAGCACCGCCTCGTAGAGCTTGCCGCCGGTGGAGGCGAGGAACGGCGCCAGGATGTCGGTGTACCAACCCGCGCCGGGCCAGAACTCGACCACCGTCTGGCCGGGCCGGATTTCCCAGAACTCAAGGCTCTGCACCGGATGGCGCCAGGCGTCGCGGGCCTTGTCGGCGCTGGTGCGCCAATCGCCGGCCACGGCGCCGGCCAGGGTGGAGGCCCCGCCCTTGGCCGCGGCGGCGGGCTTGGCCGCCTCGGCCTTGGCGGCCGGTTCGTCCTTCTTGCGGCCGCAGCCGACGAGGCCCGCCGCGGCGGCGGCGACAAGCAGGCCGCGGCGCGACCAGGAAGAAACTGGGTCCATCGATCCCCCGTTACGCATGGATCCCAGCCTAGACCGCGACCTTGACCAAAACTGGCCCTTGGGCCGTCACCAGGCGCGACCTCACGCGGGCTTCTTGAAGCGCAGGGTCATGCGGTCGCTTTCGCCGATGGCGTCGTACTTGGCGCGATCGAAGTTCGGATCGGCCGGCTGGCCCGACGGCGCCGACTGGCGGGTGGGCGGCAGGGTCCAGACGCCGAAGGGGTGATCCTTGGTGTCCTTGGGGTTGGCGTTGATCTCGGACTTGGCGTCGAGCTTGAAGCCGGCCTTCTCGGCGATGGCCACGACGGTCGAGGTGGCCATGTAGCCGCCGGCGCCGGGGCTCTTCTCGTCGGCCGGCTCGGCGCGGTGCTCCTCGATGGCCAGCACGCCGCCCGGCTTCAGCACGGCGAAGAAGTCGGCAAAGATCTTGTCGACCTCGCCCGGACGGCCGGTCCAGTTGTGGACGTTGCGGGCGGTCAAAACGAGGTCGGCCGAGCCCGGCGCGCCCAGCGGCGCGGCCACCGGTCCGAAGTCGACGAACTTGACCTTGCCGTACTTGGCCTCGTCGGCGAAGCGGGCCTCGAAGGCCGCGCGGCCCTTGCGGGCGCCTTCCGACAGCTTGGGATTGGCCAGGTCGGCGACGCCGGCGACGTAGGTCCCCTTGGTGGCCTTGGCGTAGGGCGCGAGGATCTCGGTCCAGTAGCCGCCGCCGGGCGAGACCTCGATCACGGTCTGGCCGGGCTTGAGCCCCCAGAACGCCAGGCTCTCGTAGGGATGACGAGCGCCGTCGCGGGCGACGCTGGCCGGCGTGCGGTCGGGCGAGGCGACGGCGGCCTTGAGGGCGGCGTCGGCGGCCAGGGCGCCGGCTGTGGGAACGAGGGCCGCTGCGGCGGCGAGGATCAGCAGGTGGCGGCGGGCGGGCATGGTCTGTCTCCGTCGTCGTCGAGGTGACGGACCTTAACCTTGGGTGGCGTCCGATCAAGCGATTCCGGCCCATCGAGGCCACGCTTCGCGCCGGCGCCTCCGAAGCCGTTGCATTCAAAAACGTCGCACCCCTTGAAGTCGAAAAACGGCCTCCCAACTATTCAACCGAAGGCGCTGGACAGCCGGGCCTTCCGGATCACAGACGAGGCCGATTTCGGGTCGTCGAAGGTTCGAACACTGACTGCAACCTTGCTTGAGAAGAAGGTTCTACACTTATGCGTACGATCGATCTTTCGCCCCTGTACCGTTCGCTTGTCGGCTTCGACCGCCTGGCCGCGCAACTCGACGCCGCCGCCAAGACCGAAGCCGCCTCGGGCTATCCGCCCTACAACATCGAGCGCACCGACGAGAACACCTACCGCATCGAGATCGCCGTCGCCGGCTTCAAGCCGGAAGAACTGTCGATCGAGGCCAAGGAAGGCCTGCTGACCGTCTCGGGCCGCAAGGCGGCCAACGACGAGACCAAGCGCTACCTGCATCGCGGCCTCGCCGAGCGCAATTTCGACCGCCGCTTCCAGTTGGCCGACTACGTGGTGGTGACCGACGCGGCCCTGGCCGACGGCCTGCTGACCATCGCGCTGAAGCGCGAGCTGCCCGAAGCCCTCAAGCCCCGGACCATCCCGATCAGCACGGGCGCCGTCGCCGCCGACGGCGACGCCTCCACCCTGATCGAGGGCGAAAAGGCCGCCTAAGGGCGACCGATCGCTTTCTTCCCTTCTGAATTCCCCTCCGACTTTCGGGCGGCGCGACCTCGCGCCGCCCTTTTTTACGTCTGCACCGGCTCTGCACGACGAGCGGTCGGACCGTGCACGCCCGCGCCGCCGGGGCTGCAAGCGCCCCGCCTAACCAGAAGGCTCCGACACAGGGAGCCCTTCCGATGCCCGCCCTTCGATCGCCGTCCGCCGCGCCGTTCTGGATGAAGCCCGTGGCGGCCGCCGTGCTGGCGCTGGCGGCCGACCAGCTGCTCTACCGGCAGGCGGCGGGCGCGAACCTGGGCCTGGTGTTCCTGCTGGCGACCTTGGCCGTCGCCCTTGCCGCCCCCACGTCGCGCAAGGCCTGGCCGGCCCTGCTGCTGGCGGCCGCTTTCGCCGCTCTGATGATCGAGGCGCCGGGAAGGCTGGCCCTGGTGTTCTGCGTGCTGAGCCTGGGCGTCGCGGCGCTGTCGGCCCGCGCCGGCGCCCGCGACGACGCCTGGCGCTGGGCCCAAAGGCTGGGGTTCTGGCTGGCCATGGCCCTGGTGGCGCCGATCCTCGACTTTCTGGCCCTGCGCAAGCATCGCACGGCGAGCGGCGACCTCGTGCTGCGCCGCCTTCCGGTACTGGTGCTGCCGGTGGTCGGCGGCATGGTGTTCGTGGCGCTGTTCACCGCCGCCAATCCGGTGATCGCCCAGGCGCTGGGCCAGATGCGCCTGCCGCTGTTCGACCCCGCCCGGCTGGTCTTCGCCGGACTGGTGGGCGTCTGCGCCTGGGCCCTGCTGCGCCCGCGCTTTCTCAGAACGACGCAGGGCCTGCCCGCCGGCTCCGGCGCGCCCCTGCCGGGCGTCAGCGTCGCCTCGGTCGGCCTGTCGCTGGTGGTGTTCAACGCCCTGTTCGCCCTGCAGAACGGCCTGGACGTCGCCTTCCTGTGGTCGCGCGCGCCCCTGCCCGAGGGCGTGACCCTGGCCGAATATGCCCATCGCGGCGCCTATCCCCTGATCGCCACGGCGCTGCTGGCCGGCCTGTTCGTGCTGGTCGCCCTGGCGCCGGGATCGGCCACGGCCCGCTCGACCTGGCTGAGGCGACTGGTGGTGCTGTGGGTGGCGCAGAACCTGTTCCTGGTGGCCTCGTCGATCCTGCGCACGGCGGACTATATCGACGCCTACGGCCTGACCCGCCTGCGGATCGCCGCCCTGATCTGGATGGCGCTGGTGGGCGTGGGCCTGGCCCTGATCTGCTGGCGGATGCTGCGGGGCAAGAGCGGCGCGTGGCTGGTCAACGCCAACGTCCTCGCCGCCGGCGTCGTGCTGGCCGCGTGCGCCGTGATCGATCTGGGCGCCGTCGCGGCGGACTGGAACAGCCGCCACGCCAGGGACGTGGGCGGGCGCGCCTCCGAACTCGACGTCTGCTACCTGGAGCGGCTGGGCGACTCTTCGGTCGTGGCGCTGAGCCGCCTGCGCGCCCGCCCCCTGCCCCAGCCCCTGGCAGCCCGCGCGGCCTGGTCGCGCACGCTGCTGCTGGAGGACCTCTCCAGGCGTCAGGCTGATTGGCGCAGCTGGACCTGGCGCGGCGAGCGGCGGCTGCGAGCGGCTCTGGCGCTGGGCCCCAGCGACCTCGTCGTCAGGGTGCCGGCCGGACTGGAAGACTGCGACGGCTATCCGATGACCAATCCGGGCCGCGTGGACCCGTCGACCCCGCCGCGGGCCGTTCCCCTGGTCCCAATCGCCCCGTTGACCTCCGACGTCGCAAGCGGAACATCTGCGCCATGACTCAGCCCATCCTGATCGTCGACGACGAGCCGCATATCCGCGAGCTGCTGGCCTTCGCCCTGGGCAAGGCCGGCTACGCCACGGTCGAGGCCGGCGACGGCGAGGCGGCGCTGGAGGCGATCGCTGCCCACAAGCCGGCCCTGGTGGTGCTGGACATCAACATGCCGCGCCTGAACGGACTGGACGTCTGTCGGCGGATCCGCGCCGAGGGCCAGTTGCCGGTGCTGCTGTTGTCGTCGCGCGACGACGAGATCGACCGGGTGCTGGGCATCGAACTGGGCGCCGACGACTACGTGGTCAAGCCGTTCAGCCCGCGCGAGGTGACCGCCCGGGTCAGCGCGATCCTGCGCCGCGCCAGCGCCGCCGCGCCGGTCGAGGAGCCCAAGCTGGTCAGCCACGGCCGCCTCAGCCTGGAGGCCGAGGCCTGGCGAGCCGCCTGGGGCGGCGAGGAGGCGACGCTGACCGTCACCGAGTTCGGCATCCTGTGGACCCTGGCCAGCGCCCCGCGCCGGGTGTTCAGCCGCGACGCCATCATCGACCGCCTGCGCGGGCCCGGCTTCGCGCTGACCGACCGCACCATCGACAGCCACGTGCGCAACCTGCGCGCCAAGTTCGCCAAGCTGGGCGGCGTCGACCTGATCGAGACCCGTCCGGGCGTCGGCTATCGCCTGGGTCCGTGCCAGGGCACGAGTCAGAGCGCCGGGGCGTGATCGCCGCGCTGGACGCCTGGAAGGACGCGGTGAAGCGGCGCTGGCCGGCGCTGCGGCTGCGCAGCATCCTGCTGGCGGTGCTGCTGTTCGCCGCCTCGATGCCCGCGATCGGCGGGGTGTTCCTGCGCAGCTACGAGAACACCCTGGTTCGCCAGACCGAGGCCGAGCTGGCCGCCCAGGGCGCGGCCCTGGCCGCGACGGCCGCGGCGCTGTGGCCCGGCGCCCCGCCGCCGGCCCCCGCGCCACGTCCGGATCCGGAAGATCCCTACTATTACCGGCCCGAGCGGCCGAGCATCGACCTGTCGGCCGCCCCCATCCTGCCCGAGCGTCCCTCGCCCGCCCCGGGCGCAGCGGCGCCGGACCTCGCCGCCAGCGCGGCGGCCGCCCGCCTCGACCACATCTTCGCCGACACCACGCGCAGCACCCTGGCCGCCATCGTCCTGACCGACGCGCGCGGACGCGTCGTGCGGGGCCTGGGCGCCGGCGGCGACCTGTCGGCCCTGCCCGAGGTGCGCGAGGCGCTGGCCGGACGGTCGCAGACCGTGCTGCGCCGCAACGGCCAGTACCGCCAGCGCTCGATCTGGGAGCTGTTCAGCCGGGCCTCGGCGGTGCGGCTGCACCATGCCCGCCCGGTCGAGGTGGGCGGCCGGACGGTCGGGGTGCTCTTGCTGTCGCGCTCGCCGCGCGGCCTGTTCAAGGGCCTGCACGAGGATCGCGGCAAGCTGCTGCTGGGCGCCGGGGTCATACTGGTGGTGCTGTTCGGCCTGGCGGGCCTGGTGTCGCGCGGGGTGACCCGGCCGATCGAGCAGCTCAGCGCCGCCACGCGGGTCATGGCGGCCGGCCGGGGCGAACCGCCCGAGACGCCGCGCACGGCCGCCGTCGAGATCCAGGCGCTGTACGACGACTTCCGCGCCATGTCGGACGCCATCGACCGTCGGTCACGCTACCTGCGCGACTTCGCCGCCGCGCTGAGCCACGAGTTCAAGACGCCGCTGGCCGGGGTGCGCGGCGCCATCGAGCTGCTGCAGGACCACTATCCCACCATGAGCCAGGCCGAGCGCGAGCGGTTCCTGGCCAACATCGCCGCCGACAACGCCCGCCTGTCGGCCCTGGTCGGACGCCTGCTGGAACTGGCCCGCGCCGACATGGCCACGCCCGAGGCCGGCGTCGCCGCCGCGCCAGCGGCCGCGGCCAGGACCGTGGCGGCGGCCCTTTCGACGCCCGTCTTCACGGTCGCCAGCGACCTGCCCGCCGACCTGCCGCCCGTCGCCGCCCCGCTGGCGATGATCGAGACGGTGCTGACCGTGCTGGTCGAGAACAGCCGCCAGGCCGGCGCCGGCAAGGTCGCGATCAGCGGCCACGACCGGGGCGGCAGCGTCGTTCTGGTGGTCGCCGACGACGGACCAGGCGTGCCTGCGGCCGACGCCGTCCGACTGTTCGAGCCGTTCTTCACCACGCGCCGGACCGAAGGCGGAACCGGCCTTGGCCTGTCGATCGCCCGCTCGCTGGCCCGCGCCCACGGCGGCGAGGTGGCCTATGTCGCCGACCCGGACGGCGCCCGCTTCACCCTGTCGCTGCCGACGGCCTGATCGTCTGCACGAAATCTCCACATGGGTTCCATCAGGGCGCCCCACGCCGTCCGTAGGGTGCGATCTCGCCTTTCCGGCCAGGAGATTTCCATGCTGACCGCCGCCCCGCCCGCCTCCGACTGCCAGGTCGAACTCGACATCGCAGCCGGCCGCTGCACCTGGGCCGTCACCCGCCCCGACGGCATGCGCCTGTCGGGCGAGGCGGCCGATCCGGCCTTCGCCCGCAGCCAGAGCCACCTGGCGGCCGTGATGCTGGACGCCTTCGCCTCCCTGAAGCGCCGCCGCTTCTAGACCCGCCTCGTCTTCGCCCCAAGGCGGGTGTAAGCGGAGCCATCGCTTCATCCGCAAGGGCCACAGCTTCTCCATGCGCGCGCTTCTCTCCCTCGCCCTGACGCTCGGCGTCTCGGCCGCCGCCCTCTCCGCTCCTCTCGCCGTGCAGGCCGCGCCGCCCGAGAACTACGCGACCATCCGCATGAAGACCGACACCGCCTTCCTCAGCCCCGAGGAGCGCAAGGTGGTGAACCTGCTGATCCAGGCGGCCGACCAGATGACGGCGATCTACGCCAAGCAGATGGTCGCCCAGGGCGGCCCCGACGGCCCGGGCCACGGCTTCTATCCGGCCGGCCTGACCAAGGCCCAGCTCGAGGCCTATCTGGCCGCCCACCCCGACCAGAAGGCGGCGCTGATGGACACCTACACGGTGGTCCGCCGTGACGGCGACAAGCTGATCGCCGTGCCGTTCTCGCAGGCCTACAAGCCCGAGCTGACCAAGGCCGCCGCTCTGCTGGACGAGGCCGCCAGGATCGCCACCAACGCCAGCCTCAAGAAATTCCTGACCCTGCGCGCCCAGTCGTTCCGCACCAACGACTACTTCCAGTCCGAGATGGCCTGGATGGATCTGGAGGGCACGCCCATCGAGGTAGCGATCGGCCCGTACGAGACCTACACCGACGAGCTGATGGGCCAGAAAGCCGCCTTCGAGGCCTTCGTCACCCTGAAGAACCCGACCGAGAGCAGCGCGCTCGACAAGTACAAGGCCTATCTGCGCGACATGGAGGCCAACCTGCCGGTCGCCGACGCCTACAAGAACTTCAAGCGCGGCGGGGCCTCGCCGATCGCGGTGGCCGAGCAGATCCGCGGCGGCGGCGACAACCTGCACGGCCCGCAGACCGTGGCCTTCAACCTGCCCAACGACGAGCGCGTGCGCGAGGCCAAGGGCGCCAAGAAGGTGATCCTGTCGAACGTGCTGGCCGCCAAGTACGAGGGCATCCTGCAGCCGATCGCCAACCGCGTGCTGGTCGCCGACCAGGCCGCCCTGGTCAGCCAGAAGTACATGACGCTGGAGACCCTGTTCCACGAGCTGTCGCACAGCCTGGGTCCGGGCTCGATCGTCGTCGACGGCCGCGCCACCACCGTCTCGGCCGAACTGAAGGACATCGGCGGCACCGCCGAGGAGGCCAAGGCCGACGTCATGGGCGCCTGGAACATCCTGTTCATGATGGACAAGGGCGAGATCCCGGCGGCCGAGCGCCCGCAACTGTTCGCCACCTATCTGGCCGGCATCTTCCGCGCCGCCCGCTGGGGCGACGAGGAGGCCCACGGCCGGGGCGCGGCGCTGCAGTACGGCTACCTCAAGGCCAAGGGCGCCTTCGTCTATGACCCGGCCCAGAAGCGCTTCCGCGTCGACGACGCCAAGATGGCGGCCGGCATGCGCGACCTGGTGGCCGACATCGTCAAGCTGCAGGGCGACGGCGACTATGCCGGCATGGTCGCCTTCTTCGACCGCTACGCTCACCTGGACGATGACGCTCGCGGCGTGATCGCGACGCTGAAGGACATCCCCGTCGACATCGCGCCGGTCTATCCGGACAAGGTGTGAGGTCAAGACCGCCTGCGGCCCTTCGGGCCACCTCCCCCAGAGGGGGAGGATCTTGGCGCTCCAGATGCTCCCCCCTCTGCGGGAGCTGTCGCGGAGCGACTGAGGGGGTCCCGGCGCCTACGCCTTCAACCCGAACGGGTCGTCGATCGAGGGCGACGGCGGGGTGAACCAGGCCGCGCCGTCGGCCGTGACGTACATGTGGTCCTCCAGGCGCACGCCGAAGCGGCCGGGGATCACGATCATCGGCTCGTTCGAAAAGCACATGCCAGGCGCCAGCGGCGTGGCGTCGCCGCGCACCAGGTAGGGACCCTCGTGGATCGACAGGCCGATGCCGTGTCCCGTGCGATGCGGCAGGCCCGGCAGGGCGTAGTCCGGACCCAGGCCATGGCGTTCGAGCACCTGGCGGGCGACCGCGTCGATGGTCTCGCACGGCAGGCCCGGACGCACGGCGGCGAAGGCGGCGGCCTGGGCTTCGTGCTCGATCTCCCAGATCCGGCGATGTTCGTCGCCGGGCGTCCCGAACACGTAGGTGCGGGTGATGTCGGCCTGGTAGCCCTCGACCTGGCAGCCGGTGTCGATCAGCACCAGGTCGCCCTCGGCCAGTTCCTGGTCGCCGGGCAGGCCGTGCGGATAGGCCGTCGCCTCGCCGAACTGCACGGCGCAGAAGGTCGAGCCGCCGCCGCTGGCCGCGCGGTGGGCCTCGTCGATGAAGCGCTTGACCTCGCTGGCCCGCACGCCGGGCGCCAGCACCGCGCCGGCGCGGCGATGCACGTCCAGCGTGATGGCCTTGGCGTAGCGCAGCAGGGCCAGCTCGGCGTCGGACTTCACGCCCCGGCAGCCGTCGACCACCGCCCCGGCGTCCTTGACCGACAGCGACGGCGCGGCGTCGCGCAGGGCCGAGAACAGCGAGAACGGCGCGGCCGGATCGAGGGCCAGGACGTCGGCGCCCAGCTGAGCCAGCGAACGACCGACCAGGGCGGCGGGGCTCTCGTGCTCCTGCCACAGGCGGATCTCGACCTCGACCTTCAGGTCAGCTTGCAACGAGCCCAGCTCGAAGGCCGGGCAGATCATCACCGGCGCGCCGGCGACCGGCAGCAGAAGGGCCACCAGCCGTTCGGTCGCGCCCCACGGCACGCCGGTGAAATAGCGCAGCGAGGCCCCGGCCCCGATCAGCAGGGCGTCGGCGCCCAGGGCGCGGGTCAGCCCCCTCGCCTTCTCCAGCCGCGCCTCGTACTCGGCCGCGCCGATGGCAGGCGGCCGGCCCGCCCGCGGCGAAAGGCCGGCCAGCTCGGCGGCCATGGTCGATCCGCCCACGCCCAGGGTCAATGCGGTGTTCCTCGTCTTGTCGCGACCGGCCCGGTCGATATCCACGCGCGCAGGATCGCCGGATTCGCCTGCCGCCGGACGAGCGACGTCGCCGCCGAACGCTCAAACACACGCATACCGGCTTTGCAGGCGGCTCGATATGTCCGAGGTTTAATCTAGGGCCCGGGATATTCTGGTATACGGGCCGTCTCGGCGCGGGGGCGCCGAATTGGGGCTCAGTTCACAGCGCATGAGTATCGTCGTCCGCACCCTGTCCGATCAGACCTACGAGATCGTGAGACGGAGGATCCTGACGGGCGAGATGCCGCCCGGAACGGCGGTGCGTCAGGACACCATCGCCGCCGAACTGGGGGTGTCGAAGATCCCGCTGCGCGAGGCGCTGAGCCGGCTGGAGCAGGACGGGCTGCTCAGTTCCTATCCCAACAAGGGCTACGTGGTGCGCCAGGCCTCGACGGAAGAGGCCAGCGAGGTCTTCGCCCTGCGCCTGAAGCTGGAGCCGGGCGCG